>JBILYN010000469.1:0-3391 GCA_044377715.1 Aquabacterium sp.
CTCTGGGGCCAGGAATCCATAGAACTGGTCGAAGCCGCGCTGGATCGGCCAAGAGCTGGTGTCGCCTCCCGGAAAATTGTTACGGTCGTAGGTGTTGTGCCACTTGCCAGCGGCCATCGTGGCATAACCGCGCAGCCGCAGCAGCTCGGCGCTGGTCGGCGCATTGAGCGCGATTTCACCCTTGTAGCCCGGGTAGCCGGGGTCGTTGTGCGACAACCATCCGCAGCCCACGCTGTGCGGGTTCTTGCCGGTGAGCAAGGCCGCGCGCGCCGGCGTGCACATCGGCACCGTGGTGTAGTTGGTGAAGCGCAAACCGTTGGCGGCCAACGCATCGATGTTGGGCGTGTCGATCTCGCCGCCGAAGCAACCGAGGTCAGAGTAGCCCATGTCGTCCATCAGGATCACGATCACGTTCGGGCTGCCGGGCGCTGCGCGCGGTGGCGCGACCCAGTGCGGTGTGGACTCGGCCAGCGTCTTGCCCATGTGGCCTTCAAACTGGGAGGCGGTGCCGGCTTGGTTCTCTGACATGTCGTCGTTCCTTGTCTTGTCGAATGTTTCTTCGTGCGAACTGCTGAGCGCCCCAAGGCCGGCCGAAGCCGGCCGCCCCCCGTGGGGATCAAGCAAAGTGGCAAAGCCACATTTGCCTGAGAGCGCCCCAAGGCCGGCTGAAGCCGGCCGCCCCCCGTGGGGATCAAGCAAAGTGGCAAAGCCACATTTGCTTGAGAGGCAGACCGACAGCCAGCGCCCGCCGGTCGGGGTCTTAAAAGTCTCATCGGATCACGTAGATCGGGCTGGACCAGATCAAATGCCCGTCTTCCTGCGTGATGCAGACATACAGCGCATTGTCGTGCTCAGTCTGCAGGGGGATGCGGCGTGAGATCTGAACCTGCTGATGCGGGTTTTCGTCGGGCAGCCTGAAGGCCCGGATACGGCGGCCAATGCCGCCAGCCTCGAAGACCAGATCTTCGCGCCCGATGTCAGCGATGGCGATGTCGCACTTGACCAGCGGCGTGTCGATGCGCAACACACCGGCTTGCCCGTCCGCGAGCCAAGCATCGAAACCGCCGAAGCCGCCCGTCGTCAGCGCGCTCCATGCCAGCGACGCCGGGCCGGTCTGCACGATTTGCTTGTCGAGGTTCCACTGATTGATCGGCACGATGCGCTCGAATCGGTTGTCCGTCAGGCTACAGCCACCGTCCCACACGGTCTGGCGGCCACGGCCGCGGTACTCGGACCCTTCCCAGATCACGCGAATACGCCGCCCGAGTTCTTGGTCAGCGTAAGGCCGCCAGGTCTCGAGCACCGCCAGTCGGTTGCGGATTTCGATGCGCTCGATCGGCGCCGGCGCCACCGCGTGCACCCGCAACTCGACCGACTCATCGTCGGCCTGCACGATGTCGCCCATGATCGCGGACCGAACCCCGCTGGTGTCGCTGGGGCCGAGTTTGGGGTCGTTCTGGTAGAGCTTGGCATCGCTGTCAAAGTGCGCCTGCACATCGAGCAGCATGCGACAGCCGGTCGTGGCGTAATGGTGGCGTTGGCGCAAGGCCTCGAAGATAGCCGCGCGGCTCAAGTCCTTGGACAGCAGGCAAGACAGGCCACCATAAGCGCCAAACAAGGACGCACCCGGGTGGCTCGCGCCGTGCCGGCCCTTGTGGCCATCGGAATTGGCGAGAATCCCGATGCGATAGCCCTGCTCCATCGCGTCGTGCACCAGCCACTCGAAAGTACCCCAATCGGAATGGACCTCCACCGATCGCTCGATGCGCAGGTCGTGCGCCATCTTGATGTCGGCATATCTGCCGCCGATGTGCGCAAACACCAGGCAGTCCTCGGCCTTGAGCGCATCGAACAAGTCCTTGGCGCTGTTCGCGTCAGACGAAAGATCGGACAGGTCATCGAGCAGCGCATGCGAAGACCGGTGAATCTGCCGGCCCTCCTGCATGAACATCACATTGCGGTCACCGCCCAGGCCGGTGTTGCCCGACCATTCGTAGCCCGGGTAGATCACAAAGCGGCCGTCCTCGTTGAACTCGGCCGTCAGGCGATTGAGCTGCTCCCAGAAAGGCGTGGTGATCTGGAAGTCGTTGCCCTGGTGGCTCATCACATCGAGGAAAGCCCGGTCGCGGGCGAATTCGATCAGCTCACGCGCTGAATTCGTACCAATGGTTTCTTCCGACTGCCCGTGCAGATCGGCCCAGTAATGCAACAGCGGCGCGTCACCGGCGATGCGCAAGGGGTTGCTGATGCAAAGTCGCGCGCCAGCGGCGTCGAAGACCTCGATCCACACATCGCCGGCTTCGCTGACCGACAGGTTCTCGAAGCTGCGCGAATGCTCACCGCGGCGCATCGCAAACGTTGCGGGCAAGCCTTGGACCGGGCGGTTCGATCGCAGCGTGAAGACGCCATCGACCTGATCGCTGGGGTTGCCCCATCGGTCTTCGGCCTTGAATCCCAGGCGAAAGCCCTGACCCGGATGGCGCAGCGTCGGGACCACCGCCTTCCACAGCACGGGCGGACCGGCGACCACCGCGATAAAGGGCTGCACCGGCAACTCGGTGTAGTGGTAGGTCGCAAACGGATCGGCGAGCACCCGGAACTCGAAGGTCGGCTCGCAGAAGGTCTGTACCCGCATGCCGGGTGAGCCCTGCGAGCGGTCGCCGAAACACACCGTGATGGTGTCGTCTTCGCGCAGAAACCCGCGGATCACGCGGATGAACAGCGTCTTGTCCCAGGGCCGAATATTGCGCTTGCCATCGTATTGCACCTCCAGCACAGCGCCATTGGAGGCCTGCACGGTGGTGAAGTTCGGCGCACTGGGATCGCTCCATTGCGGGCGCCCCATGTCGCTGGCAAAACGCTGCACCACTTTGAGCGAACCGGTGTCGTCAATGCCGAAGTAGCCGGCGGTATAGACCAGCGTGAAAGTCTGGAACGAACCCGCCTCGAACCGGCCTGTCGGCGAGATGGTGGCGCGGCCCATTCGTTCGGGCATGTACTGTGAATGCTGCATGGCTTGTCTCCGCTATTTGGAAGTGAGAACCGGCGGCTGCGCGAATGGACTCGCCAAGGGCTGCGTCCGCCTCATCGATTGGCTGGCGTGGCGCGGCGCGCCAGCGCGTCGGCCACATCAACCTTGCTGTTGACCTTGAATGAAAACTCGTAAGAGTCGGCTTGTGCGCAATACAGCGCGTATTCGACCGGGGAGCCGTCGGCGGTATAAGAAACCCGCTCAAGCGCAATGATCGGCGTCGAGGGCGGCATCCTGAGCAGCTTGCGCATCTCAGCGGTCGATGACTGTGCCCGAATCGAGATATCGGCATGGTCGATCTTGCACTGCAAGATGGTCTCAAGAATGTGGTACGAGGTGTGCGTGGCCGCGAGCTCGCGC
>JBILYN010000165.1:0-10043 GCA_044377715.1 Aquabacterium sp.
TGCCAGCGGCGTGGCGTGCAGCATGTCATCGGCCATCGCCTGGGCCTCGACCTGCAGCGCTGGCATCGCATCGACCCGGCTGACCAAGCCCAGTTGGTAGGCGCGCTGCGCGTCCATGAAGCGGCCGGTCAGCAAGTACTCGGCAGCCACCGACGCGCCCACCATGCGCGGCAGGAAGTAGCTCGACCCCATGTCGCAGCCCGACACGCCGATCCTGATGAACGCGGCGTTGAAGCGCGCGTCGGGCGTCGCAAGCCGGATGTCGCTGGCCAGCGCAAGCCCGAAGCCGCCGCCGCTGGCTGAACCCTGGACGATGCTGATCACCGGCTGCGGGCATTCGCGCATCGCGATCATGATGTCGCGGATGCTGTGTTGGCCGTCGAAGCTGGCCTGCACGTCGCGTGGCGCAGCGCCGACACGGTCCTTCAAGTCCAGACCAGCGCAATAGGCGCGGCCGGCGCCTTGCAGCACCACCACCCGGATCTCATGGCGCTTGTGCAGGCTCTGAAAATAGTTGCGCAGCGCGTCGACCAAGCCGGTGTTCATCGCGTTCAGGCGCGCCGGCCGGTTCATCGTCAGCCAGGCCACGCCGCCTCGCTCGTCGATCAGCAGGTCTTGGTTGGTGGCGTCGGTCATGGGGCTCTCCAAAAGTGGGTGGGGTCGTTCAAAGCGCGCGCGAAATCACTTCTTTCATGATCTCGCTGGTGCCGCCGTAGATGCGTTGCACCCGCGCGTCGGCATACATCCTGGCGATCATGTATTCGTTCATGAAGCCGTAGCCGCCAAACAGCTGCAGGCATTCGTCGAGCACCCGGCCTTGGGTCTCACTGCCCCAGAGCTTGGCCATCGACGCGGTCGCGGTGTCGAGCTTGCCGACGAGCAACAACTCGACACAGCGGTCGATGAAAGCGCGACCGACCTGGATCTGCGTCGCCACCTCGGCGAGCTTGAATCGCGTGTTCTGCAGGTCGGCGATCGGCTTGCCAAAAGCCTTGCGCTCGCGCACATAGTCCAGCGTCGCCTCGTAAGCGCCTTCCATGCAGGCCAGCGCTGTCACGCCGATGATCAACCGCTCGTACGGCAGGTCGCCCATCAGCTGGTAAAAACCCTGACCGACTTGGCCGCCCAACAGGTTGGCAGCCGGCACGGTGACGTTGTCGAAGAACAGCTCGGAGGTGTCTTGCGACTTCATGCCCATCTTGTCGAGCACGCGGCCGACCCTGAAACCCTCGCAGTTCTCGGTCTCAACGATCAGGATCGAGGTGCCGCGAGCGCCCTGGGTCGGGTCGGTCTTGCACACCACCAGCACCACGCCGGCCAGCAAACCGTTGGTGATGAAGGTCTTGCTGCCATTGATGACGAAGTGATCGCCTTGCTTCTCGGCCCGGGTGCGGATGCCCTGCAGGTCGCTACCGGTGCCGGGCTCGGTCATCGCGATCGCGCCGACGATCTCGCCGCGCGCCATGCGCGGCAGGTAGCGCTGGCGCTGCTCTTCGGTGCCGTGGTTCAGAAAGTAATGCGCCACGATGGTGTGAACCGAATTGCCCCAACCGCTCAAACCGCGGCGCGAGCATTCTTCGTAGATCACCGCCTCATGGCGGAAGTCGCCGCCGCCGCCGCCCCAGGTCTCTGGGATGTCGGTGCACAGCAGGCCCAGCTCGCCGGCCTTGCGCCACAAGTCTTTGCCGACATTGCCTAGCTGTCGGGCCGCCTCGTCGCCGGGCTGCAGCTCCTGCTCGACAAATCGCGAGCAGGTGTCGCGCCAGCGGTCCAGGTCTTCGTCGGCCCAACTGCGGGTGAAAGTCAATGCCATGGTGCTCTCCTTGAAATCTCAAAACCAGCGGCCGCCGTATGGCAGCGATCCCGCTATTGCCCTGCCACCGCTATTGTCCTGACACGGCTGCGTTGACGGCACGCAGGTCGGCCACGCGCCGCAGGAAGGCGTCGGCACCGCCACCCTGGGCCTCGATCAGCGTCAGGCGCTTGAACAGATGGCCGACGACCAGCTCGTCGGTCATGCCCATGCCGCCGTGCAGCTGCACCGCGCCCTGGCCGACCGAACGACAGGCCCGCGCCACCGCCACCTGGGCCGAGGCCACCGCCTGCTGGCGCTGCGCTGCGGGGCCGTCGATCTGCGCCAGTGTTGCGCCGACCAGCGCATTGGCTTGCAGCAGCACCATGTGCATGTCGGCGAGCCGGTGCTGGATGACCTGAAAGCTTGCGATCGCCACCTTGAACTGGTGGCGTTGGCGCACATAGTCCAGCGTGTCGCGCAGCAAGCGCTGCATCACGCCGATGCTCTCGGCGCCAGTGGCCAGCAGCGCTTCGTCGCTGACTTTGGCGATCAGCGGCAGCAAGTCGGTCCCGGGCTCGCCCAGCAAAGCCTCGATCGGGGTGGACTCGAAACCCAGCTCGGACGCCCAACCGCCGTCGGCCAGCCGCAGATCGCGCCTGGTGATGCCTGGCGCGTCGGGCTTGACCAGCGCAAGCCGCAGCAGGCCAGCGCCGTCACGCGCACTCACCAGCCAGTGCGTCGCATAAGGCGCTGCGCGCACCATCGCCTTGCGCCCGCTCAGCACGGTGGCACCGGCCTGGCTGCGAAGCGTGCTGCGCACTTGCGCCAGATCGTGCCGCGCCTCGGGCTCGATCGTCGCAAGCACCGGTCGCACCGCGCCGTCGATCACGCCGGCCAGCAACTGCCGCGGCAGCTCGCCGGGCAGTCGCTGCAGCAGCCCCGCGCCCAGCACCAGGCACGCCAGGTAGGGCTCGGGCAGCAAGGCCTCGCCCAGCGATTGCATGATCAGCATGTGATCGGCCAGCCCACCGCCCAGCCCGCCAACGGCCTCAGGCAGCGCAGCGCCCAGCAGCCCGAGCTCGCTGGCCAGGCCTTGCCACAGCGGCGCGATCGCTTCGGGTGTGCGCAACAGCGCTTCACGCCGGTCGAAGGGGGCGGTCGTTCCCAGCCAGCGTGCCAGGCTGTCACGCAGCAGCGACTGGGTGTCGCTGAGTTCGAACATCGTGTTCATCGTCGTCCTCAGTTCGCCAGCAAGTGCTGGGCAATGATGTTGCGCTGCACCTCGTTGGTGCCGGCGTAGATCGACGCGGCGCGGTCGTTGAGGTAAGCGCCCATCGCGAACACCGCGTCCTCGGGCAGCGCGAGCGTGGTGTCGTCGCCAGCGCAATCGGCAGGCGCGAGCCGGGCCGCGACATAGGGCCCGGCGATCAGCACCCCGATCTCAGTCAGCAGCTGTTTGAGCTCGCTGCCCAGCAGCTTGCCCACCGATGGCGCGATCGGCTGATCGTCGCCGCGGATGCGCCCGGCCAACACCTGCTGCTCCAGCGCCTGCAGCGCGTCGATGCGGCATTGCGCATCGGCCAACCGGCGCAGCAAATCGCCGCGCTCGGCGTCGTCTTTGGGGCGGCCAGCAAAGGCCTGTTCCAAGGCCTGGTACAAGCGTGCCAGCCGGGCCCGCAACATCGGCGAATAGCTGCCGCCCCGCTCGTGCACCAGCAGGTATTTGGCGATGGTCCAGCCGCGGTTCTCCTCGCCCAGCAGCGCCGATGCCGGCACGTGCACATCGTCGAAGAACACCTGGTTGAGCTCGTGGTCGCCCGAGATGCTGATGATCGGCCGGATCGTGATGCCCGGCAACTTGATGTCGAACAGCAAGAAGCTGATGCCTTGCTGAGGCTTGCCCGAACTGTCGGTGCGCACCAGGCAGAACATCTTGTTTGCCCACTGCGCGTGGGTGGTCCAGATCTTGGTGCCGTTGATCACATACTCGTCGCCATGAGGCCCTGCTTGGCGCACTGCGCGGCATTGCAGCGAGGCCAGGTCAGACCCCGACCCCGGCTCGCTATAGCCCTGGGCCCAGTAGTCATCGCCCGAGCGTATGCCTGGCAGCCAGCGCTCTTTTTGCTCGGGCGTGCCGAAGGCCATCACCACCGGCGCAACCATTCGCGTGCCCTGCCCCGCCAGCGCCGGCGCGTTGGCCGCTGCCAGCTCGCTGGCAAAGATGTCGTGCTGGCGCACGCTCCAGCCGCAGCCACCCCACTCCACCGGCCAATTCGGCACGCTCCAGCCGCGCTCGGCCAGGATGCGGAACCAAGGATGGCCGTCGGGGTAAGCGGCGAACACCCCCGAGGCGCGGCGCCCGACCAGCCGTAGCTCGGGCGTGAGTTTGGCCGCTAAAAACTGCCGCACCTCTTCGCGGAAGGCGGTGTCCGCCGGGTCGGGCTCATGCATGGCAAGTTCTCCTGGAATGCGTTGGCAGCAGTGTTTCAGATCGCCCACGGCACATGAATCGTCGAAAGCGACGATGTGGGCAGCGATGCCAGCCGGGCGCGGTTCAAGGGCCAGGGCCTGGTGCTGCATCGGCGTGGCCACGGGTTTTCCGGTCGACGACCAAGTGCCGCGCCAGATCGTGCTGCGCGAGACCTTGCCGCTGACGGCAGCGGGCAAGATCGACAAAGCGGCGCTGCAGCAGGAGGCTGCCGCTGGCTCAGGTTTCAAACCCGCCGGCTGAACTCGGCCAAGTCGAAACCTACGGTGACGCCGCCGTCTGGCCATGCCACCACCGGGCGCTTGATCACGCTGGGCTGCGTCCGCATCAGTGCGCTGGCACTGGCAGCGTCCACCACGGCATGGCGGCTGGCTTCGTCGAGCTTGCGCCAGGTCGTGCCCTGGCGGTTGATCAAGCGCTCCCAGCCGACCGAAGCGATCCAGCCCGCCAGCGCTGATTCTGGAACGCCGGCTTTCTTGAAGTCGTGAAACGCCGCAGCTGTGCCTTGCCCGGCCAGCCAAGCGCGGGCGCGCTTGACGGTGTCGCAGTTGGGGATGCCGTACAGGGTCAGGGCTTGGGTCATGCGGTGTGAAATTTCAAGCGTGTCTCGAGAAGTCAGCCCGCGTCATCGCGCATGGGTGCTGGGCCCGTCGCAGGCGAAGTCGGTCATCACCGCGCCGCCGTCACGCACCAGGCCTTCAGCGCTGAGCGTGACTCGAAACCACAGGCAGTCGTTGGTCTCGTAGCGCCAAGACCAGGTCTCGCGGTTCTGCCATTCACCCTGGCGTGCAGCAGGCCGGCCCAGCAAGCGCAGCAAGGCTTCGCGCGGCATCTTGTCGACGACGCGGGCAAAGTGCGCAGCGTCGAGCACCTGCTCGATGCCCAGCACCAGGCCATTGGCGTCCAGGTCGACCATCCAGGTCACCCGACCCGCCGGGCCGCGCGCGAACTCCAGCCGCTGCGCGCCGCCATCGAGCGCATAGCGGCCGGTGGGCTGGCCCATCGCCGCCAACACCTCAGCCTGGTTTTGGCCGGCGCGAACCCGCTGGGGATGCAGCGTGCTGCAGCCACTGACCAGCATGGCGCACAGCAGCAGCGCGCTGGCCCAAGGCAAGCGGTAGGCGTGAAGCGCTTGGGGCGATGGCATCGCGTTCTCTCGCGCAGGCGTCATGCCGGCAGCATGGCCATCGAGCGCACCTCGCCGAACTCGCGCCTGAGCTTGACCCAGGTCTCGCCGCCGTCCAGGCTGCGAAAGATCTGCCCCAGGTTCGTCACCGTGAAGACGATGTTCGGGTCGGCGCTGTGCGAGGCCACGCACCAAGGGGTGCTGTTGATGTCGCCTGGCAGACCCACGTCCTGCCAGCTGTCGCCATGGTCGCGCGAGCGCAGCAGCCGGCCGGTGGACCCGGGTGGCCCGTTGCCGTTGGTCAGGAACAGGACATGGTCGCCGTCGGCCCGGGCCTTGATCGTGCGCGTGTACTGCCAGGGCGAGTCCAGCGGCTGTAGCGCCCAGGTCTCACCCGCGTCCGCGCTGCGGTGCAGGCCTTTGTTGGTGGTTGCAAACACCGTCGACTTGCCGCCCTGGCCGACCACCGCCACCCCGTGGACATCGCCCGACACCAGGCCTTGGTCGAGGCGGGCCCAGGTCTTGCCGCCGTCGCGGCTGCGGTGCACTGCGTCGATCTCCACCCCAGCCCACAGCGTGTCCTTGACCGCCGGGTCGAACAGCACCTGCGTGACGCGCGGCACGCCGACAAAAATGCACTCGTCGGCCAGCGTCACGTTCAAAGCCCGCCAGCTGACACCAGCGTCGTCCGATCGGTACAGCGCGGCCGGATGGGTGCCGGCGACGATCACATCCGGGTTGTGGGGGTCCTGGGCCAGCGCCCAGGTGCAGTCTTTGTCGAAGGGCCCGGGCAGATGCGTCCACAGCCGCGCGGCTTCCGACCACCGGTAGACGCCCGAATCGGTACCGGCCAGCACCTCGCCGGGTCGGCCTGGGTGCGCTGACAAGGCCCACACCCGCGACTCCAGGTACAGGCCAGATTCGCTGTAAGGCCGATCCCAAGTCTCGCCGAGGTCACGGCTGAACCAGACCGAGGTGCCGGCGGTGCCGACGCAGAGCGTGAAAGCAGTCATGTGATCCTCTTGATCAAGCGCGGCGCTGCGGCCGCTCAGATGCTCAGGTCGAGCAGGTTGTAATCCTTGATGTCGGCCTTGGCTGCGTCATTCCAGCGATAGGTTTCGCCGGCAGCGGCATGCGGCTGGTACACGAAAGGCGCCTCATCAGGAAAGCGCTGGCGCCGCGCATCGATGCCCCAGCCGATCAAATGGGCGCGCTTGTGGATTCGCTGCTCATCGTAGACGCCGGCAGCAGCGTGGACAGTGCCTTGGGTCTCGACCCCCAGCACCGAGCGCCGACGGTGAAAGCCGAAGTTCAGCGTCACGCGCCAGTCGCGGCTGGTGTTGGCGAAAGACCCATGCACCGCCTGCCGGTTGGTGATCGCCACGTCGCCCGGCTTGCAGACGATGGGCACCGCGTCGGGCAGGCGCTCTGAGCCCGCTGCGGCCGCCATCGCCTTGATGTCGGCCTTGCCGCGCTTGTGCGAACCCGGTACCACCCACACCCCGTTGGCCGGCGTGCAACCGTAGAGCTGGGCCATGAAGTTGAAGCCGTGCGTGCCCTCGTCCCAGTCGGGGCTTTGCCAGTGCGTGACACCGTCCTGGTGCCAGGCCACCGAGGCGCCGAGGCCGGGCTCCTTGATGAAAAAAGCCTCATTGAACGGGACGAAATCGTCGCCATTGACCGCCGCGGCCATCGCCAGCAAATGCGGGTGGCCGTAGACGCGCAGCGCGGCAGGCGAGAACTGCAGCGAGCCCAGGATCAAGTAGACGATCTCCTTGGGCGCACCGGCGGCGGCTTGGGGCTCGAACATCTTCAGCGGATGGCGGCCATTGGCGAGTTGGGTGCCACCGACCGGGTCGCCCAGCGGTCGCGACCATTGCAGGGTCGGCGCCTTGCAGTCAGCGCCCAAGGCCGGACGGCCTTGGCGGTCGTGCGGCGAGCGGCGTTCGCTGGGCAGTCGGTCGAGGATGTTGCGGAAATCAGCCTCGATGTCGACAAGTTCATCGGCGGCGAGCACACCCTCGAAGACGTAAAAGCCGCAGCGCCAATAGGCCGCGAGGATGTCCGGGTGCACCCTGCCGTCGGCAGAAAAGCGCATCGGGCCTCGGTTGCCGAGCGCGAACGCTCGCTTCTCGCCATCGGCCAGGTAGACCTGCATCGCTGCCTGCTGGTCACCGTAATCGGATATCGCTGCGCTCATGGGCTGGCTCTCACGGACAAGGACTCCAGCCGCATCATGCCAGCCATCGCGGGATGGGGTTGAGCAGGGCTTGTTTCAATCCGCGTAGAGAGGCCGGGAGACCGGCAAGGCATTCAAGAGCCACACGCCGGTGCTGAGCGAGGCCATCGTCCAGTCTTGTCTTGAGGATCGTCGAAACACACCTTGCAAAGGGCGACGGCGCAAAAGACTTCATCGGCCGCCCGTTGACAATATAATCTTATTGTCAACACAAAAAAATGGCGCATCGATATGCCGAAACTTAAAGTCGGGCACATCAGCCCCACCGCTGAAGAAGATGCCCTCATCAACGCCGGCATTGCGGCCGACTCGGACAACCCAGAGCTTGACGACGAATGGTTCAAACGCGCACGACCAGCGGCTGAGGTGCTGCCGACTGAAGCCTATGCGGGAATGGTGGCCATTCGGCGCCGGCCCGGCGAACGCGGGCCACAGAAATTACCCGTGAAAGAGCGCATCTCGATCCGGCTGTCACGCGACGTTGCGGACTACTTTTGCGCGACGGGTGACGGGTGGCAGACGCGCATCGACGAGGCGCTGCGCGACCATGTCGCCAAGATGCGTTCGTAGCACCGCCAAAAGGACGTCAAGCTCCTGCGCTTGCTCCAGACTGCCGGCTTTTGCCTGCTGCTGCAAGCCTCGCGCGGTAGTTGGCGATATGCACCAATGCTGCGCCGAGTTCACCAGAGTCGCCTTCCTCTAGAGCCTGGCGCAGGTATTCCGAAACGTCTGCATCGGTCTCGATGTATTGCGCGATATCGAATTCTGGGAGACTGTTCAAATTGGTGATTTTGCTCATGGCTCAAACGCCTTCAAGTTTTTGTCAGGTTCTTAGGTTTGGGGATATCGCTGTTTGTGGAAGAATTGTGCATGATCACCACTACGGCCTGAAAAAGAAGTCTCCCACCGCCTGGTCGTACAGCGCAGGGGTCTGCTCGCGGCCGACCGATTTCGCCAAGCGCACCACCTCGCTTCGCACGTTGCGCAGCACCCGGTCCACCGGAACGCCGGGCTTGACCATCTCTTTTAAGAACACCCGGGTGAACACGCCGTTGGGGTCTTTGTCGGTGGGCGCGAGCTTGTCCATCGCTTTTTCGCCAGCGCCGGCCGAGTACACGATCATCTGGCCCGACGACGCCGTGGTCGCAGCCAGCCCGCGCGAGCCAAAAGCCCGGCCGATGTCGCGGAAAGGGTTGTCGCGGCAAGCGTCGACCACCGCAAGCATGAAGCCGACGCTCTTTTCGCGCATGTCATCGAGCACGCGCTGCAACTGGATCGACTCGTCCTTGACCTGGTCCTCGCCTTCGCTGCGGATGTCGGTGGGCAGCAGGTAGTTGCTGCCACCGAACTCCACGCCGTGCCCGGCAAAGAAAAACACAACCTCATCGCCACCCAGGGTCTTGGCCTTGAACGCGCGCAGCGCAGCCTTCATCGCGCGCTCGTTCAGATCGAGGTGCAGCGACACGTCAAAGCCCAGTCCGGCCAGCGTCTTGCCCACCGACCGGGCATCGGCCCGCGCGGTTTCAAGCTTGCCGACCTGCCCGTAGCTGTCGTTGCCGATCACCAAGGCCTTGCGCCTGGCCGTGTTGACAACGAGCCTAGGCTTTTCAGCCTGCGCCTGCTGTGCTGCGGCCTGTGCGGCCACCTGGGTCGCCTGCGCAGCCTGCGTCGCCGCCTGCGCAAGCTGAGCCGCCTGCACTTCGGCCAGTTGCTGCCGAGCGCGCGCAAGTTCTGACTTCGCCGCTTCGGCTTCCTGTGCGCTCTGGCGCGATTGCGCCAGCAGCAACCGGGCGCGGTCGTCGGCCTGGGCGCGCTCCGCGGCCAGGCGCTGCGCATCGGCCTGCCTGCCCTCCTCCGCGCGCTGCTGCTCGGCACGCACCAAGGCCTGCCGGGCTTGTTCAGCCAGCGTGGCCTGTCGCTCCCGATCCAGCGCCAGCAACCTGGCCCGCTCAGCGGCCAGCGTCAGTTCCTGGGCCGTGCGCTGGGCTTGCGCGCGGCGGTTTTCCTCGGCGGCCCGGTTCCGTTCATCGTCGGCAAGCTTCTGCGCGACCGCGACATCCGGAGTCTCGACCGAGCGCGACAGCACCATCCCGCTGTCGATCGCCAGCTCGCACTCACAACCCTGGGCCTGGCAGGACGACAGCGCTTGCTTCCTGGCGGTCTCGTCAAACCCGGTCAAGGTGATCCAGTTGGAGGTGACCGCCACCGCTTTGCAGGTTGGCGACTTGGCATAGGCCAGGTAGTAGCGCTGCGACTTGCCGACGATCTTCGACAAAATCTCTCGGTTGCTCGGGTCGACGGCGTTGGCAATCGGCAGGTTCGTGAAGCAGTCCTTGCTGCCGTCGGTCTTGGTGATGATCAGGTTGAACGGGCAGGATTGGGCCTGCGCAGGCGC
>JBILYN010000471.1:0-3379 GCA_044377715.1 Aquabacterium sp.
GCCGGCTCGGTGACCCAGATGATCAACGCCGCTTGCTGACAGGCCAAGCGGCTGAGCGTTCCGGTTGGGCCGGGCCTGTAGAGACCGAATTGGACAAGGGCAGCTTCAGCAGCCGAACGGCAGGCCGAACGGCAGGCCAAACGGCAGGCCAAACGGAAGCCCAAAAAGCAACTTGAGGGCGCTGATCGAGTGGTGCGCACCGAGCGATCAGGCGAACTGTCTTGGCGCTCAGTAGATCTTTGGCACGAATTTCTGACTCGACATCTTCGGACGCTTGTAGCCGACCACGTTCCAGGGCGCTCTCGGTTTATCGGTCGCTGCAAACATGACGTCCTTCGCTCTGGAGTACTCGATCCAATGTTTGCGTGACTCCAGGTCCATCGGGCTGAGTTTCCAGCGCTTGCTGGGATTGCTGATGCGTTCCTGGAAGCGTCTTTCCTGTTCTTCATCATTGACCGAAAACCAATATTTGACGAGAACGATCCCGGAACGAACAAGCATTTCCTCAAACAACGGACACGAGCGCAGGAATTCCTTGTGCTCGGCATCGCTGCAAAAACCCATCACGTGCTCGACGCCTGCGCGGTTGTACCAACTGCGATCGAAAAGTGCGATTTCGCCAGCACCTGGCAAGTGAGGAACGTAGCGCTGGAAGTACCATTGGCCGCGCTCTTTCTCGGTGGGCGTACCGAGCGCAACAATCCGGCACACGCGCGGATTGAGGCTTTCCGTGATGCGCTTGATGACGCCGCCCTTTCCGGCGGCATCGCGGCCTTCAAAAATGACCGCAACGCGCAGGCCCTGCATGCGCACCCATTCCTGAAGCTTGATGAGTTCCATCTGCAGATGGGCAAGCTCCTCGATGTATTTGTAACTGTTGCCCGGTTTGCGCGGTATTGAGCGACCCGCCTTCATCCAGGACTTTTCAAGCGCTTCGGATTCTTTTGCGTCGGCTAAGACTTCACCGCCCACTGCTTCCGTGGCTTTACTCTTCTTTGCCATGTCATCTCCTTTGGGAATTTTGAACATGCGAAAAATTCACGATCAAGTACACCATCCCTGAGCCTGTCATCGCCTGGGCGGGCTCAAAGTCAAAGCGCGGCAAATGTTGTCAGTGTCGTATCGGGCGAGAGAGGCCGAGGTGCAGGGTGATCGGCGGTATCCGCTTGATCAAGAAGCGCAGCGGCAAATTGGGTCACTGGCTGGCCGACGGTGCTGGGGACAGCGCCGCGGCTTGACGCGGGGGCGGGTGCATCGCGGCGAACTCGCGCCAACCATGCACCGTCTGGGGTGCTTGGCATTGGAAGGCCGTGCTGGCGCTGTCCTTGCATGGCGCAAAGAAGGCCTCCGACTCGGGATTGCGGAACTCGCGCAGGCGCTGTGCCAGCCAGCGCGCGGGGTCGACCTGTCCTTGTTCTGCCAGGCGCTCGGCCCAGGCCATCATCAGCCGGGTGTCGAGCAGCGAGTGCGGCGCCCGGGCGAAGCCCAGCGTGGTGCTGGTCGGTGAACCGGGGTTGGTCGCTGCGGCGTAGTCGGCATGGTGGGCAAACAGCGGGCTGCGCTGGCCTTGCTCGATGCGCTCGCCCAGCGAGGCGCTGCCCTCGGCTGGCGCGTAGATCGCGACCACTTGTTGAAAGTCCAGCATCGACGCTGCGCCCGCCAGCGTCATCAGCGCGCCGGCGGCGAGCCCCCAGCGTCTGGCTGGCGGTCTGGCTGGCGGCAAGGCCTGCGACGCGGTCGTCGCGGTAACGGGTACACCCAGTACAAAGCCCCAGGCCAGCGCAGCTGGCAGCAGGAAGTAGGCGTACCAAAGCGGGTACTCGACCAGGCTGTGCAGCGCCACCGTGATCACCAGCATCAGGCCGGCGCGGGCCACCAGTCCGGCGTCGCCGTTGGCGCTGCGTGCGCGCAGCAGCCCTTGCCACAGCGCCAGCAGCAGCAGCGCGGTCACGGTCGCCGCTGCGGGCAGGCCCAGTTCGACGGCCAACTGCAGCAGCAGGTTGTGGCAATGGTCAAAAAAAGCGATCGGCCGGTTGGCGAAAGCGCTCAGGCTCCAGGCCAGGTTGAACTCGCCAAAGCCGACGCCAGTCCAGGGCTGTGCTGTGATCAGGTCGATGGTGTTGTGCCAGATGTTCATCCGCGAGTTGGGGCTTTCGACGGCCGCAACACCCTCGGCCAGCTGTCTGGCGCTCGCGCCCAGCGCCTGCTCACTGATGCGGCCGTACCCGGCCATCGCGCCATAAGCCAGCGCGTAGAGCAAGGGCGTGGCGGCCAGCAGCCAGCGCGCTGATCGCGACAAGCGCCGGTCCAGCAGCGCCCAGCCCAGCAACAAGCCCATCCCCACCGCGCCGGTGCGCGACGCGGTCAGCTCGACCGCCCACACCATCAAGGCTGTCACCGCCCAGAGCGCTGCGCGCGGCAGCCAGCGCAGCTCGTGCAGCGCCACTGCCGCGACCAGCGCCCATAGCAGCAGGCTGCACAAGTGGTTGGGTTGACGCAGATTGCCCACCGCCCGGCCTGCCAGGCCGGAATGGGCGATCCAGTTGCCATCGGTCCACTGCGGGGCAAACACCTGCAGCAAGGCCACTGCGCTGCTGGCCAGTCCAGCGACCAGCAGACCCAGCGCCAGCGCGCCGAATGCGATCGGCCCGCCAGGCCCACGCGCCGCGCTTGCACCGCTGGCGACCAGCAGCGCCGCGCCGGCCAGCAAGCCCACCGCTTGCAGCGCCAGCGACATCGGCAGTGCGCCCAAGGCCCAGCTGGCCATGGCCTCGCCGCCGACTATCGCCAGCGCACCGAGCAGCGCTGCGATCGACGCCCACAGGCCGCGCTCCGCACCGCGCAGCGGCATGGTCATCGCCACACCGCCCCACAAGGCCACCGCCACGCACTGGTTGAGCAGTGTGGCCGAAGGCGGCGGGCTGTAAGCCAACATCGTGGGAACGAAGCACGCCAGCAGCGCGGCTGGCAAAGCCAGACCGGCTTCGCGGATTGGATGGTTGGGCATCGTTGTGGCGGCGGCCGGCAAGGGCGCGGCGTGCAGGGTGCGGAAGGAGTAAACCACAAACCGACCAGGTCGGCTGTCGCGCAGTCGCGGCGCGATGGCGGCGCAGCCCGCTGTTCACGCCTCGAAGCCGCATGCCCGGGCTTCGGCGGGCCTGCTCAAAGCTTTTTCAGCCAGTCCAGCAGCAGCGCCGTCACCTGCGCTGGCGCCTCCTGCTGGGTCCAGTGGCCGATGCCTGGCAGCACATGTGCACCGCGCAGTCCGGGCAGGTGCGGCGCCATCGCATCGACCGGCTTGACGCCCGGGAGCATCCTCAGCGCCAGGTCGCGATCGCCGCCGATGAACAGCGCAGGCTGCTCGATACGACGCGACTTG
>JBILYN010000472.1:0-3374 GCA_044377715.1 Aquabacterium sp.
GCGCACAGCAATTGCATCGGCGACGGACCGCTGCCCTGGCCTAGGGGCGCGGGCTCGTCGGTCAGCAGGTCAGGCAGGCCATCGCCGAACTGGTTGTCGAACTGGTAGTCCTGACGCTGGGTCAGGCGAACGGTCACGCTGGTTTCACTCATTTTGCGGTCCTGTGGCAAGAATTTGGCGCTGGACCCGGTGCCGCTAGCGCACCTTGTTCAGCAGGGTCTGGACATCACCGAGAACGGCGGTCAGGTCGGCCTCGCGGCTGCCGTCGGGCGCAAGCCTGGCTTGCAGCTCTTGTTGCATGAAGCACACCGTCATGCGCACATAAGCGCTGTCTAGCGCCTTGCGCACCGCAGCCATCTGGCTGGCGATGTCCAGACAGGCATCGCCGGTCTCGATCATTCGCTGGATGCCGCGCAACTGACCTTCGGCGCGCTTGAGCCGGTTGAGCAGGTCTTTGCGGGCGCTGTCGTCGCTGAGTTGGGCCATGATGGAGCTGGCCGCGCAAGCGGCTTGGTCGGAATGAATCTGCATTGTCACGGTCTGCGCAGCGAGCTCAGCTTGGCCGATTCAATCGCGGCGGTTCAGGCCTTCTCCGGCACACCCAGCTTCTTGAGCATCCAGCCCATCGGGCAGACCTTGGTGAAGCCGAACTGCAGCAGATTGGCGCCGACAAACGCTGTGAAGCCCAGCCACCAAGGGCTGACGTACAGAGGGCTGCCAGCGATGCCCAGCGCCAGCGACAGCAGGATGAAGCAACCTGCAAAAACATGTATCAATCGATCGACGGTCATGGTGTTACTCCTGTGGAGTGGTTGAGGAAGGCAGGGCATGGCGGCGCTGGTAGAGCGCGAAGTACAGCACCGGGATCACCACCAGCGTGAGCAGCGTGGAGACCAGGATGCCGAAGATCAACGAGACCGCCAGACCGTTGAAGATCGGGTCATCGAGGATGAAGAAGCCGCCGATCATCGCGGCCAGACCGGTCAGCGCGATGGGCTGGGCCCGCACCGCGGCGGAGGCCACGACGGCATGCTTGAACGCGACGCCGCGCTCGAGCTGCAGCTCGATGAAATCGACCAGCAGGATCGAGTTTCGAACGATGATGCCGGCCAGCGCGATCATGCCGATCATGCTGGTGGCGGTGAACTGCGCGCCCAGCAGCGCATGGCCGGGCATCACGCCGATCAACGTCAGCGGGATCGGCGCCATGATGACCAGCGGCGTCAGATAACTTCTGAATTGGGCGACCACCAGCAAGTAAATCAGGATCAAGCCGACACCGTAGGCCGCGCCCATGTCGCGAAAGGTCTCGTAGGTGATCTGCGACTCGCCGTCCCATTTCACGGCGTACTCGCGAAAAGGGTCACTGGGCTGGCGGATCCAGTACTCGCCGACCTCGGCGCCTTGTTGGGCGAGTTGGGCCAGCTTGGGGCGGATCGCGAACAAGCCGTACAAGGGCGAGTCGAGCTTGCCGGCCATGTCGCCGAAGACATAGCTCACGCCCTGCAGGTCTTTGGTGAACAGCGGCTTGTCGATCACACCGCGCTCGACTCGGACCAGTTCACCCAGGGGCACCAGTTGACCGTTCGCCGCGCGCAGCGGCAGCGCCAGCAACGCGTCTAACCCAACCTGCGCCTCGCGCGGCAGTTGCAGCCGCACCGGCACCGGGTACTTGGACTGGCCGTCGTGCAACCAGGCCGCGTCGGCGCCCGACAGCGCAGCCTGCACCGTCTGCGCGACCACCGCCACCGGGATGCCGAGTGCTTCGGCGCGTTGGCGCTGCACCCGCAGAAAGGCGCGCGGCGCATCCACTGCCAGCGTGGTGTCGATCGCGACGATGTCCGGGGTGGCGGCAAAGGCCTGGGCCACTTGGGCCGCCAGACGCTGGCGGCCGGCCTCGTCCGGGCCGTAGACCTCGGCCACCAGCGGGCTGAGCACCGGTGGGCCTGGCGGCACCTCGACCAACTTGAGCTTGGCGTCGTGGCGGGCGGCGATCTTCTCCAGCGCCGGGCGCAGCCGTTGGGCGATCGCGTGGCTCTTCTCGTGGCGGTGTTGCTTGTCGACCAGGTTGACCTGCAAGTCACCTTGCTCGGCATCGGCGCGCAGGTAGTACTGGCGCACCAGGCCGTTGAAGGTGATCGGGCTGGCAGTGCCGGCGTAGCCCTGCAAGTCCAGCACCTCGGGCTGCTGGGCCAGGAAGGCCGCCAGGTCTTGCAGCGCAGCGGCGGTGGACTCGAGCGGCGTGCCCGCAGGCATGTCGACGACGAGCTGGAACTCGCTCTTGTTGTCGAAGGGCAGCATCTTGAGCACCACGCCGAGGGCCGTGCCCGGCAACGCGGCCATCGCCATCGACAGCACCAAAGCGCCGACGATGCCAGCGGCCAGCATCCAGCGTCGCTTGGCGCTGTCGAGCAGTGGCATCAGCAGGCGCTGGAACAGCCACGCCAGCTTCGGGCCGAGCCCGGCGTCATGGCCAACTGCGGCGTGGGCCGGCTTCATCAGCCGCAGCGCCAACCAGGGTGTGACGGTGAAAGCGATCATCAGCGACAGCGCCATGCCCAGGCTGGCATTGATCGGGATCGGGCTCATGTACGGACCCATCAGCCCGCTGACGAAAGCCATCGGCAACAGCGCGGCGATCACCGTCAGCGTGGCCAGGATGGTGGGGCCGCCGACCTCGTCGACGGCGGTCGGGATGATGCTGCGCAGCGGCAGCCCCGGGCTCAGCGCCTGGTGGCGGTGGATGTTTTCGACCACCACGATCGCGTCGTCGACCAGGATGCCGATCGAGAAGATCAGCGCGAACAGCGAGACCCGGTTCAGCGTGAAGCCCCAGGCCCAGCTGGCGAACAAGGTGGCGGTCAGCGTCAGGATCACCGCGGCGCCGACGATCACCGCCTCGCGCCGGCCCAGCGCCAGGCCGACCAGCAGGATCACCGACGCGGTGGCGAAAGCCAGCTTCTGGATCAGCTTGTTGGCCTTTTCGGCAGCGGTCTGGCCGTAGTCTCGGGTGACCGTGGCCTGCAGCCCTTCGGGGATCACGGTGTTGCGCAACTCGTCCAGGCGCTTGCGCGCCGCCGCCGCGACATCGACCGCGTTGCTGCCAGGCTGCTTGGTCAGCGCCAGCGTGACCGCCGGGTAAACCTGACCGACCGCCTGACCCACCGCCTGACCGACCGCGGCGCTGGCCGCGCTGCCCGCCCCGGGTGTGAACCAGACATGGCGCTGGGCCTGGGCCGCACCGGCCTGGACCTCGGCGACCTCGCGCAGGTAGACCGGCTTGCCCTGGTGGACGCCGACCACCAGGTCAGCGACATCGTCGGCCGAGCGCAGGAACTCGCCGGTCTGCACCGCCAGCATCTGCGGCGCTCGTG
>JBILYN010000474.1:0-3369 GCA_044377715.1 Aquabacterium sp.
GGGTCAGGTTGAGGTTCTCGTAGCCCCAGCGCGCCTGGTCGCCCAGCATGACCTTGCCCTTGCCGAAGCGCTCTTGCGCTGCCCGTACACCCTCGGTGGCCAGCATCGCGCCGACCACGCCGCGCATGTACAGCGTCTGGCCTACTTCGTCCTTGGGGCCGGTGCCCTGGCCCTTGTCGTGTACCTTGGCCAGAATGTCCTTGACCACCACGGCATCGGGCTCGGCGCCGTGCTGCATCATGACCGCGCTGTAGCCCTTAGCGGCAGCGCCGATGTCGCGCAGGTCGGGTTCGGCGCCGCTCCACCAGGTGCCGAACATCTTCTCGCGCGGGTAGCCGGTGGCAATCGCCTCCTTCACTGACGTGGCGGTCATCACGCCCCAGGTCTGCATGATGACGAAGTCGGGTTTCTGCTGGCGCACCTGCAGCCAGATGGCTTTCTGCTCGACGCCGGGCGCGGGCACCGGCAGCAACTGCAGCTCAAAGCCGTGCATCTTGCTGCGCTCCTGCACGATGGGCAGCAATTCCTTGCCGAACGGGCTGTCGTGGTAGACCACTGCGATCTTCTTGCCTTTGAGCTTGTCCCAGCCGCCTTCTTTCTTCGCGATGTGCTGCAGCACCGTGTCGCCGGCCACCCAGTAGTGGCCGATCAGCGGGAAGTTCCACTTGAACACGCTGCCATCGGCTGAATCACTGCGGCCATAGCCCGAGGTGATCATCGGGATTTTGTCGGCCGGGATCTTCTCGGTCAGCGCGAAGGTGATGCCGGTCGACAGCGGCTGAAACACCGTGGCGCCGCCGTGCTTGCCCTTCAGTCGCTCGTAGCACTCCACGCCGCGATCGGTGGCGTAGGCGGTTTCGCACTCTTCGACCAGCGTCTTCACTCCGTTGATGCCGCCGCGCAGGTTGACCAGCTTCATGTAGTCGGCGTAGCCGTTAGCAAACGGCGTGGCGTTGGGCGCCACCGGGCCGGTGCGGCCGGTCAGGCTGGGGAAGAACTGAACCTTGTCCTGGGCCCAGGCCGCCGGGGCAGCCACAGAGGCCAGCAGGGCGGCCAGCGCGATCGATTGGAATTTCATGGGTTTTTGCCTCCAAAGGGGGAACACAAGTCAAACGCACTCGTCAGTGCCTACCAGATCAGGCGGCCCGTCGGCCCTCCGAACACGGTCAACCGTTGCCGGTTGAACCTCCATCTGCGCAGCCGTTGCAGGCCGCACCGTCAATGGGGAAATGGCCAAAGCCGCATCTTCTCTTTGCCGATCGACCACAAACGGGCCAGGCCGTGCGGCTCGACGATCAGGAAGAAGACGATCAGCGCTCCGAACACCATCAACTCGGCATGGGCCACGGTGGCCGTGCTGATGGTGACGCCCGCCATGGCGCCCAGCACCGGTAGCGCCTGGTTGAGGAAGATGGGCAGCACCACGATGAAGGCCGCGCCGAAGAAGCTTCCCATGATCGACCCCAGGCCGCCGATGATCACCATGAACAGCAGCTGGAAGCTGCGGTCGATCGAGAACGCCGCTGGCTCCCAGCTGCCCAGGTGCACAAAGCCCCACAGCGCGCCGGCCACGCCGACGATGAAACTGCTCACCGCAAACGCGGTGAGCTTGGCGTATACCGGGCGGATGCCGATGACGGCGGCGGCCACGTCCATGTCGCGAATGGCCATCCACTCACGGCCGATGTGGCTGCGCACCAGGTTCTTGGCCGCGATGGCGAACACCACCAGGAAGCCCAGGCACAGCAGGTACTTCTCGAACGGCGTGTTGATGGGGATGCCGAACACCTGCAGGCTGGACACCGAGACCGAGCCCGACGACGAGTTGTTGGTGAACCACGAGATGCGCAGGAACGCCCAGTCGACGAAAAACTGCGCGGCCAGCGTGGCCACTGCCAGGTACAAGCCCTTGATGCGCAGGCTGGGGATGCCGAACACCACACCCACCACCGTGGCGCAGGTGCCGCCCAGCAGCACCGCCAGCAGCAGCGGCATGCCCTCGATGCGCACCATGAAGTTGTAGGTCGCATAGGCGCCCACCGCCATGAAGGCGCCGGTGCCCAGCGAGATCTGCCCGCAGTAGCCGACCAGGATGTTCAGGCCCAGCGCTGCCAGCGCCAGAATCAGGAACGGGATCAACACCGCGCGGAACAGGTACTCGTCGGCCAGCATCGGCACCACGAACACCGCAAACGCCAGCAGCAGCCAGATGCCCACCCGGTCTTGCGTGATCGGGAAGACCTGTTGGTCGGCGCGGTAGCTGGTCTTGAACTGACCGTTTTCTCGGTAGATCATGCCCCCACGCTCCCTCTGGTCGCTACCCCCCAGGGGGGCTCGCGCAGCGGCCCGGCAGAGCCGGATCCGCGCACGCCACTTGGTTGAATCTTCATCGTCGCCATGCGTCACACCCTATCGATGATTTTTTCGCCGAACAGACCCTGCGGCCGCACCAGCAAGACCAGCAACACCAACACGTAGCCGAACCAGATCTCGATGCCGCCTCCCAACATGGGGCCGATGTAGACCTCGGACAGCTTCTCGCCCACACCGATGATCAGGCCACCGATGATGGCGCCGGGCACGCTGGTGAGCCCGCCCAGGATGACCACCGGCAAGGCCTTGAGCGCCAGCACCGACAGTGAGAATTGCACGCCCAGCTTGCTGCCCCAGATCATGCCGGCCACCAGCGCTACGAAGCCCGCCACGCTCCACACGATGACCCACACCCGCGACAAGGGGATGCCAATGCTCTGCGCGGCCTGGTGGTCGTCGGCCACCGCACGCAGCGCGCGGCCGGTGGAGGTCTTCTGGAAGAACAGGCTCAGGCCCACCACCAGGGCTGCGGCGATCACGGCGGCGTAGAGGTCTTCCTTGTTGATCAGAATGCCGCCCTGGAAGGTGGACTCCAGCAAGAACATCGGGTCCTTGGGCAAACCGATGTCGATCTTGTAGATCTCGCTGCCGAAGATTGTCTGACCCAGCCCGTCGAGGAAGTAGGTGACGCCCAGCGTGGCCATCAGCAGCGTGATGCCCTCCTGGTTGACCAGCTTGCCCAGCACCAGGCGCTCGATCAGCCACGCCACCGCCACCATCACCAGCATGGCGCCGGCAAAGGCCAGCAGGTTGGCCAGCAGCTTGTTGTCGAAGCCCAGCAGCGCCGGGATCCACTCGGAGAAGCGCGCCATCGCCAGCGCGGCAAACAGCACCATCGCGCCTTGCGCAAAGTTGAACACTCCGCTGGCCTTGAAGATGAGCACGAAGCCCAGCGCCACCAGCGAATACAGCATGCCCGACATCAGGCCGCCGAAGAGGGTTTCCAGAAAAGGGCCCATCAAGCCTCCAGCCGTGCTGCCGCCAGGGGGGCTTGCA
>JBILYN010000475.1:0-3368 GCA_044377715.1 Aquabacterium sp.
CGAGGGACACGCCGCGACAGGCGCCATCCCTCCCGGGTTGGTGGGGGGTCTAAACGATTACCCACTGAGTCGTCGCAAGGGAGTTATCCTTAATCGCGATGCTTCGCGCATGAAGGGGCAGCTAGAATCTCCGAGGCGGCGCGTTATCGGCAATGGATCTTTATGAATTCATCTTTTGAACAGCTCGTCATTTTCGGCCTAAGCAATATCCTGTCCGACTTGGTGGACTGTGCTCTTGCGAATGGCTTGAAGGTGGCGCGAATTTGCATCGACCAACCCGAGCATTTGGGCAACCGCGACCGCAGCCTGGAAAAGCGGCTGGCCGCTTGGCGCGCAGTCGGGGTCGTGCCCGAAGTGTTGCAACTCGATGACTTCCAGCCTCGCGTCGGTGAGCTGTTCATGCTGGGTCCGACCACGCCGACCCGCGCTGGGTTGGCGGCAAGGCTTCGGTCGCGCTTCGGATTGCATTTCCACACGTTGGTGCATCCAAGCGCTTATGTTTCGCCGTTGGCGACACTTGGCGAAGGGGTGTTTGTCGGCGCCAACAGTGTTATCGCGCCTTGCGTTGCTCTTGGGGAGCATGTATTTGTGAACCGTGGAGTGACGGTAGGTCACGACACCACGATAGGCCCGTTCTCGCGTCTGCAACCGGGTAGCCATCTGGGCAGCCTGTCGATCATTGGTTCCGGCGTGACGATAGGAATAGGTGCAACGGTACTTGAGCGGCTCGTGGTTGGCGATCGAGCGGTTATCGGCCCTGCCGCGCTGTTGACTCGAGATGCGCCAGCAGGAGCCCTGATGCTTGGGTCTCCCGCCAGAATGGCGAAGTCTCATCAAGACCTAGGGAACGGATAGCGCGCGTTTGTCTTGCCGTTATCAATATTGTGATCTAGGCCTCTCTCAACGCCCGTAGTACTGCTTCAAGCAGATCGGTTACCCAGTTCGGAATGGGCATCACATGGCCAGCGCACGCGCGGTATTGGCCACTGAAGCGGTGTCATGCATGCAGACGAGTGCTTCGCGTACGCGATTTCAAGACGGCAGCGCGCCAGCTGTCTGCAAGTCGTAACGATAGATTTCGAAGATTTCTCGCAGCGCGGCTTGCAAGTTCACCTTAGGGTGCCACTTCAGATCGTGTGTCGTCTTATCGATGTTAGGCACCCGCTGCAGCGTGTCTTCGTATCCCGATCCGTAGTAGTCCTGTGCCGTCACTGATACCATTTCTGTCAGATGAGAGAGACAGTATTCTGGATATTCTCTGGCAATCGCCAACATGGTCTTCGCAAGTTCGATGATCGATAGGTTGTTGCCCGGATTGCCAATGTTGTAGACCTTGCCACTGGCAATGCCTTCGCGGTTTTGTAGGATTTTCATCAGCGCATCTAGGCCGTCGCTGATGTGAGTAAACGAGCGTCTGCTGGCGCCGCCGTCCACGAGCTTGATGGCTTCGCCGCGGGCGATGTTGCCCAGGAACTGAGACACCACCCGGGCGCTGCCCTCCATCTGTGTGTGTATGGAGTCTAGGCCAGGTCCGATCCAGTTGAATGGGCGGAACAGCGTAAAGTCCAAGCCCTCATGCTGACCATAAGCATGAATCACGCGATCCATCAGTTGCTTAGAGCATGAATAAATCCAGCGCGATTTGTGGATCGGCCCTAGCACCAGCTTCGATGTGTCGGGATCCAGCGCGCTATCCCCGCACATTCCATAGACCTCGGATGTGGAGGGGAATACCAAGCGCTTGCGGTAGCGAACCGCATGGCGCACGATGGGTAGATTGGCTTCGAAATCAAGTTCAAATACCCTCAGAGGCTCCTGCACATAAGACATTGGTGTAGCGATCGCGACCAGCGGCAACACGATATCGCATTTCCTGACGTGGTGTTGGATCCATTCGTGGTTGATCGTGATGTCCCCCTCAAAGAAGTGGAAGCGCTCGTGCGGTGTCAAGTCAGCAATGCGGTTCTTGTCCAGATCCAAACCATGAACAATCCAGTCAGTGGTGTCGAGGATTCGGCGCGAAAGGTGGTGGCCGATGAAGCCGTTGACACCCAAAATTAGTACGATTTTGCTCAAGAGAGGCGCCTCGAATCTTGTAGAGTGCCGCAGCCGATCAAGCGCTCGGCTGCGGATGACGTAGCGGTATAGCACTTAAGGACCGCGGGTGCATTGCTTTAGCCACGAAACCGGGGTGACGCGTGACGACCAGCAGCTTACCGGTCGAATGTGGTTTGGTCTGTGGCTCGTTACCATCCCCGCCTGATGCCAAAGTCCCACACCGCCACCGCCAGTTCCACCGACCCGCTCGCGATCCTGCAACAGGTCTTCGGTTACGCCGTCTTCCGAGGCCAGCAACGCGAGATCGTCGAGCAGGTCTGCAGCGGCGGTGACGCGCTGGTGCTGATGCCCACCGGCGGCGGCAAGAGCCTTTGCTACCAGGTGCCGGCAATCGCCCGCCACCGCGCCGGTCAGGGTGTGACGCTGGTGGTCAGCCCGTTGATCGCGTTGATGCACGACCAGGTCGGCGCGCTCGACGAGGCCGGCGTTCCCGCCGCTTTTCTCAACAGCACGCTAGAGGGCGACGGTGCGCGCCGGGTCGAGCGCGACCTGCTGTCCGGCCGCCTGGTGTTGCTGTACGCCGCGCCCGAGCGCATCCTCACGCCACGCTTTCTGGCGATGCTCGACTCGCTGCACGAGCGCGGGCTGCTCAGCCTGATCGCGATCGACGAGGCGCACTGCGTCAGCCAATGGGGCCACGATTTCCGCGAGGAGTACCTCGGCCTGTCGCAACTGCACGAGCGCTACCCCAGCGTGCCGCGCATGGCGCTGACCGCCACGGCCGACGACCACACCCGCGCCGACATCATCGAACGCCTCGCGCTGGACCAGGCCCAGCACTTCGTCGCGAGCTTCGACCGGCCCAACATCCGCTACCAGATCGTCGAAAAGAACAACCCACGGGTCCAGCTGCTGCGCTTTCTGCGCGACGAGCACGAGGGGCCCGACGGCATGGACGCCGGCATCATCTACTGCCAGAGCCGCAAGAAGGTCGAAGAGACCGCTGCCTGGCTAGACGCCGAGGGCGTGCTCGCGCTGCCTTACCACGCCGGGCTGGACCAGGATGTGCGGCGCCGACACCAGGACCGCTTTCTGCGCGAGGACGGCATCGTGATGGTGGCGACGATCGCTTTCGGCATGGGCATCGACAAGCCCGACGTGCGCTTTGTTGCCCATCTCGATCTGCCCAAAAACATTGAAGGTTATTACCAAGAGACCGGCCGCGCCGGCCGCGACGGCGCGCCGGCCACCGCCTGGATGGCCTATGGCCTGGCCGACGTGGTCAACCAGCGCCGGATGATCGACGACGG
>JBILYN010000199.1:0-8311 GCA_044377715.1 Aquabacterium sp.
GTCTCGCCGCCTCAGAGTCGGTTTGATGGCATCGCGGAATTGACCCAACAATCGGTCGATGACAGGCGGACCTGGTTCACGAGGGCTGCCGTGCTGATACCTGATCACGACGATGTAACACGGCCCGCCGCCCGGCGCGAACCGGGCGGCGGGCGAAAGATTTCGGCTGCGTCTTCGGTGGTCAGCGAATCTTCAGTTTCAACAGGATCCACGATGAACCAGATCGATTTTTCTTTCTCCGACACGATTGCCGGCTATGTCGTGTCTTTCAATCCCTCCAGCGATACCTTTGTGCTGAAGACGAGCGACGCTCGGGAATTCTCCATCAAATTCGGCCCGAACTCTTACGGGTGGATCGCCAACAACCTGAACGAACCCCGCCAGTGGTGCGGCGAGCAGATGCGCCAGATGCTGGAACCGGGGCGCTACCTCCAGGTCTACGGCACCTTCTACCACGAGGGTGGCGGCTTCAATTTCGTCGCGCAGTACCTGGTGCTGTCGGGTCGCAAGACTGGCGAGTACTCGTTCGAGCACAGCGACTGGTGGATCCGGCAGGTCCGTGAGTTGGGCGACTTTTACCTGCAGGCCCAGTTTGGCAACGAGAAGGTCGACTACGACAACTACCGCACCACCATCAAGATCACCGGCGAGAAGGAGAAGGACAACTACCGGCAGGAGACGGACACGATCTCACGCCTGGTCTACGGATTTGCCACCGCCTACATGTTGACCGGGGACGATCGCTATCTGGAAGGGGCCGAGAAGGGAACCGAGTACTTGCGCGATCACATGCGCTTCGTCGACCTCGACGAGAAGATCGTCTACTGGTATCACGGCATCGACCGCGAAGGCCACCGCGAGACGAAGATCTTCTCTTCCGAGTTTGGCGACGACTTCGAGGCGGTTCCGGCCTACGAGCAGATCTACGCGCTGGCCGGGTCGGTCCAGACCTTCCGCATCACCGGCGACCCGCGCATCCTGAAGGACGCGGAGATGACGGTCGACCTGTTCGACCGCTTCTTCGAGGACAAGGAGCGCGGCGGCTACTTCTCGCACCTCGACCCCATCACACTGGACCCACGCAGTGATGCGCTGGGTGCGAATAAGGCCAAGAAGAACTGGAATTCGGTGGGCGATCACGCACCGGCCTACTTGATCAACCTGTATCTTGCGACCGGCGAGGAACGCTATCGAAAGATGCTGGAAGAAACCTTCGACACGATCACGAAGTACTTTCCTGACTACGCCAACAGCCCCTTCGTGCAGGAAAAGTTCTTCGAGGACTGGAGCCCCGACCGAACGCATATGTGGCAGCAGAATCGCGGCGTCATCGGGCACAACCTGAAGATCGCATGGAACCTGATGCGCATGTTCGGCGAGTTGCCGAAGGCTGAGTACGAGTCGTTCGCGCGCAAGATCGCCGAGCTGATGCCGGCCATCGGCGGTGACCCGCAGCGCGGCGGTTGGTACGACGTGATGGAACGTGTGCTCGCCCCAGGGCAGGAGAAGCACCGGTTCGCGTTCCATGACCGCAAGGCCTGGTGGCAGCAAGAGCAGGGCATCCTGGCCTACCTGATCCTGCACGGCATCCTCGGTGACGAGGATTACCTGAAGATCGCGCGCGAGTCGTCGGCGTTCTACAACAGCTTCTTCCTCGATCACGACGACGGCGCCGTGTTCTTCAACGTGCTCGCCAACGGGGTTCCGTACCTGATGGGAACCGAGCGCCTGAAGGGCAGCCATTCGATGAGTGGTTACCACTCCTTCGAGTTGTGTTACCTGGCTCAGGTCTATACCAACCTGCTCATCACCAACAAGCCGCTCGAGTTGTACTTCAAACCCTACCCCAACGGCTTCAAGGACCGGGTGCTGCGTGTCAGCCCCGACATCCTGCCAGCCGGCCGGGTACGCCTGGCAGCGGTCTGGATCGACGGCGAACCGTACCGGGACTTCGACGCCCAGGCGCTGACCGTCCAACTGCCGCAGACCGAGTATCAGGTCAGCGTGAAGGTGGTGTTGCAACCCACAGGGAGGGCCTGATGAAAATTGACCTGAGAAAGGATCAGCACGTGGTCATCGCCGAACCGCACGGCGATGTGGATGGCAAGACGGCGTCCGACTTCCAGGAACAGATCATCGAACTGCTGCTGCCTCAGGCGCGGGTCGTGATCGACTTCAGCGCAATCGCCTTCATGTCTAGCACCGGTCTGCGCACGATGCTGCTGATCTACCGGCAGGCGAAGACGAGCGGCGTCAGGCTCGCCTTGGCGAACGTCAACAAGGACATCCGCGCAAGCATGTCGGCGACCGGTTTCCTGACCTTCTTTCTCGTACTTGACGGCGTGCAGGCCAGCGTGGATGCCGTGAGATGACCGTGCAGCGCATTGACGTCCATCCGACGCACGAGTACGAGGGTTACGGGCTGCGCGCGGGCGCACCCTACCCGTTCGGGGCCACCGTGGTTCCTGGCGGCGTGAATTTCTCGATCTTCTCGCGTCACGCGAACTACTGCGTGCTGGTGCTGTTCGAGAAAGGGGCAGACAAGCCGATGGTCGAGATCCCCTTTCGAGGCCTGTTCACGAAGGCCACTTCCGAGGACACGGTCTGGGGCGAGTTCCGCATGGGCAATGTCTTCAACATGACGGTGCTTGGCCTGGATCACGAAAACATCGAGTACGGCTACCGCCTGGACAGCGGCCTGCCGAAGGGCGCGCCGGGGCAAGCGCAGATCCACCGCTTCGATCCGTCCGTCGTGCTGATGGATCCCTATGCCAGATCGATTGGCGGGCGCGACATATGGGCCCGGCTGCCGGATTGGAATGCGCCGTTTCAGCACCGTTCGCGCGTCATCGTCAACGATTTCGACTGGGAGGGCGACAGTCCGTTGGAAATCCCGATGCAGGACCTTGTGATCTACGAGATGCATGTGCGCGGATTCACACGCGATGTGTCGTCCGGGCTGGTCCCTGGCGAGGCCGGTACGTATTCGGGCCTGCGCCAGAAGATCCCCTACCTGAAGTCGCTGGGGGTCAACTGTGTCGAATTGATGCCGATCTACGAGTTCGACGAGTTCGAGCACAGCCGCTGGGATGAGGCCCAGGGGCGCTGGGCCAAGATGAACTTCTGGGGCTACAGCACGGTCGGATTCTTCAGCCCGAAAGCGGGCTACGCCGCGACCGGGCCGATGGGCGACGGCACGATGGTCGCCGACGAACTGAAGAACCTGATCAAGGAGTTGCACCGCAACGGCATCGAAGTCATTCTCGACGTGGTCTTCAACCACACCGCCGAGGGCAACGAGCGGGGCCCGACGATCTCCTACCGCGGCATCGACAACGCCACCTACTACATGCTGACCCCTGAGGGCCACTACTACAACTTCAGCGGCACGGGAAACACGCTCAACTGCAACAACCCGATCGTTCGCGACATGGTGCTGGATGCCTTGCGGTATTGGGCCTCGGAGTACCACATCGATGGCTTCCGGTTCGACCTCGCCTCTATCCTCAGCCGCGACTCGCTGGGGGCTCCGATGGCCAGTCCGCCGCTGCTCGAGACGCTGGCCTACGACCCCATCCTGGGCCATTGCAAGCTGATCGCCGAGGCCTGGGACGCCGGCGGCCTGTACCAGGTGGGATCCTTTCCAGCCTATGGCCGGTGGGCCGAGTGGAACGGCAACTACCGCGACACGGTGCGCCGCTTCCTCAAAGGCGACGCCGGCATGACTGGCCCGATGAGTCTGGGCTTGCAGGGCTCGCCTCATCTGTACTGGGGCCGCGGGCCGACCGCATCGATCAACTTCATCACCTGCCACGACGGTTTCTGCCTCGCTGATCTGGTTTCGTACAACGACAAGCACAACCTGGCCAACGGCGAGGACAACCGCGATGGCGCCAACGACAACCACAGTTGGAACTGCGGCCGGGAGGGCGCGACCGACGACGCCGGCATTCTGGCGTTGCGCCAACGCCAGATGCGCAACGCGCTGGCTATCCTGCTCGTCAGCCATGGTGTGCCGATGATCTTGATGGGCGACGAGGTCGGACAAAGCAAGCAGGGCAACAACAACACCTACTGCCAGGACGCCGAAGTCAACTGGCTGGACTGGTCGCTGGTCGAGGCCAACAAGGATCTGTTGCGCTTCTGTACCCGGATGATCGCTTTCCGGCACGCACACCCGGTCCTGCGCCACAGGGATCACCCGCGCAACGCCGACATCAGCGGCCGTGGCTACCCCGACATCAGCTGGCATGGTACCCGGGCCTGGTCTCCGGACTGGTCGGGCAGCGTGCTGGCTTTCATGTTGTGCGGCCAGCAGGCCAAGAGCGGCGCGGCCGACGACGACTTCATCTACGTCGCGATGAACATGCACTGGGACGCCCTCGACTTCGTGCTGCCGCAGTTACCGCAGGACAGGCGCTGGCATGTGTTTGCCAACACCGCGGTCGCAGCGCCCGGCGACGCCTTCGAGCCGGGCAGCGAACCGCTGCTTGACGACCAAGCTCATTGCCTTGTCGGCGGGCGATCGGTGTTGATCCTTGTCGGCCGTCAGGCCCATTCATAGCAACCCGAGACAGCGCGCGGCATCCGGGTTAGCCCGGGCCGTGCGCGGAAAATTCTTTAACGAGCTAGGAGAACCGTATGGCATTCACCGTCACGATGGCGCAGACCCCTGATGAGTCCACGATCACCTTGGTTGGCGAACTTGACGCCGCTGCCGCACCGCAGTTCATGGCCGCGATCAACCGGGCTTCCGTGCCCAAGCCCAAACACCTTGTGTTGATGGTCAGCGATCTCGAGTTCATGGCCAGTGCCGGCTTGCGGGTGTTGATCTTCGCGCGCCAGAAGATGGGGCCTGGCGTCTCCATCCACGTTGTGGGTGTCCGAGGCGCTGTTTTTAATACTCTTAAAATGAGCGGCTTTCACCACAGCGTGTTCATCCAGGACACCTACTCGCCGCAGTAGAGCGGGAACCGAACCCGGCCCGCCGGCAGGCCGCAACACGACACGCCGGTCTCGATCAGCAGAGGCGCGTTTTGCAGTTGGAACAGCCTTGTAGGGGCGACTGCAGGCCAAGGTTTCCCGGCTGGCAGGGCGGTGACCCGGCCACGTCGTGCACCTGCCCGGGTTCCGAGTGAGGTCGGGCCGAGCCGCAAGAGTCGGACCCTGCCTCTGTAGTCGACCCGAGACTACGCCGTTCAACGCACGCAGCGACGACGAGATCCCTGGTGAAGGAGATCATCATCAGTAAATCATTGCCGGCAACGCTGGATTCGTTGTCTGAATTGCGCGAATTCGCCAAGGAGTCTGCCCATGCGGCCGGCATCGACGAAGCGCGGACTTACAAGCTGCTGCTCGCCGTCGACGAGATGGCCACGAACGTCATCCTCCATGGTTACAAAGGGCCGCGACCGGCCGAATCCATCACGATCGGCAGCGAAGTTTCGAACGGGGAACTGACGGTCACCTTGAAGGATTCGGCCCCCGCCTTCGACCCGCGGACAAGGGTGTTGCCGGACGCGCAAGACCTCTCGCGGCCGCTTGACGAACGCGCGATCGGCGGGCTCGGCATCTACCTGGCGATGTCCAACGTGGATCGCTTCGACTACCGACACGAAGACGGCCGGAACATCAATTTGTTTGTGCTGAAGGTTTCGCCAACATGAATCGAGAAACCTGGCAAAGCTCGCGCCTTGTCCCGCAATGCATGCCGGCGCCATGGTTCGGCGTAATGACGGAGCCCTCGACGTGAAGCAGCGATCGATCACGGCGAAACTGCTCGTTGCGCTGCTGCTGGTGTCCTTGCTGCCGCTGCTGATTTTCTTCGGCATCGGCTATGCGGAGAGGCGGTGGGCGCTGATGCACACCGAGGACGAACTCACGAAGTCGGCGATGCGCAACCTGACCAAGATGGCGAGCGACCACGCAAAGATCGCGGACGCCACGCTCGGCCAGGTCGAACGCGAGGTCAGTCTGGTCAAGTTCGCATCCGAACAACTTCTGCTCGACCCGCTGGCGTCGCCGCTGACGCGCCAGGACCACCTGGCTGGATCGCGCCGTGCATCGTTCAATCTGGCCCCGACCCTCAAGATGGATCAGGCGAAAGTTGAGCTCGACCGTTACGACCATCTGAACAGCCTGTTCGGCCAGTTCAAGGATGGCGATCCCAACTTGTTGAAGGTCTATCTAGGCACGACGTCGGGGTTGCAGGTGATCTATCCCGCCGAGGAGAAGTCGAAGACGCAGTTGCTGTTCACGCTCTCGCCAAAGCTGTCCGCCGGGTTCGACGAGACCACCGGCGTCCTGTCGGCGCCGCTGCAGGCCAGGTTCGGTGAGTTCGGCGTCGAGTTCAAGTCGCCGCCGACCGTGACCACCCTGTTTCCGGGCGAGCGCTGGCTCATCAAGGGCGGCGCAGAGGATCGTCTCTTCACGCTGCGCCGCACAGACGGTCGGCTGGAGGCGTACAAGGATTACGACCCGCGGACACGGCGCTGGTACGGTGAGGCGGTCCGGCAGGACAGAACCGTGTGGAGCAAGTATCCGAACTGGGACTTCGGCGAACTGCTGTTTTCGTTGCCGCGCGACACGCACGAGATGCGCCGCATGCTTGACGCGCTGGAGCAGATTGGGCGCAGTTCGGACAATAAAATAACTATAAAAATGAGCGACATTTTCAAGGTGCGGCAGATCTTGCTTGCCGAAGGCAGCTCGATCAATTTGTCCAAGGTTGGGCACTGGCGCCTGTTCGACAAGAACAAGAAGAGCCTGGAGATCCGCCAGGAAGACGGCGGCCTGAATGTCTACGGGCTGGACATACTGACCTGCGCGCGCCCGTTCCGCGATTCGCAGGGCAGGCTGGCCGGCGTGGCGGCGATCGATATCCGCATGAGTGCCATCAGCAAGATCATCAACACTTCGCGTGAAATTTCGGGCAACACCTTCCTGCTGAACTACGACGGCGACCTGATTGAACAAGAGGTCGCGGACATGTTCATACCCGCCGTCGACAGCGATATCCGAAAGATCATGACGTCGGGCAAGGCAGGCATCGAATGGGATCGTGCCCGGGCGGCTTATGTGGCGTACGCGCCGATTCGGTCGATCAGCGCGATGGACGGCAAGTTGTTCTGGAGCCTGGGGATTTCCATCTCCGAGGCCGAGATAACCCGCTTGGCGGATGAGATCCGGCATCGGGCGCGGCTCATGCTAGCGCTTCTGGCCGTCATCTTGTTGGTTGTAGGCGCCGCGGTGGTCTGGGCCGCGATTCACATCTCCCGGGGCATCACCGGCCCGATCCTCGAACTCAACGAGGGCGCGATCCGCATCGGACGCGGCGACTTGACACACCGCTTGAGCGTCAAGAGCGGTGACGAGGTCGAGCAACTTTCGGACACCTTCAACAAGATGGCCGAGGACCTCGGCGACTACGTGCGCAGCCTGAAGGAGACGACGGCGGTCAAGGAGCGCTTCGAGAGCGAACTCAGGGTCGGCCGCGACATTCAGATGAGCTTCCTAAAAAAGATCTTCCCGGCCTTTCCGGACCGCCGCGAATTCTCGCTCTTCGCCGCCATCGAGCCGGCCCGCGAAGTCGGCGGCGACCTGTACGACTTCAGCTTGCTCGACGACAACCGGCTGCTGTTCTATGTCGGTGACGTCTCGGACAAGGGTGTTCCGGCTTCGTTGATCATGGCGATGACGATGACCCTGATGAAGCAGGCGGCTTACCTGAAAGGCAACTCCCCCGCAGATATCCTCGCGCAGGTCAACCTGGCGCTGGCTACCGACAACCAGAGCGCGATGTTCGTCACCCTGTTCCTCGGCATCCTTGATATCGGCACCGGGGAGCTGGTGTTCTCCAACGCCGGGCACAACCCGCCGCTGATCCTGTCGGCTGGCGGCGAGGCACGCTACCTCGAACTGCCCGACGGCCTGGTGCTCGGCGTGATGACCGAAGCCGAGTACACCGATAGCCGCATCGTGCTCGCCGAGGGCGACATGATCGTCGCCTACACCGACGGCGTGACCGAGGCGATGAGCCCGCAGCGTGCGCTGTATTCAGACGAGCGTCTGCAGCAGGTGGTGGGCGAACTGGCCGGGCTCGATCCGCAGGAGATGATCACCTCGATCATCGCATCGGTCCATGCGCATGCCGACACCGCCCCGCAGTCCGACGACATCACGCTGCTGGCCGTGCGACGGAAGTTCCCATCATGAACGGAAGAGGCCGGGCGGCTGACGGACCCGCTGGGGCGCAGTCGGGGCAGCGCCGGGCGACGGCTGCAGTGGGGTCGTGCTGACCTCGCTGATGCAG
>JBILYN010000476.1:0-3365 GCA_044377715.1 Aquabacterium sp.
ATCCGCGCTCACTGGCCTGGGTCGCGCGAACGCTGCGCGACCGGTTGCGCAAGCTGACCCGGCGCGACAACACTTGGGTGCAAGATCTCACCGCCGGACTGAGCATGCCCGACCAATGGCTGCTCGCAGACTTGGCCAGCGCCGATGCCGACGGCTGCCACAGCGCGTTGATCGGCGCGCTGCAACAGTGCAGTGCTGCCACACGGGGGCTCTCCGACGAAATCGGCCGACAGCTGTTCACCCACGTCGACTCACCCGACCGCAGGGTCTGGCAATGAGCGCAACGCAGTCGCAGTCGCAGTCGCAGTCGCAGGCTCAGTCGCAGTCGCCTCGCGGGTCGCGATCACTGGCGGTCTGTCACGAAACCCGCTATGACTACGACACACCGGTCGAGGTGGCTCATCACAGCGCTTGGCTGCGCCCGCGCGATACCGCGTTGCAACAGGTGCAGCGATGGGCCTTGCAGATCGATCCGCAGCCCGACTGCGCGGTACAAGAAAGCCGCGACGCTTTCGGCAATTGGCGCCATGGGTTCAGCCATTCCAGGGTCCACGACAGGCTGACCGTGACCAGTCGTTTCGAGGTGCTGCTGGCCGCTGCACCGGCCATCTATGCCGAACACAGTCCACCTTGGGAGGAAGCGGTTCGGGCACTGCGCTATCACGCGGGCGTTCAGCAGCCCGATGCGGTGGAATTTGCGTTGCCCAGTCACTTTGCGCCCCGCGACGCCCGACTGGCGGCCTACGCTTGTGACTTGTTCGAGCCCGGCAGACCTCTGCTGCCAGCGGCCCAGGCGCTGATGCGCCGTATCCACGATCGCATGGAATACGCGCCCGAGACCACCGATGTGGCCACCGATGCGCTGCAGGCACTGGCCAAAGGGCAGGGCGTATGCCAGGACTTTGCCCACCTGATGATCGGCGTGATGCGATCGATGGGCTTGGCCGCACGCTATGTCAGCGGCTACTTGCTGACCCAGGCGCCACCCGGCCAAGCGCGGCTGATCGGGGCCGATGCCAGCCACGCATGGGTCGCGGTCTGGTGTCCTCTTCACGGCTGGGTCGCGCTCGACCCGACCAACGCTGTCGCCGCAGGCCAGGACCATGTCACACTGGCCTGGGGCCGCGACTATGCCGACGTGGCCCCGCTGCGCGGTGTGATCCGAGGCGGTGGCAATGCGCCGCCAGAGGTGGCGGTGACGGTCGAGCCGGTTTAGGGCGGGCAGCGTGCTGCGCTTGTCAGTGCTGTCCCCGGCCTGACGCTCTGGCACGGCGTGGCAGCATCTAGACACAAGACGGCAACACAGTCGCCGGCATAGCCTGCGCTCAATTGATTCGATCCACTTGGCCACAAGCCACCGCAGGAGACCCGCTTGGCCTTTGTGCAACTGCTGATTTCAGGCATCTCGCTGGGCTGCATCTATGCGTTGATCGCGCTCGGCTTCGTGCTGATCTACAAGGCTACTGAGACCGTCAACTTCGCCCAAGGCGAGCTGATGATGCTGGGCGCTTTTGGTGGGCTGGTGCTGATGAAGGCACAAGGCTGGTCGTTCTGGTTTGCTGCACCGGTGGCGGTGGTCGCGATGTTCATGCTTGGCACCGCGCTCGAGCGCTTGGTGATCAGGCCGATCATGGGGCAACCACAGTTCACGATCGTGATGCTGACGATCGGCATGGGCTACACCGCCCGCGGACTGATCTCGATGATCCCGGAAATCGGCACCGAGACCAACTCGCTGGCCGTGCCCTACAAGGGTCAGGTGATCGACCTGGCCGGCGCGGTGATCAGCGTCGAGCAGGTGGCCATCATCATCGTCACCTCTTTGCTGTGCGGCGTGCTGTACCTGATGTTTCGCTACAGCAAGCTCGGCATCGCGATGCAGGCGACGTCTCAAAACCAACTCGCTGCGTACTACATGGGGATCCCAGTGCGGCGTATCAATGGTCTGGTCTGGGGCTTGTCGGCAGCGGTGGCGGCGCTGGCCGGACTGCTGCTCGCGCCGATCACCTTCGTCCACGCCAACATGGGTTTCATCGGCCTGAAGGCCTTTCCAGCGGCAGTGGTCGGTGGTTTCGGCAGCCTGCCTGGGGCCATCGTCGGCGGCTTGGTGATCGGGCTGGTCGAGGCTTTTTCAGGCTTCTACCTGCCCGAGGGTTTCAAGGACATCGCCGCCTACGTGGTGGTGCTGGTGATGCTGGTGGTCAAGCCGAACGGTCTGTTCGGCGGCAATCTGCGCAAGAAAGTCTGAAGGGTTCCAGCACCAATGCGTTTCATCTTCAAGACCGATTACGCGCAGGACATCGCGCTCGTCAAGCACGGCGGCCAAGCCTTTTGGTATGGCCTGCTGATGCTGGCGATGTTGGCTGCGCCACTGTGGGCGAGCGAATATTGGCTGTCGCAGTTCAGCTTCGTGCTGATCTACGCGGTGGCGGGGCTGGGCCTGATGGTGTTGGCAGGCTTCACGGGTCTGGCCTCGATAGGCCATGCCGCGTTCCTGGGTGTTGGCGCTTATGTCGAGACAGTTCTCGCGGCCAAGGGCTGGCCATTTCCGCTGAGCTTCGCAGTGGCGGGCGGGCTGTCGGCGGCGGTGGGCGTGGTCGTCGGGTTGCCAGCGCTGCGGGTCAAGGGCATTTACCTGGCGATCGCCACGCTGTCCTTCGGCTTCATCGTCGAAGAGGTGCTGGCACGCTGGGAGAGCGTGACCAATGGCAACGCCGGCATCGCGGTGGGGCCGCCTGCATTCTTCGGCATCGACCTGGGATCGTCCGAAGCCTTCTTCTACATCGCGCTGGCCACTTGTGCGATCGTGACACTGGCGGTGCTCAACCTGCTGCGCTCGGCCACCGGCCGGGCCTTCATCGCGATCCGCGATTCCGAGGTCTCAGCGCAGAGCATGGGCATTCACCTGGCAGGCTACAAGACGCTGGCCTTCGCGCTGTCGGCGGCGATCGTCGGACTGGCCGGCGCGCTCTACGCCCACAAGCTGCGATTCATCTCGCCTGACCAGTTTGGCATCGCTCAATCGGTGGACTTGCTGCTACTGGTCGTGGTCGGCGGCCTGGGGTCGATCCACGGCGCATTTCTGGGTGCGATCTTTCTGATCACGATGCCGCAACTGATCTCGCTGGGCAAGGACTGGCTGCCGCCGGCCATCGGCCAGGCCGCTGGGCTGCAGTCGGTGGTCTATGGCGTGGTGCTGATGGCTTTTGTGTTGTTCGAGCCCATGGGGCTGTATGGTCGTTGGCTCAAGGTGCGCACCTGGCTGCAGCTGTTCCCGTTTTACCGGCGTGGCCTGTTCAAGCGACAGAAGTCATATGCCAAGTCGGAGCGCTTGAAATGACCCCCCCCCGATGCGCCCTACGCCC
>JBILYN010000166.1:0-9961 GCA_044377715.1 Aquabacterium sp.
GCTGGCGCAATGTGGGCAAGCCGGCGACTGGGCGAGCCGCGAGTCCACGAGATGCCCGACCTCGGCCTCGTCGTCCCTGGCGCTCAGCGCCTTGAGCAAATCGGCCTTCTGGGCCGGCGTCAGCCGCGCCACCGACGCCAACCACCGCTTCAGTTCTGTCGCATCCATCGCACGCTCCGCAAGCCCGCAAGACGGGGCCACAAAGCTAAGTCTGACACGGCAGTAGCTCATGGAGTGACCCATCACGAACTAACGCGCAAAGAGCCGCCTTTTTGGCCTCGCTGACAGCCTGATTGAACTTGCGACTGGATAAAGTGGTAATCGCCATGATCATGGTCCCCGCATTACATGTAGTCCTGTTACTACAAGTCAGTGAAGCGTGACCAAGCCGCAAACCCACCACCCACTGCGCGCGCAAACCAACTACCAGCTCGGGCGCATCCGGTGTGCACGTGTTCACCTATATGAACGCCAACAACTTGACCTTCCCGGCCAGTCGCCGCCAGCGGTGCACGACGTTGGCGTTGATGCCGTGTGCCATCGCCACCTTGGCCACCGACGCGCCGGCCCCCTCGCACTGCGCCACCACCTGCGCCTTCATCTCCGCGGTGTACCTCCGCCGCGCCTGAGTCTTCTCGATTGTCATCGTGTCCACCTAAAAATAGATGGTCACGATCCTTCCCGACATGAGGCGCCGATTCAAGGTGACTTTGCCGGACGCTTACCGCGGTCGCGCCACGCGGCCCACTACGCATCGCACAACAGCTTGTACGCCGCGTTGCGCTTGTCCTGGATGCTGCCGCGCAGGCCGATCGACGCTGCCGGCGCAGTGTCAGGCCCTGCCGTGCCAACTGCGGGCCGCTGGTGGGCATCCTGGCGCGTTGCTGGCCCATCGCCTGCGCTGCCGACCTGGCAATTGACGAGTGCCAGCCCGAGGCTCTGCGCTGAATCGAGACAGTCACGCCCGGCGCCGAGTTGGTGGCACTGTCGGCCGCCACCACCCCGGCCATGAAGACGGCCGGTGGTTGGCGGGCATCCTGGATGCGCTCGCTTCGGTTCAGACCTGCCCTCAATTGCGGGCTGCTGTTACCCCGGCGTTACCCCGCCGTTTGGTCGGTCACGCCGATCTCATCCTAAGTCATTGATTTAAATGGTGCCGGCTATCCGAATCGAACGGATCACCTACCGCTTACAAGGCGGTTGCTCTACCAAATGAGCTAAGCCGGCACAGACGACTATTCTAAGCAATCTGGGCTGACGACCAGCCTCTTTGCGACTACTTGATTCGCTTGAGCGAAGGCCGTCCACCCGTTGCGGGCGGTGGTGGCTCGGGCGGCGGGTTGTCAGTGGCAACGCCGTCGGCAGATTGCGCCTCAGACTCGACAGCGCCAGCCTGGGGTGCGAGCCGCAGCCCGACCCGCGCAGGCTCAGGCGCCGCAGCGACGCTCTGTGCGTTGGGCACAGGGAACGCCATACCTTGACCGTTTTCTCGGGCGTAAATCGCTACCACATGGTCGATCGGCACCGCGATTTCGCGCGGCACACCACCGAAACGGGCTTTGAACTCCAGAAATTCGTTGCCCAGACTCAGGCCGCTGGTGGCTTCAAAACCGACGTTGAGCACGATCTCGTTGTTCTTGACGTACTCCATCGGCACTTTGACGCCCTCGGTGACGAACACCGCCACATAGGGCGTGAATCCGTTGTCGGTGCACCATTCATGCAGCGCACGTATCAGGTAAGGGCGGGTCGAGCTGCCTTGCTCGTCCGGAGCGGCCGGTTTGGTCATCGTGCAATCCTACTTGCGCATCACTTTCTCGGACGGCGTCAGCGCCTCGATGTAGGCCGGGCGCGAGAAGATGCGTTCGGCGTACTTGAGCAGCGGCGCGGCGTTCTTCGACAGATCGATACCGTAGTAGTCCAGGCGCCAAAGCAGCGGGGCGATGGCCACATCGAGCATCGAGAAGTCGTCGCCCAGCATGTACTTGTTCTTCAGGAAAATCGGCGCGAGCTGGGTCAGGCGCTCACGGATTTGCGAGCGCGCTTTCTCGAGCTGCTTTTCATTGGACTTGGTGCCGCTGCGGCCTTCGAGCAGGTTGACCTGCGCAAAGAGCTCTTTCTCGAAATTGAACAGAAACAGCCTCACCCTGGCGCGTGCAACCGGATCGCCGGGCATCAACTGCGGGTGCGGAAAGCGCTCGTCGATGTACTCGTTGATGATGTGCGATTCGTACAGGATCAGGTCGCGCTCGACCAGGATCGGCACCTCGTTGTACGGGTTCATCAGCGCGATGTCTTCGGGCTTGGCGAACAGGTCCACATCGCGGATCTCGAAGTCCATGCCTTTCTCGAACAGCACGAAGCGGCAACGGTGCGAGTAAGGGCAGGTGGTTCCGGAATAAAGCACCATCATGGCGGTGGACTCCCAAATGAGCGTGTACTTGAGCGGATTCTTGAGCCGAGGGCTCAAAAAACAATGCGCGCAGCGGGCCTGAGTTGGCTACCGCTGCGCGCTCGGTCCGGCCATTGAGCCGGACCACAGGACTGGCACTACTTGATGTCTTTCCAGTATGACGCGTTCAGGCGCCAGGCGATCACCGTGAAGATCGACAGGAACAACAGCACCCACACGCCCAAACGTACGCGCTGATTCTGGCCGGGCTCGCCCATCCACTGCAGATAGGCCACCAGATCGGCCATCGCGATGTCGTAATCACCCTTGCTCAGGCTGCCAGGCTTGGTCTGCTCGAAGCCCTTGAACACATGGGTGGTCTTGGCGGGATCGTGCGGATCCTTCATATCAGCGTAGACAGCGCGCTGCTCGCCCTGCAGTTCCCACAGCACATGCGGCATGCCGACCGAAGGAAAGACCAAGTTGTTCCAGCCGGTCGGGCGCGTCTCGTCGCGATAGAAGCCGCGCAGATAGGTGTAGAGGTAATCGGCGCCTGAGCCGTTGGCGCCAGCGCGCGAGCGTGCAATCACGCTGAGGTCTGGCGGCTGCGCACCGAACCATTCCTTGGCATCCTTGGCGGCAAGCGAAACCGTCATCAGATCACCGACTTTTTCACTGGCGAACAGCAGGTTCTTCTTGATCTGGTCATCGGTCAAATCGAGGTCGCGCATGCGGTTGTAGCGCATGTAGGCCGCCGAATGGCAGTTCAGGCAGTAGTTGACAAACAGCTTGGCGCCGTTTTGCAACGCCGCCATGTCGGTGGTGCGGTCCTTGGGAAAGGTGTCCCAGGCCGGACCGTCGGTGCTGGCCAGCGCCGAAGTCGAGAGCCCGGACAGGCCCGCAAAGATCGCGAGCGCTGTCAGCAGGCTTGCAATTATTCTTTTCATGTCGAGCGCTCCTGCTTCAATGGGCCGCGAACGTGACGCGATCAGGCACTTGCTTGAAAGTGCCAATCGTGCTCCACCAAGGCATCAGCAGGAAAAAGCCGAAGTAGAACAAGGTGCCGATCTGGGCCACCAGCGTGCCGATTTCAGACGGCGGCTGGATGCCGAGGTAGCCCAGCACAGCGAAGAAGACGACGAACATGCCATACATCATCTTGTGCCAACCCGGCCGGTAGCGGATCGACTTGACCGGGCTGTTGTCGAGCCAGGGCAGGAAGAACAGGATGATCACAGCAGCGCCCATCACCACCACGCCCCAGAACTTGGCGTCGAAGGTCTTGAGCAGCGCGATGCCGACGATCACGCCGACCGCGATGACAATCCTTGATATGCCTTTGACGCCCAGCAGCGAGATCAGGCCCGCGATACCGGCCAAACCGCACAACACGTTGACCATGCCGTCGTTGGTGGCTCGCAGCATCGAGTAGTAAGGCGTGAAATACCAGACCGGCGCGATGTGGGCCGGGGTCTTGAGCGGATCGGCCGGGATGAAGTTGTTGTACTCGAGGAAATAGCCACCGAGTTCAGGCCCGAAAAAGACGATCGCGCAGAACACCATCAAGAACATTGCCACCGCGAAGATGTCGTGTACCGAGTAGTAAGGGTGGAAAGGGATGCCGTCAAGCGGAATGCCCTTGGCGTCTTTCTTGGCCTTGATCTCGACCCCGTCAGGGTTGTTCGACCCCACCTCGTGCAAAGCGATGATGTGCGCGACCACCAGACCCAGCAGCACCAGCGGAACGGCGATGACGTGGAAGCTGAAGAAGCGGTTCAGCGTGGCGTCGCCCACCACATAGTCGCCACGGATTAGCAGCGCCAAGTCCGGGCCGATGAAGGGCACGGCGGCGAACAAGTTGACGATCACCTGCGCGCCCCAGTAGCTCATCTGGCCCCAGGGCAGCAGGTAGCCCATGAAGGCTTCGGCCATCAGTGCCAGGAAAATCGCGCAACCGAAGACCCAGACCAGCTCGCGCGGCTTGCGGTAGCTGCCATAGATCAGCCCTCGGTACATGTGCAGATAGACCACGACAAAGAACGCCGAGGCACCGGTCGAGTGCATGTAGCGGATCAACCAGCCCCAGGGCACGTCGCGCATGATGTACTCGACCGACGCGAAAGCCATGCCCGCATCGGGCTTGTAGTGCATCGTCAGGAAGATGCCGGTGACGATCTGGATCACCAGCACCAGCAGCGACAAGGACCCGAAGATGTAGAAAAAGTTGAAATTCTTCGGAGCGTAATACTCCGACATGTGGTCCTTGAACAACTGCGTGGCCGGGAACCGGTTGTCCACCCAGTTCATGAGCTTCACGCCCACGGACGCGTCGGCCGGAGCCGTTTTGAAATCTGCCATGTCGACCTCTGTGCTTGGGTTGGGGCTCAGGCCTTCTTGTCCTCGCCGATCAGCAAACGCGTATCGGTGAGAAACATGTGGGGCGGCACTTCGAGGTTGTCGGGTGCGGGTTTGTTCTTGAAGACCCGGCCCGCCATGTCGAAGGTGGAACCGTGGCAGGGGCAGAGAAACCCACCCTGCCAGTCGTCGGGCAGCGAGGGCTGCGCGCCAGACGTCAGCTTGTCACTGGGCGAGCAACCCAGGTGCGAGCAAATGCCCACCGCAACCAAAAACTCGGGCTTGATCGAGCGGTGCTCGTTGCGTGCATAGGCTGGGGTCAGTTCATCGACATTGCGCTGCGACTTGGGGTCGGCGAGCTGCGCATCCAGCTTCTTCAGACCTTCCAGCTGTTCGGGCGTTCGACGCAGGATCCACACCGGTTTGCCACGCCACTCGACGGTCATCTTCTCGCCGGGTTTGAGGCCGCTGATGTCGGCCTCGACTGCGGCGCCGGCGGCCTTGGCACGCTCAGACGGGGTGATGCTGCTGACGAAAGGCACGGCTACGGCTGCCGCGCCGATGGCGCCGGCACCAGCCGTCATCGCCACCCAGGTGCGTCGGCCTTGGTCGACGGGGATGTCACTCATGGGAATCCTCTTCTAGAGCGCCTGCGGCGGACTGCCACGGGCTGCTACGGGCTGCAAATGTTCTAAGGGTCAACCCGCCATTCTAGCGGACACCGCATGCACCAGCATTTCAGGGGCTGCGCATTGGCCAGCAGCCAACGATACTGAGTTCCAGCCCGGGCATGGCGATCACCCGGCGCGCAATCAGGAGGTGCAGACATGGGTTTTGCGAGCGAATTCAAGGCGTTTGCGATCAAAGGCAACGTCGTCGACTTGGCGGTCGGCGTGATCATCGGTGCGGCTTTCGGCAAGATCGTCGACTCGGTGGTCAAGGACTTGATCATGCCCTTGGTCAATCTGGTTGGCGGCGGCCAGATCGACTTCTCAAACAAGTACCTGGTGCTGTCGGGCCAGGTGCCGGCCGGCGCCGCGCTGGTCGAAGCGCAGAAGTTGGGCAATGTGTTTGCCTATGGCAACTTCATCACCATCGCGATCAACTTCGGGATCCTGGCCTTGGTGATCTTCATGATGATCAAGCAGGTCAACCGCCTCAGGCAGGCCCCGGAGCAAGCAGCGACGGTCACGCCAACGCCAACGCCGGAAGATGTGCTGTTGCTGCGCGAAATCCGCGACGCGCTGAGCCGGCGCCCGGCCGCGGACAACAGGCTCACGCGCCAGGGCTGAAGCCCGCTGCCTGCGACCCGACGCCGGCCAAGCGTCTTGCCATGCGCAGCGCTGCGATCAGGCTGCTGGCGTCGGCGCGGCCGCTGCCAGCGATGTCGAACGCAGTGCCGTGGTCCGGGCTGGTGCGGACAAACGGCAGACCCAGCGTGACGTTGACGCCCTCGGCGACCCCCAGGTATTTCACCGGGATCAAGCCGTGGTCGTGGGTCATTGCCACCACCAGGTCAAACTCGCCCGGGTGGCCGGGCGCGTTGCGCGCGCGCATGAACACCGTGTCAGGCGCGAACGGGCCTTGGGCGTCGATGCCCTCGGCGCGCGCCGCAGCGACCGCCGGGCCAATGAAGCGAAGCTCCTCATCGCCGAACAAGCCGCCCTCGCCGGCATGCGGATTGAGCCCAGCCACCGCGATGCGCGGCGCGGTCTGGCCCCAGGCCGCGGCACTGCGGTGGGCAATGCGCAGCGTCTGCAGCACGGCGTCGAAATCGAGCATCTCGATGGCCCGCCGCAACGCCACATGGATGGTGACCAGCACCACCCGCAGTTCGTCATTGGCCAGCATCATGCGCACTGGTGCGCCGCCGGCTGCGGCCTGCAGCATCTCGGTATGGCCCGGGAAGTGCACGCCCGCCGCGGCCAACGCCTCCTTGTGGATCGGCGCGGTGACGATCGCCGCGACCTCGCCGCGCAACGCCAGCGCCGCAGCGGCCTCGATGCACAGCGCGGCGGCACGACCGGCGTCCGCCTGCACCCGGCCCATCGGCAGGTCGACCAGATCGGCCCGGTCGAAGCCCTGCAGGCCCGGCGGTTGCCACACCGCAATGCAATCGGGCGGTGCAAGCATGGCGTCAGCGGGGGCGTCGAGGCGGACCACCGGCAGCAGCAGGCCGCAGTGCGCCACAGCGCGACGCATCACCGCCACGTCGCCGACCACCAGCGCTGCGCCGGTGGCGCGGGCAGCGACGGCACGGGCGATGGTCTCGGGACCGATGCCGCAGGGGTCGCCCATCGTCAGCGCCAGCAAGGATGCGCTTGTTGTCACGTTCATGGCTGGCGCCGATGCGGATGAAGGCCAACTAGCATGGCGCAGCTCGGGCATTGGATCTGGCAACTCATGCTGGATTGTCGATCTCGATGAATCGGTGATGCAGACCGAAATGCGCCGCCAGGTGCTCTCCGACCGCCGGCGCACCGTAGCGCTCGGTGGCGTGGTGGCCACAGGCGAGGAAGGCCACCCCGGTCTCGCGGGCGATATGGGCTTGCGGCTCGGACACCTCGCCGGTGATGAAGGCATCGGCGCCGGCAGCGATCGCCGCCTCGAAATAGCCCTGGGCACCGCCTGTGCACCAGGCCAGGCGGCGCAGCGTCCGGCCGTCGCCAGGCAACAGCAGCGGGGCTCGGCCCAGCGCCATGCCCACGCGGGCCGCCAAGGCCTGCGCGTCGACAAGGCCCGCCGCTGCGCTGATGAAGCCCAGATCCTGCTCGCCGAAACGGCCATCGGCCAGCAGCCCGAGCCGCAGTCCGAGCTGGGCGTTGTTGCCGAGTTCAGCATGGGCGTCCAGGGGCAGGTGGTAGGCATACAGGTTGATGCCGTGGGCCAACAGCAGCGCCAAACGCTGGCGCAGCCAGCCAGTGATTCGGCCGTCCTGGCCGCGCCAGAACAGGCCGTGGTGCACCAGCAGCGCATCGGCGCCGTCAGCCACCGCAGCCTCGATCAACGCGAGGCTTGCGGTCACACCCGACACCAAGCGCAGCACCTCGGGCCTGCCTTCAACCTGCAGACCGTTCGGCCCATAATCCTTGAATCGGTCCACCGCCAGCAGTGCCGCCAGGTGCGATTCGACCTCCCCGCGCAGGGCCATCTTGCCCACCTTTCTGTTCATTCCCGACGCCCTCGATGCGAAGACTCTGGCTGATTTTCTCCCAGGCAGCGACTGTTGCGCTGGCCTGTCTGTTCGTGGTCGCCACGCTCAAGCCGCAATGGCTGACGCGCGACGGTCAGCCGCTGGGGCCGATGCTGTCTCAAGTGGTGTCGCTGCGCACCGCTTCGCCTGCGGCATCCGGCGCACTAGCACCAGGCTGGGCCGACGCCGCCAGCCTGGCCGCGCCGGCGGTGGTCAGCGTGAGCACCAGCAATTCGCGGGTGCGCAACCCGCATGCTGACGACCCGGCTTTCGGCGACGGTGAGCAAGTGGGCGTTGGCTCGGGCGTGATCGTGTCGCCAGAAGGCATCCTGCTGACCAACAACCATGTGATCGAGCAGGCCGGCGAGATCAACGTTCGCCTGTCAGACGGCCGCGAGGTGCGGGCCGAGGTGGTCGGCACCGACCCCGAGACCGACCTGGCGGTGCTGCGCATCGCGCTGGACCGGCTGCCGGCCATCACGCTCGGTAGATCGCAAGACCTGCGGGTCGGCGACCCACTGCTGGCGATCGGCAACCCCTTCAACGTCGGCCAGACCGTGACCGCGGGCATCGTCAGTGCGCTGGGCCGCAACGGGCTGGGGCTGTCGACCTTCGAGAGCTTCATCCAGACCGATGCCGCGATCAACCCTGGCAACTCAGGCGGCGCGCTGGTCAACGCCCAGGGCCACCTGGTCGGCATCAACACCGCGATCTACTCACGCACCGGCGGCAGCAACGGCATCGGTTTCGCGGTTCCGGTCGACGTCGCCCAGCGCGTGATGGAGGGTTTGCTGCGCAACGGCGTGGTGCGACGCGGCTGGATCGGGGTCGAGCCGCGCGAGCTGACGCCCGAATTCATCGAGAACTTCAAGCTCACGGTCAAGCAAGGCGTGCTGATCGCCGGTGTGCTGCAGGACGGCCCGGCCAACAAGGGCGGGATCAAGCCCGGCGATGTGGTGGTCAAGGTGGCGGGTCAGCCTGTCACCAGCGTGGCACAGCTTCTGGACAGCGTCGCCGCGCTGCCGCCCGGCAAGCCGGCGAAACTGGCGGTTCAGCGCGGTGCCCAGGTCCTGGAGCTGACGGTCGACATCGTCCAGCGCAAGCCGCCCGCAGCGCGCCGCCAATGACCTGAGGTCCCACCTGCCGTGCCGGCCATCAAGGCTCGGTGGTCTTGGCCTCGGCGTCAGGCGCCCGGGTGTGCTTGAGGAAGATCTGCGCCGCCCAGATGCCGACCTCATAGAGGAGGCACATCGGGACCGCCAGCGAGAGCTGGGACACCACATCGGGTGGGGTGATCACCGCCGCGATGATGAAGGCGACGACGACGAAGTAGCCGCGCCACTCCTTGAGCTTGGCCACCGTGACCAGACCCATGCGCGCGAGCACCACCACCGCCACCGGCACCTCGAAGGCGGCGCCGAAAGCGACGAACATCGTCAGCACAAAACTCAGATAGGCCTCGATGTCAGGCGCAGCCGTGATGCTCTTGGGCGCGAAGCCCTGGATGAAGGCGAACACCTGGCCGAACACGAAGTAATAGCAGAAAGCCACTCCTGCGATAAACAGCAGCGTGCTCGAGACCACCAGTGGCAACACCAGCTTCTTTTCATGGTTGTAAAGACCCGGCGCAACAAAGGCCCAGACCTGGTACAGGACCACCGGCAGTGCGACCAGAAAAGCTGCCATCAGCGTGATCTTGAGCGGCACGATGAAAGGCGAGATCACGTTGGTCGCGATCAGCGTCGTGCCCTTGGGCAAGTGGGCGATCAGCGGCGCGGCCATGATGTCATACAAGCCCGCCGGACCTGGCCACAGGCACAGCGCGCCAAACACCAGGCCCACGGCGATCGAAGCCCGCACCAAGCGGTCGCGCAACTCGATCAGGTGCGAGACAAAGGGCTGCTCGGTGCCTTCGAGCTCGTCTTTGGTTTCAGCCATTGCTCGCTCAGCTCTTGGTCAGTCCGGCGGGCCGGAAACGCGCCACACGCGCCGCGCCCGACTGGGCATGGCCGCGCAAGCCT
>JBILYN010000167.1:0-9958 GCA_044377715.1 Aquabacterium sp.
TTAACTATCCGGCCTGACGCACATGAAATGCCGCTCACCGTAAGGGTTGGGCTTTATATTTTTCGTTGCTGTGCGGGTGCCGGGAAGTGAAAGCTTCTCAAGCTCTCAGCCCACAAAGTCAAACGGGTCAGCCCCTTGTGAGAGCTAACCCGTTGATTTTAAAATAAATGTTGGTCGGGGCGAAAGGATTCGAACCTTCGACCCTCTGGTCCCAAACCAGATGCGCTACCAGGCTGCGCTACGCCCCGACTATCCAGCATTCTAACCCGATCTAGGCAGGCGCCGCCGAAGGTGCAGGCAAGAGCAGTTGTCTGGCCACCTGCTCGCACTGGCGAATGTGCTGTTCGCAAACGTACTTCAGGGCTGAAAAAGTCAGCGTGGCCGACAACAGCTGGCCGGCGATCGGCAGGTACTTGGCCGCCTGCTGAGTGCTCAGGCGAAGTCCGACGGTCTTGAGCAAGACCAGCACCAGGTCGCGCGTGACCAGGCGGCCCAGCAACAGGCTGCTGCCGGCCGAGATCGCCTTGAAGACCACCACCTGGCGCTCGGGCGCCAGCTGTTCGATCTGCGCTGGGCTCAGGCCGAAGGCTGTTGTGATCTCAGGCAGCAGTTTGACCAACAAGCCGATATCGGTCACCCAGTCGACGCCGGGCAAGGGCAGCATCGCCACACCAGCAGCCAGCAAGGCGCGCTGTGTCACCCGCTTGCGGCAGCGCGCGGCGATCTGGGTCAGCGCGTCAGGCATTGCCGTTCTCATCGTTGCGGCCAAGTCGTTGCGGTTCGCACCAGCGGTCTCACGCCTCGGGTGCCGACTTCATCACCACGATGCCGTCGGCATCGGCCACGACCCAGTCGCCCGGCCGCACGCAGACCCCTTGCACTTGCACCTGCAGGTCGACCTGGCCGACATGGCGGCGCGCGGTGGACAGCGGCATCAGCGCCAGAGCACGGATGCCAATCGCGGTGGCGGACAGTTCGGCGACGTCGCGCACACAGCCGTCCACCAACAGGCCAGCCCAACCATTGCGGGCAGCCGCAGCGGCCAGATTGCCGCCAACCAAGGCGTGTCGCAGCGACCCCCCACCGTCCACCACCAGCACCCTGCCCTGGCCTGGCGATTCGACCGCCGCCTTGACGGAGGTGTTGTCTTCGTGGCATTTGACGGTGCTGGCCGGGCCAGCAAACCCTGGCAACCCACCGTAAGCCTTGAAAACCGGCGGCAGCACCCGGAAGTCGCCGCTAGTATCGTTCTTGTGGACATCGCACAGGTCGCAAGTCGATTCGATGTTCAAGCAATGCCCTTGGGTGTTGACAGGCGGAAATGATAGCGGCGCGGCCTGGCCCGACCCGGCCTTATGGCCCAGCCAAGCCGCCTGGGGCCCCCGTGCAATCTCTCAGCGAATGATGTCTGCGATCACCAGTTGCACGCCGCGCGCGCCGACCGCCACTGTGGGCGACAGACCTTGCAGGTCACCCGGCTGAGGCATTGCATTGCCACTCTTGCTGATGCGCGCACCGACCACCACCTGGGTTTGGGTCGACAGCCGCAGCGCTGGGCTCATCGCGGTCGAATCGTCGAGCGTGACCTCGAGCGGCAAATCCTTGACCTGGCGTCGCAGGATTGCCAGCGGCGCTTTCGAACCTTGAAGCGCACGCGCAAAGATGAACACCGTGTCCTCTGGCGCGGCCTTGGCGGCCAATGCTGGCGCCAGTGAGATGCGCGCCTGCACCGACGCACCGGCCTGCGCCACAGGCCCAGCCGCGCTGGCTGCTGCGCTGATTGCAGGTGCCGCCGGCGCGGCCAAGGCCACGACCGGCATGCCGGCGCGCTGACGCGCCTCGTCTATGCCGCCTTGCAACTGGCGCGCCATCTCACCGCTGGGTTCGAGCTTGCGCTGCGCACGCTCCCATAACTGGACTGCAAGCTTGTGATCGCCACGGTCGAAAGCGATGGTGCCGGACAGGGACAAGGCTTTCATGTTGTCGGGGTCGAGTTGCAAGGCCCGCGCGATCATCTTCTCGGGCTCGCCGTCGAGCTTGCGGCCCTGGGACATGCCCAGCGCATCGGCATAGTCGGCATAGCCCTGCGCATCCTGCGGCCGCAAGTCCAGCACCCGCTGGTAGGCCGCCAGCGCTTGCGGGTAGCGCCCAAGCACACCGTAAGAGCGCCCCAACATGGCCCAACCCTCGGCGTCGTCGGGCTGGGTCTTGAGCCGGTCGGCCAAGCGCTGGGCCATCGCCTCGATCTGCGGCGCGTCGATTTCGTGTTGACCAGCGTCAGCCTGCGGTGGTGCAACCACGCCTGGCGCCAACGCCAGGCCCTCGCGGTTGCCCAGCCAGCTGTAACCCGCAGCGCCGAACAACAGCACGAATGCCGCCAGCCCGAGCATCAGCCGCGCTGAGGGCTTGGCCGCAGCGACCTCGTGCCGCGCCAAGGTGTCGGGTTGCAGCACCGCGGCCAGCAGTTCGGCCTCGATCTTGTCTCTGGCCTGGCGGGCGGGCTTGCCAGTCAGGCTGCCAGCTCGTATCAGTTCGTCAAGCTTGGTGAGTTGAGACTTGAGTTCTTCGGTGCGCGTCATCGGGGGGCGTCTTCGTCAGGGGTGTCGGGGTCAAAAGCCGATGCGGCCATGCGCTGGCGACGGCGCAACACGACCAGCAAGGCCCCCAGCGCGCCAGCCATCAGCAGCGCCGGCCCCACCCACAGCAGCACGGTGCTGGCCTTGAACGGCGGGCGGTAAAGTACGAAATCGCCATAGCGTTCGGTCATGTAGTCGAGGATCTGGCGTTCGTTCATGCCCTTGGCCAGCATCTCGCGGATCTGCTTGCGCAGGTCCTCGGCCAGGCCAGCGTGCGAGTCTGCGATGGTCTGGTTCTGGCAGACCAGACAACGAAGCTCAGCCGACAAGGCCATCACTCTCGACTCGATCTCGGGGTTGGCAGCCGCCGATGGTGCTTCGCTGGCCCAGCCCGGCGACAGGCCCAGCGCCGCAAGCCAACAAGACAGGCTGATCCATCGGATCAAGCGCAGCATGCGGATCAGCAGTTCAGGCATTGAGCTTCCTCAGCAGCGGTTCTAGCTTGTCGCGCAACACCTCGGGCGTGACCGGTCCGATGTGCTTGTAGCGGATCACACCGGCGCGGTCGATCACAAAAGTCTCAGGCACACCGTAGACGCCGTAATCGATGCCGATACGGCCTTCGGGATCAAACACCGATTCGGTGTAAGGGTTGCCGAACTGGGTCAACCAGCCCAGCCCGTCCTCGCGCTTGTCTTTGTAATTCAGGCCGTAAATCGGTACCAGCTTGCGGCGCGAGAACTCGACCAGCACCGGGTGCTCGTCACGGCAAGCGCCGCACCAAGAGGCCCAGACATTGAGCAGCCAGACCTTGCCGAGCAAGTCGTCGCGTTTGATCGTGATCTCGGGCCGGCCCAGCGCCTGGGCCTGGAAGCCTGGCGCTGGCTTGCCGACCAGCGGCGACGGCACTTCGCGCGGGTCGAGCTTGAGCCCAAGCGCCAGGAAGAAGGCGAGCACCAGAAACAAGCCCAATGGCAACAAGAAGCGTTTCATCACGCCGCCCCGGTGGTGCTCGCGCTCGTCGGCAGCGTCGCCGTGCGCGTCTGGCGCGAGCGGTAGCGTCTATCACTGGCTGCCAATCCGCCGCCCAGCATCATCACCAGGCAGCCGATCCAGATCCAGGCGATGAAGGGCTTGTGCTGCACCCGCACGATCCACTCGCCTCCGGGCAACTGCTCGCCCATCGAGATGTAGAGGTCGCGCAGCAAGTTGCTGTCGACCGCGGCCTCGGTCATCGGATTGGTCTGGACGCGGTAGATGCGCTTCTCGGGCTGTAGCGTCGCGACCACCGCGCCGCCCTTGCTGACCTCGATCAGGCCTTGCATCGCGTTGTAATTGACACCCGCGACCTGCTGGATCGACACCATCTTGAAGCGAAAACCCGCGACCTCGGTGCTGGCGTCGGGGCCCATCTTGACGTCACGCTCGGTGCCGTAAGTCCTGACCATGGACACACCGAACGAAAACATCGCCACACCCAGGTGGGCCACCAGCATGCCCACCATCGCACGCGGCAGCATTCGGGCCCGGCCGATCACGCCTGCGCCTTGGCCCTTAGCCTGCGCTGCATGGGGTCGCAGCCGCTCAACCAGGTCGACGCCAATCGACGCGACGATCCAGTACGCCAGCAGCAAGCCGCCGGTGGTGGCCAGCGTGATGTGACCGGCAGCCCAGCCGGTGGCGAGCGCAGCGAGCAAGGACAGCACGAAAGCCCAGCGCAAGCGGCGCGCCAGGCTGGAGGCCTCGTCATGCTTCCAGCGCATCAGCGGACCCACACCCATCAGCAACAGCAGCGGTGCCATCATCAACACGAACACGGTGTCGAAATACGGCGGGCCGACCGAGATCTTGCCCAGGCCCATCGCGTCTAGAAACAAGGGGTACAGCGTGCCCAGCAGCACGCCGCCGCAAGCCACCACCAGCAACATGTTGTTGACCAGCAGCATGCTCTCCTTGGACAGCAGGCCGAAGCGCTGGCCCAGGCCGACGCTGGGCGCCCGCCAGGCGTAGAGCAGCAACGAGGCACCGATCACGACCACCAATAAAGCAAGGATGAACAGGCCGCGCCGCGGGTCGGTGGCGAAAGCATGGACCGACGACAGCACGCCAGAGCGCACCAAAAAAGTCCCCAGCAACGAGAGCGAGAAGGCAGAGATCGCCAGCAGCACGGTCCAGGCCTTGAAGCTGCCACGCTTTTCGGTCACCGCCAGCGAATGGATCAGCGCCGTGCCGATCAACCAAGGCATGAACGAGGCGTTTTCCACCGGATCCCAGAACCACCAGCCGCCCCAGCCCAGCTCGTTGTAGGCCCACCAGCTGCCCAGGCCGATGCCGAAGGTCAGGAAGATCCAGGCGGCCGAGGTCCAGGGCCGGGTCCAGCGAGCCCAAGTGGCGTCGAGGTTGCCGCCAATCAACGCAGCGATGGCGAATGCAAAGGCCACCGAGAAGCCGACATAGCCCATGTAGAGCATCGGCGGATGGATCACCATGCCGGGGTCCTGCAACAAGGGGTTGAGGTCGCGTCCGTCCTGTGCCGCCGGGATCAGCCGCTCGAAGGGGTTGGAGGTGATCAGCGTGAACAGCAGAAAGCCGGCCGAGACCAGCCCCAGCACGGCCAGGATGCGGGCGACGAAGACCAGCGGCAGACTGCGCGAGAAGCGCGCCACCGCGACCGTCCAGACCGTGAGCATCAGCACCCACAGCAGCAGCGAGCCCTCGTGACCGCCCCAGACTGCGGCGATGCGGTAGGTCAGCGGCAATGCCGAGTTGGAGTTCGACGCCACGTACAGCACCGAGAAATCGTGCTGTACGAACGACACCGTCAGGCAGACAAACGACAGCGCGATCAGCGTGAACTGCAGGTAGGCGCCAGGTCGGGCCAGTGCCATCCAGTCAGCACGGCCGCGCTGGGCGCCTAGCAGCGGCACGACACCTTGGATCAGCGCGACGGCCAGCGCCAGGATGAGGATCAGGTGACCGAGTTCGGGGATCATTTGCGGGCTCCAGCGGGCGCCAAAGTGTCGGGATTGGTCAGCGTTTCGGTCATCTTGGCACGCATCTTGTCGGCGCGCTGCAGTGCGTCAGCGGCCTCGGGCGGCATGTAGTTCTCGTCGTGCTTGGCCAGCACCTCGCGCGCAGCGAACACGCCGTCGGCCCCGAGCTGGCCCTGGGCCACCACGCCCTTGCCCTCTTTGAACAGGTCAGGCAGAACGCCTTCGTAGCGCACCGGCACTGTCTTGAGGGTGTCGGTGACAACGAATCGCACCGTCACGCCCTCGCGCACCACGCTGCCAGCCTCGACCAGACCACCGACGCGGAAGGTTCGGCCCTGCGGTGCTTCCTTGGCAGCGACCTGTACTGGGGTGTAGAAAAACACCAGGTTGCTGTTGAAGGCGTTGAGCACCAAGGCGACAGCCACGCCCACGGCGCCGAGCACCGCCAACACGATCGCCGCACGTATGTAACGGGTTTTCATCATCCATTCTCCAATTCAGACTCGTTCCGGGCCGCCGCGAACGCCTGGCGCCGGCGGTGCTTGGCTGCCAAGGCCTCAGCAAAGAGCACCAGCAAGGTCATGCCATACGAGCCCCAGACATACAGACCGTAGCCGCCCATGTGGACAAAGTGCTCGAAAGACTGCCAGTTCATCTTGATCCTTCAGCGTGAGTCAGCGCCCTGACCCATTCGGTGTCGGACTCCTGCTCGAGCACGATCGCGCGGGCTCGGGTAAGCACCACCGCAAAGCTGTAGGCCCAGAAGCAAAGTGTCATCAACAGCATGGACGTCAACATCGTGCTGACCATTTTCGGTGCCGCACTCAGGCTGATCGACGAGCCCTGGTGCAGCGTGTTCCACCAACGCACCGAAAAGTAAATGATCGGAATGTTGACGACGCCCACCAGCGCCAGCAGTGCGCCGGCGTTGGCAGCGCGCCGCGGGTCGTCGATCGCCTCGGTCAGCGCGATATAGCCCAGGTACATCAACAGCAGGATGAACTCCGAGGTCAGTCGCGCGTCCCAGACCCACCAAGTACCCCAGGTCGGCTTGCCCCACAGTGCGCCGGTCCACAACGCGATGAAGGTGAACAAGGCGCCGGTTGGCGCCAGCGCGCGGGCGAACATCGACGCCATCCGCGCGTTGAGCATCCAGCCCAGTGCGGCCCAGAACGCCATCACCAGGTAGATCAACATCGACATCCAGGCCGCAGGCACATGGATGAAGATGATGCGGTAAGCGTCACCTTGCTGGAAATCGGTCGGCGCGATCGCAAAACCGACATACAGCCCAGCCAAACCGAACGCCAGCGTCGCAGCCCAGAACCAAGGCACGAGTGCGCCCGATGCGGTGTAGAAACGAGACGGCGCGGCGAAAGTGGTCAATCGAAGGTTCATGGTCGAGGTCAGGAATTCTCAGGCAGTTTCAATCCAGGGAAATTCGCAGGGCCGAGGCGGCGGCCAGCGGCGCGCCCAGCAGCGTGAAGATCAGCAAGGCGCCCAGCAGCGAAAAGTGGGCCTGCGCCGACAGCCCGCTGTCGACCGCCACCACCGCACCCGTGCCAAAAATCAGCGCCGGCACCGTCAGCGGCAGCACCAGCAGAAAAATCAATGCCGCGCCGCTGCGCAAACCCAGCGTCAACGCGCCACCCACCGCTCCCATGAGGCTCAGGACAGGCGTGCCCAGCAGCAGCGTCAGCGCCAATGTCGCGATCGCTGAACCCTGCATGCCGAACAACAGTCCGATCAGCGGTGAGGCCAGCACCAGCGGCAGGCCCGAGCTCAACCAATGCGCCAGCACTTTACCAAGAACGATGGTCACCAGCGACTCGGCGGTCAGCAGCATTTGCTCAAGCGAGCCGTCCTGGTGATCGCTGGCAAACATCTGTGTCACCGACAACATCGCCGCGAGCAAGGCACAGACCCAGACCACGCCGGGTGCGATCTGGCGCAAGGTCTGTAACTCGGGGCCGACACCGATCGGAAACAAGCTCGCTGCGACGACAAAAAAGCCCAAGGGCAAGAGTGCTTCGATGCGGCGCCGGCGCGCCAGCAGCAAGTCGCGGTGCGTCACCGCCCACAGCAGCGCGATCAATGGGCGCGCCAGGGTTCGAGGTCGAATTCGGCGGCGCCGGCCAACACCACCGCTTGGTGGCTGGTCAGCAGCACCGCACCACCCCGCCTGGCATGGGCTTGAATCAGGTCCGACAGCAGCGCCACACTGGCCTGGTCGAGTGCGTCATAGGGTTCATCCAGGATCCAGGTTCGCGCTTGCTCGTCGAGCGCGAGCCGGGCCAGCGCGCCGCGCCGCCGCTGCCCCTGCGACAAGGTGCGTACCGGTGCATCGCGACGCGAAGCCAGACCGAGCCGGTCCAGCGCGCTGAGCGCGCGCCGCGGCGCATCTTCGACACCTTGCAACCGGGCCAGGAAGGCCACGGCCTCGGCCAAGGTCAGATCGTCCTTGAGCGCGTTGGCATGGCCGATGTAGACGATCGCCTGCCGCGCTGCGCTGCCGGCCATCGGTCGGTCGTTCCAAGTCACCTCTCCCTCGGTGGGTGCCGACAGCCCAGCCAGGATCCGCATCAAGCTGGTCTTGCCACTGCCATTGGTGCCGCGCAGCCAGGTGATGCTGCCAGCGTCCAGCCGCAACGCCAGACCGCGGAACAACAGCCGGCGGCCGCGACGACAGCCCAACTGGCGAGCACCCAAGATACCAAGCTCGTTCAGCTGGTGTGGGCGGGCGGGAAGGATCGGATCAACGCTCATCTTCGACGGTCCCTGCTTGGGCAGGACACCGGGGGATTGGAAACAACGGGTGAATGCTAACGGGCTTGCGGGCCAAAGGTCTTGAGCAACATCAAGACGGAAACCAGGTGGCCATCGGCTTCGCGCGTTATCTCGATCCGCCGCAGGACCTGCTCGGATGGGCCCGCACTAATACACAAGCCAAAACAAACAGCTTGGGCTGCCGAGTGGGTGTGTTTGTCCAGACTATTGCTGACGTCCCAACAATGATCAGGGCTCGCCATGTCGAGCAGGCATTTTCGCGGGCTTGCTGGCGTGGCGCCAAGTGCCAGCACCGCAGCGTTCGCCAACGGTGCGGAATGAGGAATTCGTATTTCGATCATGCTAATTCGTGACAACACAGTTTTGCAGCTTTAGAGTTTTGTCGCAAATAAATTGATTTACTTTGTTTAATCGTAGTTTCGGTGGTTCAATGCGGCACGCCATCCACAGACTGCACGCGACGATGCCCTCCACCCCAGCACCGAAGCACCGAGGCAACATGGCGACGCTGGCCCCTGCCAGCCTGCTCGTGTGGCTGGGCTCGCCGCTGGCCGTGATGGCGCAAGCCACGCCGCCCGATGCTGGAGCGATACAGCGCCAGACCGAGCGCAGCCTCGAGCGGCAGAACTTACCGTCGCTGCTGCCCCGCGCCACCGCCCCGCAGATCGCGTTGCCCAAGCCCGGCGCGGTGGCGGTCACGGTGCGCAGCTTCCAGTTTGCCGGCAACCGCCTGCTCGGCACCGAGCGGTTGCAGACGGCGGTCGCTCCTTGGCTGATGCGTCCGCTGGACTTCGCCGGCTTGCAGCAAGCCGCCGAGGCCGTGGCAGCCGCTTACCGCGACGAGGGCTGGATCGCCAGCGCGTCGCTGCGGCGCCAGGAGATCGCCGACGGCAACGTCACGATCGACATCGTCGAGGCCCGCTTTGGCGGTGCTCGCATCGAGGGCCGGTCGGCACAGCGCGTCAAGGCCGAGCGCTTGCTGGCGATGGTCTACGCGACGCAAGCCACGGGCGCGCCGCTCAGCGCCCGGGCCATAGACCGCGTGCTGCTGCTGATGGACGACCTGCCCGGCGTCAGCGTCGAAGGCAACCTGGTCGCCGGCGCACGTGACGGCGAGACCGCGTTGGCCTTGACATTGGCCGACGAGCCGCGTTTTGGCGGCGACACCGCGCTAGACAACAACGGATCGCGCTCGGTGGGCATCGAGCGAATCAGCGCCAACCTGAACTGGAACAGCCCGACCGGCTCGGGCGACGCGGTCACGCTCAACCTGATCCACACCCGCGGCAGCGACTACCAGCGCCTCAGCTACAGCCTGCCGCTGGGCGTTCGCGGCCTGCGACTGAGCGCCCAGGCATCGAACATCGACTACCACGTGATCAGCGCCGAGCTTGCGGCGCTAGGCGCCCGTGGCCAGGCCCAGACCGCGAGTCTGGGATTGAGCTGGCCGATCGAGCGCAGCCGGCTGCTCAACCTCAACGCGTCGCTGCGCCAGGAAGTCCGGCGCTACGACAACGAGGCCAATGGTGCGACCTCGTCGCGCTACCGCATCGACGCGAGCAACGCAGACCTCAGCGGCAACGTCTTCGACACACTGGGCGG
>JBILYN010000477.1:0-3354 GCA_044377715.1 Aquabacterium sp.
AGGCTTGTCGGCCTTCTTCTCTTCTTTCTTGTCGGCCTTCTTCTCTTCTTTCTTATCAGCCTTCTTCTCTTCTTTCTTATCAGCCTTCTTCTCTTCCTTCTTCTCAGCCTTTTTCTCTTCCTTCTTCTCAGCCTTGGCAGGCGAAGCGGCAGCGGCAGGCGCAGCAGGCTTTTCTTCCTTCTTGGCCTGCGCATAGGCGCCAGCAGCGAACAGGGTGGCGATCAGAGCGGCGAGGATCTTGTTCATGGTGGTATTCCTAATAAAGTGATGAAGATGCCAGTCTGCATTGGGCTGGCAATTGTCAAACGTTGTGGCGAGTCAGTCGGTTGACAGACTCTGTGACATAAAATATCGGGGTTTTCCTCAACCAGCGCAGAGCGCGGAGCCAAAGCACATGTACCAGCACATCAAGGTGCCCCAAGGCGGGCAGAAGATCACGGTCAACGCCGACTACTCGCTCAAGGTCCCGGATCAGCCGATCATCCCGTTCATCGAGGGCGACGGCACCGGCTTGGACATCACCCCGGTGATGATCAAGGTGGTTGACGCGGCGGTGGCCAAAGCCTACGGCGGCGCCAAGAAGATCCACTGGATGGAGATCTACGCCGGCGAGAAGTCGACCAAGATCTACGGGCCCGATGTCTGGTTGCCCGAGGAATCGCTGGCTGTGCTGCGCGAGTACGTGGTCTCGATCAAGGGCCCGCTGACCACCCCAGTGGGCGGCGGCATCCGTTCGCTCAACGTTGCGCTGCGCCAGGAACTCGACCTCTACGTCTGCTTGCGCCCGGTGCAGTACTTCAAGGGCGTGCCGTCGCCGGTCAAAGAGCCGCAAAAGATCGACATGGTGATTTTCCGCGAGAACTCGGAAGACATCTACGCCGGCATCGAGTGGGAAGCCGAGAGCGACAAGGCCAAGAAGATCATCAAGTTCCTGCAGGAAGAGATGGGCGTCAAGAAGATCCGTTTCCCCGACACCTCGGGCATCGGCATCAAGCCGGTCTCGCGCGAAGGCACCGAGCGCCTGGTGCGCAAGGCGATCCAGTACACGATCGACAACGACAAGCCCAGCCTGACCATCGTGCACAAGGGCAACATCATGAAGTACACCGAGGGTGGCTTCCGTGATTGGGCTTATGGCCTGGCGCAGAAAGAGTTCGGTGCCGAGTTGATCGACGGTGGCCCGTGGTGCCAGTTCAAGAACCCCAAGACCGGTAAGATGATCACGGTCAAGGATTCGATTGCCGACGCTTTCCTGCAGCAGATCCTGCTGCGCCCGGCCGAGTACTCGGTGATCGCCACGCTCAATCTGAACGGCGATTACATCTCCGACGCGCTTGCCGCGCAGGTCGGTGGCATCGGCATCGCCCCAGGCGCCAACCTGTCGGATTCGATCGCCTGCTTCGAAGCCACCCACGGCACAGCGCCCAAGTACGCCGGCAAGGACTATGTCAACCCGGGCTCAGAGATCCTGTCGGCCGAGATGATGCTGCGCCACATGGGCTGGACTGCCGCGGCCGACCTGATCATCGCGTCGATGGAGCGTTCGATCGCCAGCAAGAAGGTCACCTATGACTTCGCGCGCTTGATGGAGGGCGCGACCCAGGTGTCTTGTTCAGGCTTTGGTCAGGTGATGATCGACCACATGTGAGTTTGATCTCCGCGGTATAGCCGCAGGCAGCGGTGGTCTTGAGATTCCCTGATCGCTTCAGGGCGTCAGAGGCTAGTGTTGATGCCTTCTCAAGCCCAAGGCTCGGTCATGGGTCGAAAGGTCCAAGCCCTTGATGCCAAGCTTCGAAACCTCTGCTGAGCTGCGCCGCTTGCTTGACGCACTGCCATCTTTGGTCGGCTACTGGGACAAAGAGTGTCGCTGCCGCTTCGCCAATCGAGCCTATGAGGTCTGGCTCGGGGTCGGCCCCGGCGAATTGCTGGGTCGTCATGTTGACGATTTCATCATTCCGTCTCATCGCGAGAAACTTCGTCTGCGTTTTGAGGCCGTCTTCCGCGGTGAGCCGCAGCACTATGTTCGAGCGCTGGAATGGCCGAACTTTTCCGGATCAGGGCAAGTCGACCTGATTCCCAATCTGGTTCAGGGACAGGTTCAAGGTTTTTTTGTTCACGTCACCGACTCCTCGAGCACGACAACGCTGAAACTGATGGCGCTCAGGGAGGCCCAGTCCCTCGCGCTGCAGCAGTCTCATGCTCAGCTGACCACGAGCGAGTCTGCGCTGCGGCGAGCCCAGCGACTGGGCCGCATCGGCAGCTGGGAGTGTGACCTTGCATCGGACACCTGGGCTTGGTCCGATGGGATGTTTTTGCTCTATGGGCTGGAACCTGCTCGAGCTTTGCCCGCTGTCGCTTTCCGCAAAGCTCTCTACACGGCTGAGGGCTGGCGGAATCTGAGGACGGCGCTCAGGCGCGCTGCCACGACTGGCGAGCCATTTCTGCAGGAGGCCGAGATCGTCCTGCCGATGGGGCAAAGAGGCTGGTACGAGATGCGCGGTGCCGCGGAGCGTGGGTTGGATGGTGCCATCGTCAGCCTGAGAGGGACGGTCCAGGACATCACCGAGCGCAAGCTTCTGGAACTCGCACGTCTGGCGCGTCAACTCGAGGAGCGAGCCAACAGCAACAAGTCTGTCTTTCTGGCCCGCATGAGCCATGAGCTTCGTACGCCGCTGAACGCCGTGCTGGGGTTCTCGCAGCTCCTTGAGTTGGATGGCGCGATACGGACATCGCCCGGCACTGTCGAGAAGATCGGTCACATCCGCGTCGCTGCCAAACACTTGCTGTCAATGGTCGATGACTTGCTCGACATTTCGCAGATCGAATCTGGGGCATTGCGGGTGACATCCGAGCCGGTGTCGGTTGACTCGCTGCTGGTCGATTGTCTGGGTTGGGTGTCCGGGCTGGCCGATCATCACCGCGTCAGCGTGACGCAACTGCCTCCCTCTGAAGGCCTCAGCGTGATCGGCGACCGTACGCGCCTTCGCCAGGTGCTGGTGAACCTGCTGACCAACGGGATCAAGTACAACCGAGAGGGCGGCTCGGTCGAGATCGAGCAGTCGGTCGACGCGGGTCAGTTGGCCATCGCGGTCCGCGACACTGGCCAGGGTTTGACATCGGTGCAAGTCGATGCCTTGTTCCAGCCATTCAACCGGCTCGGTGCCGAGCGCGGCCACATCGAGGGGGTAGGCCTGGGGCTGGTCATCGCCAAGCACTTGGCCGAGCAGATGCAGGGATCGCTGGCTGTCGACACGCGGGTCGGGCAGGGCTCGGTGTTCACGCTCAGGCTGCCGCTGTCGACCGGTGCGTCCAAGGTCGATCGCGGATCTGACCCGGCAGGCGCTGCGCACGGCG
>JBILYN010000479.1:0-3348 GCA_044377715.1 Aquabacterium sp.
GTGCGTGGTGCCGGGCTTGGTTTCGCGGGCTTCGACCTGGCTGAGGTCGGCGTTGTCTTCGTCACTCGAAGCGGCTCTTTTCTTGAGCAGCAACCAAGCGCTTGCGCCACCAACCAACAGCAGCAGCAGGGCCAGGATCACGATGATCAGTTTCTTCTTGCTGCGCGGACTGGCTGGAACGGTGATGGCGGGGGCGGACATTCGAGGCTCCTGGAGGTCGCCGTGGGTGCTTGCGCACGACCACGAAGACAGCTCATTGTTTGAGCCGAGCGCCGCCAGCGATGCGCCAAATAGCAGGGCGAATTACGCCGAGTTGGGTGCTAGGTTCGTCAGGCCACCAGGTCGATCAGGCCGCGCCGCTGGTTGCGCGTGACCGGTCGGTTCAGCGGGCCTGACGCGAAGTCCCGTCCCTGGGGGGCATCGCGCCTGCTGGGTGCGCTGTCTTCGCGCGGCGGCTGGCGACCCGGATGCTGCTCGAACACGCCGCCGCCGGCCAAGTTGAGGCCGGCGTCGCGCAGCGCGGCGGCCAGCGCTGGCAGCGAGGCTTCAATCGCTTGCCGCGTGCTGGCCCGGTCGGCCTGGAACTCCACCTGCGCTGTGCTGCCTTCGAGTGCAATCCGCACCGAGACAGGGCCCATCTCGGCTGGGTTGAGTTGCAGGCTGGCGCTGTGCAGGCCGTTGCGCACGAACAGGCTGACTTGAGCCCCCAGTGCCGGCGCAAACGCCGGGCTGTCGACCGGTGCAGCGATGCGAGCTTCTGCCAGCGCAGGGCTGGCGATGACGCTGGCGCTGGCCGCAGCCGGTGGTGCGGCGGTTGGTGCGGCGCCTGGTGCGGCTTCTGGTGCGGCGTTTGGTGCCGCGGGCTTGCGTTCGGTCGATCGAATCGGGTCGGGAACGATTGCAGCGGCCTCAGGTGTCGGTTCCGGTGTTGGCATCGCCGAGGTGGACGAGCTGTGCGGCGCCGGTTCAGCCGAATTTTCCTGGCCACGCCGATGATCCAACAAGGCCGCGTTGGCTCGGTTCGGCAGCACTGCGAATTGTTCGCTGGGCGCTAAGACCTCGGCCGGTCGCGCTGGCGCCGCGGGATTGCCAGCGCGCTCGGGCGCCAAAGTCGATGGCCCTGCGACTTGCAAGCCCGACGGCCATCGGTCCTTGCGGGCGGGCGGTTGTTCGCGCGCTGTTTCGGTCAAGCGCTCGGTGTTGCCCGGGGTCGCGCGGTCCGCGCTGGCGTCAGACGGGGTTTGCGGGGCGTTGACACCCGCGATGCCGACGGCTTGCTCAAGCCTGGAAGGCGCACCCTGCATCGCCGTGGTGTTGTGCGGTGCCGGCGTGACCGCCGAGGGTTGGAGGGGTGGCAGGACCACCGGCGCTGAGGCGGAGGCTGGTGCTGGTGCTGGTGTGGCCGTGGGCGTGGGCGTAGCGATGGGCAGTCCTGGGGCACTGTCGCCTCCGGCGAGGGCGCTGACCTGCGGTCTGGCAAGGTCACGAACCGTCGGCGCGGCGGGCTCGGCAGCATCGCCTGGGCGCCCGGTGTTGCCTTGTCCGGCGGCCGCGGTCGGTCGGATGACCGTGCCAGGGACGCTGTCGATGGCGTGCTGCCGGCCGCGGTCTTGCTGGCCGAGGTCTTGCTGCCCAACTGTGGCGGCTGGTCGTGCAGGACTTGCATCGACTGCGGCCAAAGGCGCCGACCGCGCAGGTTCAGGACCTCTTGATGCATCGCCCTCGGGCTTGTTGGCGCGGTCGAGTCGCGCGGCGATGCCGGCGCCGCTATCGCTGCTGAGCGCCCCGAGGCCGGCCGAAGCCGGCCGCCCCCCATGCGGGTCAAGCAAAGTGGCCAAGCCATATTTGCTTGAGAGCGCTGTCGGCCGGCGATCCAGGCTGCCCACCACCCCCTGCTGCGGCGAGTCGATGGCAGGACCACCCGCAGTTGGCATCTGTCGGGCCGTCTCGGCAGGGGGAGTGCCGCTTGCGTGGACGCCAGGCCGACCCTGGACCGCGGTGACCTGCCCTGGTGTGCCGGCGTCGTGAGTGGCGCCGTGAGCGGCGTCGTGAGTGGCGGGGTCGGCCGCATAGCTTGAGGCAGGCGGGTTGATCGCTGCGGGCTGCCAACCCGCCATCAAGGCCTGGGCGAGTGGATCCGATGTCTGGGCTGCGTGTCGGTATTGTTGGAGGTCGGGCTGCGAACTCGCCGCGGTGTCGGTGGCATCGGCCGTATTGGCGTCTAGGCTTTCGTCCACCTTGTATTCGCGCTCGTCCTCGGCAGGCTTGTCGTTGTTGGCGGTAGCCTTGGTCTGGGTCGGGTCTCTGGCAGTTTCTCGCTGGGTTCTCAGAGCCCCGAGGCCGGCTGAAGCCGGCCGCCCCCCATGGGGGTCAAGCAAAGTGGCCAAGCCACATTTGCTTGAGATCGCTGCAGCCTCTTGCAAAGCCGTCGTTGCGACCCGGCTGCGGACCGGCGAATGTGGCGTTCTTTCTTGCGCCGAGACAGGGTCCGGCGCGCCAACCGTCTGGCTGGCGCCAAGTGCATGAACCGCTGTTAACCCGCCGGGCGGCTCCGGCTTGCTGAGGGTCAGGCTTGCGTTCGGTGCCGACGGCGCTGAAATCGCAGCCACAGGGCCGCTGTCTGGGCCTGCGCCCGCCATGCGTGGTGGCCGCTTGCTGCTTGGCGGGTTGGATGCAGGCGCAGCGTCGGTTGTGGCCAGCCGTGTGTCCGGCCCGGGCGGCCGGGTCGGCAGGCCCGGGCTTTGAAGTTCGACTTGGCGTTGCATCACGGCGGCAAAGCCGCGTTCGGCATCGCCGGCCGTGCGGGTATCGGCCTGGGCCGTGGCAGGCAGATGCGAGGCCTTGTTCGGTGACGTTCGCAAGGCGGTCAGCATGCCGTTTCCCGCTGGTTCAAAGGGCGGCCAGCGCCCAGGTGGCCATGGCGTTGCGCGGCCTCGTCGGTGTGGCGCTGGTCGCGCCGTGCAGCGATTTTTTGCGCGTCGGCATATCGCCTCGCCATCAGCTTTTGCACCGCAGCGACGCGCTGCTCGCGCGCGATCAGCAGTGCGCGGGCCAGCTCTACCCGGTTCCCGAGTTGCTGGGTATTGCTTTGTTGGGCTGCAATCGCCTGGTTCAAGCGCTGGCCGAAGCCGCGCTGGCAATGCAGCAGTTCGGTTGTCCCGGCGCTGCGAAAACGCGTCATCCAACGCTCGTCGAACTCTGTCCTGTAGTCGCTGAGTTGCTGGGTCAAGGACTGGGCTTGCTCCACCAGGCGTTCAGCCTGTCGCAGCGCGGCTGTGGCGCGGTCGCGGTCGGCCTGCGCGCGCTGCAGCAGGGTTTCTAACTGACTTTGTGCGCTCATTTTGAATG
>JBILYN010000169.1:0-9934 GCA_044377715.1 Aquabacterium sp.
GGCCGCCCCCCGGGGGTATCAAGCAATGTGGCAACGCCACATTTGCTTGAGAGCGCCCCAAGGCCGGCCGACGCCGGCCGCCCCCCGTGGGGATCAAGCAAAGTGGCAAAGCCACATTTGCTTGAGAGCGCCCCAAGGCCGGCCGAAGCCGGCCGCCCCCCGTGGGGATCAAGCAAAGTGGCAAAGCCACATTTGCTTGAGAGTGCCCAAGGTCGCCGCCTCGCGGCGACCGCCGATGCGGCATTCGGCACGCGTGGCAATAGTTGAGTCGGACCCAGGGTCAATCCCAGGCGCAGCAAGAAACTAGGGAAAACCCTATACTGCACTGCAACACGAGATCAATCCGATTTCGTGCAGACCCTGGAGTTCACACCATGAACAGTGCTTCGATGACTTTTGGCCGGCCCACCCGTCTGGTCGTTCCCCGTGGTTCGATCTGGATGGCGGGACTGATCACGGCCATGATCGACGGCTTGCGCCGGCTCGACAGTTGGCAGCTCAACCAGCAGCGCAACGAACCCAAAACTGTAGAAGGCGTGCTGAACTGGGCCCGTCGCATCGAGGCCACGGACCCTGGCTTTGCCTCGGATCTGCGCGCAGCCGCCATGCGTTCGAACGGCAACGACGAACGCTGAGCGTGATCGCGATGCCGCTTGAGCGGTGTCGAGGTCACAGGCCGCTGTGGCCCACAGTTGCCGCAGCATGGCCGCCCCAGCCGCTACCATCCCGCTTTTGGCAGCAGCAGATGGCGAGACGGGGTCGGTCATGGGCAATGGATCAAATAGTGGATCAAATGGCAGCCGGCCGATAGCCGGGCGTCGAGCTTGGATGGGGGCTGGCTTGGGCAGTTTGCTAGGCATCACCAGCTGTGCATCGCCGCAACAACCCGCAGCGGCCGAACCGCCATCGGAGCCACCACCGGCGCTGCGCGTGCTGCCGTTTTCAGCGGCAGTCATGGGTAGCTTGCCTGCAGGATGGCTGCCTTATGCGATGCGGCAAGACCTGAGCCGCACGCGCTACGCCATCGTGCGAGACGGCGGACTCAAAGTGCTGCACGCCAGCGCCACAGCCTCTGCCACCGGACTGCGCTGTGCTGTGCACATTGACCCGCTGGTGTTCGGTCACCTGCAGTTCAGTTGGCGAGTGCGAGAAGTTCCCAGCCTGGCCAATGTCGGCGTGGCCGAACACGATGACTGCCCGGCAAGGCTGATCGTGGCCTTTGGTGGTGACGATACCCGGCTGCCGCTGCGCGAGCGGCTGTTCTTCGAACAGGTCGAGTTGTTCACCGGCCAGCGCCTGCCCTACGCCACACTGATGTACGTCTGGGACGGTGGCACCCACGCACTGGAATCGGTGCATCGAAACCACCGCAGTGCTCGAATCCAATACCTGACCGTCGAAAGCGGAGCACAACGAGCCGGCCGCTGGCTGCACTACGAGCGTGATGTGGTGTCCGACTACCTGCGTGCCTTCGGCGAGCTACCAGGGCCTATCTTGGGGGTTGGCGTACTCACCGATGCCGACGCGCTCAAGGTCGACTTGGAGGCCTGGTACGGCGACATCACGCTGTCCGCCCAAGCTGCCAGCCTGTCGACCAGCGCGAGGTGAATGCCGACCTGGCCTGCTACGCCAGGTCCTGGCCATGACATCCGCCGCCGAACTGGTCTACCTCGACCACGCGCTGATCGTCATGAGCAAGCCGGCGGGTTTGCTGGCGGTGCCAGGCCGTGGCCCGGACAAGGCTGACTGTCTGTCGGCCCGCTTGCAGGCGATCCACCCCGACGCGCTGATCGTGCACAGACTGGACATGGCGACCTCCGGGCTGATACTGCTGGCGCGAGGGGCTGAGGTGCAACGCCGTATGAGTGCGGCCTTCGCTGAACGACGCGTCGCCAAGACCTATATTGCGGTGGTCGACGGTCTGCCAGCGGCCGATGCGGGCGAGATCGACCTGCCGCTGAGCGCAGACTGGCCCAATCGGCCACGCCAGAAGGTCGATACCCAGCTCGGCAAACCCTCGTGCACGCGATGGCAGGTGCTGTCACGCGATCCAATACGCGGTCAAACCAGGCTGTCGCTGCAACCCGTGACCGGCAGGTCACACCAGCTCAGGCTGCACCTGAGCGCGATCGGTCATGCCATCCTCGGCGACAGGCTGTACGCCAGTGCAGCAGTGGCAGGCACAGCGCCGCGCCTGCTGCTGCATGCCAGCCGGTTGCAGTTCAACCATCCCGACCATGGCCAGGCGCTAGACCTCGCCAGCGCCCCACCGTTTTGAGGGTCGACAAAGCGCAAGCCTGACCGTGCCATCGCTGCTTAGGATCAAGCGATGGCTACATGGCTGAAAGATTTCGCCGTCTTAGGCCACGCCGCGCTGGCGTGGTTGGCCAGCTGGTGGCGGGTGATCCACCTCGGTGCGTTGATGCTGGTGCTGGCACTGTCGCCGAGCAGCCATCGCAGCAATCGACGCCTTGCGGTGTTGAGCCAGCTCTACCTGGCCACCGGGCCGATCTTGGCTTGGTTCGGCGTGTTGTCGGCGCTGATCAGCCTGATCGTGATCCGCATCGTCGTCGTCACCGCACTGAGCTATGGCTTGTCGCAGTACGCACTCGAGATGGTCGTGCGGGTGCTGGTGCTGGAATTGATCCCACTGACTGCGGCATTGTTTGCCGCCTTGCGTGTCACCCTGCCCAACGGGGCCGAGGTTGCGGCAATGAATTCGCGTGGCGAGCTCACCGCGCTGGCACGCCAGGGCACCGATCCTTTGGCGCAGGAAGTGCTGCCGCGCGTGTTGGCAGGCATGTTCGCGGTCACGCTGCTGGCCACCGTGAGTTGCTTGCTGACATTGGTGCTGGCCTATCTGGCGGTCCATGGATTCACGCTCGGCGGCTTCGAGCGGTACACCCGAATCGTCGGTCGTGTCTTCAGTCCGGCAGTGGCTTTGACCCTCGCGCTCAAGGTCTTCTCGCTCAGTCTGGCCGTGTCTTTGTTGCCGATGGCCTCAGCGCTTTACCCACCGCCCCGGATCCGCTCGAAAGCCAGCAGCGAGTTGCAGGGGCTGGTGCGCATGTTCATGCTGATCCTGTTGATCGAGGCCACTTCGCTGGTGGTCAACTACTACTGACCATGCGCACGACCCACCCGCAGGATGCGTCAGAGCCCCTGCCGCCGATCGCCCATCTGGAGCTCAAGGCCAAAGCCTTGGTCTTGCTGATGTTGGCCTTGCTCGGCGGCTCGATCGCCTACCTGATGTATGCGCGCGGTGCTTTCGAGGCCAACCAGCGCTTGGTACTGGTCGCAGACGATTCAGAAGGCGTTCTGGTCGGTATGGACCTGACTTTTTCGGGATTTCCGATCGGTAGAGTTCGCGGGATCGAGCTCGGCATCGACGGCAGCGCCCACATCGTCATCGACATCCCTCGCAAGGATGCCCATTGGCTGCGCAGCTCCAGCGTGTTCACGCTGGTTCGCGGTCTGGTCGGCAACACCAACCTGCGCGCCTACAGCGGCCAGCTCAAGGACCCGCCACTGGCCGACGGCGCGCAACGCAAGGTACTGGTCGGCGACGCCAGCGCCGAGATCCCCAAGCTGGTCAACTCGGTACGCGAGTTGGTGGGGAACATCGGCTCGCTGAGCGCGGCAGATTCGGCGTTGGGCAACAGCTTGCGAAACCTGAAGTCGGCCACCGACAAGCTCAATGGACCGCACGGCGCGCTCGGTTTGCTGCTGGGCAACGAGCCAGATGTAGAAAAGCTGCTCAAGACGCTGGCCAGCGCCGAGGCGCTGTTAGCGCGCGCCGACACCATGGCTGGCAAGGCCGACGATCAACTCTTCGGGCCCGACGGGCTGATGCGCGACGTCAGCGCCAGCCTGCGGCAACTCGCCGCGTTGCTGGGTCAGGCAAGGGCGTCATGGCTCAAGGTCGATGCACTGCTCGTCGACGCGCAGGCCGTCGCGGCCAACACCCGCGGCGCCAGCACCGACCTGGGCGCGCTGCGGACCGAAGTCGACACCAGCCTGCGAAAAATTCAACAACTGCTCGACGAGGTCAACCGAAAGTGGCCGTTCGCGCGCGATACCGACCTGCGGCTGCCGTGAACGGCAAACCAAAGTCGCGCTGTCGAGCCGGCCATTGCCTGATCGCGCTCAGCAGCGCCGCACTGTTGACCGCTTGCGTTGGCGGGCCGGCGTCGCCTGAATGGCAACTGCAGGCCCATTCGGCGCTGGACCGGTCGGTCACCGCCTACTTGGGCGGCGACAGCCGGGTCGCTGCGCAGGAGTTCGACCTGGCAAGGACCCAGCTCGCCCGCACCGGGCGCATCGACCTGATGGCCCGAGCCGAGTTGCTTCGCTGTGCGGCCCAAATCGCCAGCCTGGACTTCAAGGCTTGCGACGGCTTCGAGGCCATTCGGATCGACGCAGCAGCAGCAGAGCGAGCCTATGCTGATTTTCTGACCGCTGACCCCAAGCAAGAGGATGCCGCGCTGCTGGCGCCGTCGCAGCGCGTGCTGGCAGCGATAGGCCTGGCAGGCAACCCGGCCCAGGCCCTGCGAGACCTGGGCGACCCCTTGTCGCGGTTGGTGGCCGCCGGCGTGCTGCTGCGAGCCGGCCGGGCCAACCCGGAAGTGATCGCACTGGCGGTGGACACCGCATCATCCCAGGGTTGGCGGCGACCGCTGCTGGCCTGGCTGAACCTTCAATTGCAGCGTGCCGAGCGAGCTGGCGCGACAGCCGAGCTCGAACGACTGCGCAGGCGAATCGATTGGACGCTCAAGCCGCCTTGAACCGGTGGTGGGCGAGCTGCCGAGTGGGCCTGCAGACATCCAGCCCAACCGACAAACTTCGCCGCCAAGCGGCGCAACCGGCTGTGCTGCGAGCTCGGTAACCGGCACAGGACAAACACTTTTACCAGATCCCAACACAGAAGTTGCCAATGAGCATCACATCCGTCTTCACCAACAACCGCTCCCAGGCCGGGCGCGAAGCCCTCTGACTCGGTCCGCGCGATGCTGAAGCACCGATGCCCGCAGCGAAAGGCTCACTCTGGCCACCAACAAGCTCGCTGAATTGGAGCGGGTGCCGGGGCTACTGACGGAAAACTGGGTTGACCCTGTTGGCTGAAGCGATGCGCGAGCCGGCGCCTGCGGACACAACATGCAAGCTGCCACCAGCTTGCCCTAGACTTCACTCATGAATATCCAAAGCCTGCGTTCGCGAGACCACGAAGACGCCGCCCGCGTGGCCATCACCTGGCTGGCGGAGCGTCACCGCAAGGGCTGGCGCAGCGCGTTCGAGGAACTGCTGGACCACTGGCGGCCCGAAGGCTCCGAAGACGGCTGGCAACTCGACGAAGACGGCATGACCATGGTCACGATCAATGCCGGCGAGTGGTTGATCGCCCGCGGCGAGATCCAAGCCCGCGGTGGCCTGCGCGAGATCAACGGCTATCTGCTCGGCCGCGAAGGCCCGTATCTCACACCGGGCCAGCGAGACTGGATCGCCCAGATGCGGGAACGACCGCTTCGTCTGTATCGGGTGACCGACGTCCGGCCCGGCGAAGGTATGACGCTGATGGACGAATTCGACCTCCAGGCCGAGCCGCAGCACATACGCGAGATCAGCGGAAGCCGCAGCGCCCACCCCGGCATGCTGCTGGCGGCCCGCATCATGCAGGTAGAGGCAGGCGCGGGTGCTCACCGGGAACTCTCCGGGGCCATCTACACGTTTTCGAAGTTGCGTGAAGCACCGGTGCTGGCGCGGGTAGGTCGAGTGCTGGCCGGAGCCGAAGAACTGAAACTTCACGACGAGAACCGGCGCGATATGGTTGAGGTCGAGATCGCTCGCGCCTGGCTGGATCAGTGGTTCGAACCCGCTGCGATGCCGCAAATCCACGATGCATCCACGGGTGACCCGATCCTGCTCGTGACTGACCATTACCGCGTGCACGATGTGGCGGCGCTTGCCGAGTCATTGGCGGCGCAGGCCGATGTCGACGGCAATCCCGAGCAAGGCTGGAATCGCATCACCCAAGGGGCAGACGGAGTACAGCGCAGCCTGAGCTCCATCAACCCAGGCCGCAAGGCCAGCCGCATCGAGGTCTTTCACCGCACCCAGCGGCTGGCCGACGAGGGCCGGGCCTGGTTCGAGACCCTGGCCGGGGCGGCCGTGCAGCATCTGACGCGCGAGATCACCGACCCGGCGGACCACCTGGCAAGAACGGGCAGCAGTGACAAGGCGCGTGCGCCAAAGGCCGCCGCAGTCAGCGCTCAGGGACTGCCGCCGGAGGTGATGGCGCAGGCCATCGAGCAGGTCATCCATCGCCATTACGCCAACTGGTCCGACGAGGCCATTCCAGCGCTGGGCGGGCTCGCGCCGCGCCAGGCAATCATGACGACAGCGGGGCTGGAGCGCGTCAAGGGCCTGCTGCGCGAGTACGAGGATGGTGAACGGCGACAGTCTGCCGCACAGGGCCGGCCGGCTATGTCCTACCAGTTCCTGTGGGATGCGTTGGGGATTTCGAGGTAAGCCTGAACGACAGCACGCCGGATCGCAGCGATGGCACAGCCCGATCGTTGTCCATCGACCTGAAGGAATTGATCTGGGCGCTGAACTCGCGCGACCCGTTCGGTGAGAGGAGCCATTGACTCAGTCTCGAATCCGGTGAGCTTCTGTCCTTTGCCGGCTCCGACGCGGCGGACGAAGTGGCTGAAGATCCACGTGACAGCAATCAATGGCTGTGCGTCGAGCCGATCGAGTCATCGCAGGCCCTCGAGATCATGGAGGACTTCGCCGAGCAATGCGGCAACGCCCGCTTGGCCGGTTCACTCCGGCAAGCACTGCAGCAACGCAGCCCTTCCGCCGCGTCAAGCACAGGCTGGCCGCGCATCCGGCGCAGCGTGAAGCATGGTTCGACTTCGAGCACCATGTGATGGAGATGATCGCCCGGCGATGGTGCGAAAGCCACGGCATCTCACCCCGTTGGATCACGCGGCCGAGAAAGCCCTCGGATTGACCTGGGGTAAACCCCCTGAGGATGCGGCACGCTTCCCGAACCACGACCAGCTCTCAGGGCAGTTCGACGCAGAACCAGCCGGCCTCTCACGCCCCAAGTCGCTGCAGATCGTCAAGATCCGTCAGCCTTTGCGCGACTCTCCGCTCGTAGCTTGCCTGGTTCTTGCGGCACACCAGCACATGCGGGCTGCCCTTGCGCTCGGTGGTGCATTCGACATCGGGGCGGCTCTTTCGGATCGAGTCCTCGACATGGCGGCGATCGACCTCGCGCGCCTTGAAGCGCCAGACCTCCTGGTTACCACTTAGCAGGAACTGGCCCAGGCATTGGCAGTGCTCGCAGCGGCAGTTCATCGGAACATCGCGTCGCCAGTCGGCAGGCGGCGCCAGATCGAGCGACACCCGGGCTTGCAGGTGAGCCAGCGCCTCCGCCCGCAAGCGCTGGCAGGCAGGATGTTCCATCAGCGCCGGCCGCTGGGCCAGGAAGCGCAGCGCCGGAACGATGACGGTGTCCAGGCCATAGAACTGGGGCCAGGCCAGCCAATGCGTCACGGCTTGATCAGCCAGCGCGGCGAGGTCTGCGTGCTCGGCAATGATCAGGGCACGCAGCGTGTCGCGAACCACCGCCTCGTCCGCGCGCTCGCGTCGCCACGCGTCGGCCTGCGCTTGGGGACGGGACAGGCCGCCAGGCATCGCATCGAGCAGCGACATGGCTGCGTGCTGCAGTTCACCACGCCAGGCCGAAACGGCAGCGGCACGGGCAAGCAAGTCCGCGCAGCCGGCAATGTGCAAGTCGGCGTTGCCCCGCACCACGTCGAACAACAAGGAACCCACCCGCGACGGAGCCAGCAACTCCAGCCCCTGCACCAAGGCAGCGTTGTCCTGCGCTGAGTAGGCTCCGGCAGCGATGGCGCCGGCCAGCATGGTGTCGATGTGTTCGAGATTGCGCAGATGTGTCAAGTGGGCAAGCATCACTGCTTCGGCGCTGAGCCCTTCCAAAACGTTGCGTGTCGCTCGCACGGGCCAGCAGGCGATCATCTGCGCGGCCAAGGCGTGGGCCTCGCGCCAAGTCATGCTGCCCGGCTCGGCGCCCGCGTCAACCCACGCGGCCACCAGGCTGTCCAACACGGGCAAAGAGACTGCGAATCCGCTGCGGGCCAGCAGCCGAAGCTTCTGCGACTGCGGCCACAGCACCAGTGCAGCACGCTGGTAGCTGCGCTCGAACGAGGCCCCTTCGTTACCGGTGGCCTCTTCGAAGTGCTGCTCGTCGGGATCCATGTCAGCCAGCGCGTCGCCTGGGCAGACTTCACCGTCGGCGAAGGGCATGGTGCCCAGCGACACCGCCGCACCGTCGGGCCGGCTCCAATGCGCGAGAGTCAGCGAGCGTTCGAAGACTTCGGCGACCCTGAACCCGTTCTCGTCATCATCGTGATAGCGCCGGGAATGGCGCGAACGGGCGTAGCCACTGTACTCAGCGGCGCCGCTCTCCTCGATGCGCAGCAGCGCCACATGCACATCGCATGCCGCATCGCGCGCGGCCGCGACCAGCACGCTGGCGGCGGCCGCGTCGGCGCCTTTGAGCGCAGCGAACGACAACTCGGCCGGCGTGTAGGCATGCTCCAGTGGGTAGACCAGCTTCGCCGGCAGGTCATCGCCAGCGTGTGCCGACGGCTCGCCCCATCGACGCAACAACTGACCCAGCGCGGCCGTCTCCCGCTCGTAAGACGGAGGGCCAGGCAGGCGGCCCTTGCCCAGGCGCCGAAGGTTGTAGACCAGCACCAGCCGGCTTCCTGAGGTGATGGGCAACACCTCGTGCACGCAGTCGGCGTAGAAGGCTGCCCAGGCAAGCTCAGAGAAGTCGGCGCAACGCATATCGAGTCGCACCTCGCGTCCACGATGACGAACCTCCAGTTCTCCACCCGCGTGCAGCGATGGCAGCGCGACGATCAGCGTGGCGAACATCCCTGCCGACTTCTCGGTGTCGCGATGGGTCACAAAGAAGCTGCCCTCGTCATAGACCAGCAGCTTGTACAACTCGGCGACCACACCGCCGCCGGCACCCAGCCCCGCCGCTGCGCGCTCGACGACGCTGTCCAGCATCACGGCCCAGCGATTGCCCGCGATGCGAACACGATCGGCACCAATCTGCCAACTGCTGCGCACCGAAGTGTCGACCAGCGTTTCGCCACCGCGGCCGTAGGGTGCACGCTCGGCCACCGCAATGAGTTGCGAGGCTTGCGCCGGCAGCAACGGCAACGCAATCGGGCCGGCACCAGCGACCTCGATCAGAGGCACATGCAGGCCGCAATGGCCTGCTGCGTAGAAGTCGCCGGGCGTCCGGACATCTTGCAGGACCGCAGCCAATTCATCGTTGATCGAATCCATGATCGACCTCCCAAACATTAAAGTATGCCCCGGGGTCGGCCAGCACCGCCCAGCCGGCGTCACGCGATTCGACGCCGGTACGGGCCGAGTTGCTGCGCATCGATGCGGCCATGCTCGCGCAGGCCATCACGGCCGGGTTGCGTGACCCGAACGACCTGCCGATCCTGGCCCTGCTCATCGACTCGGCAGCCGACCACTTGGTCACAGGTGACAAGGACATGCTGGCCCTCGCCGACGCCTACCCGATCCTGACGCCCGCGAAATTCGTGGATCGATTCCTGCAGTCAGTTGACCCGCCCGCTACCCGGCTGCGAGCAACAAGTGCGCGCAGGAAACACGAAAGCACGAAAGAATTCAGTCGCTCGACGCAAAAAAGAAAAGTCCGAAAGTACGCTGAGTACTTGTCGGACCTTGGTAAGCATTCGGTGAACCCGTAGCCGGGTACTGCGTGCGGGGGTGTGCGAAGTGCTGGACACCGTTGCCATTTTTCGCTACCGTCGGCCTTATGAATGCGGTGGCGTGCCCCTTGGAAGTGATGGCT
>JBILYN010000480.1:0-3342 GCA_044377715.1 Aquabacterium sp.
GTGATGATCTGGACCAGGTGCCGGTCGGATGCCAGGCGCAACTGGGCCGCGTCGTCGCGCCGGTCCTCGCTGCGCTGGGTCTGCAGCCATTGCAGCAAGGCCTGCGGGCTGGACTGGGTTTGCGCCGCCTCGTGCAGGCATTCGCCCAGGTGCAGCAGGTTGGTCAAGCGCCGCTCGCCGTCGGCGCGGCGCAGCAGGCGTTCGCTCAAGCCTTCGCTGGCGTCACGGCCGCCGAGGTCGGTCATCAGCGCGCGCAGCATCACGCCGACGCCGCGCTGCAGCCATTGCTCGCGGTAGCCCGCGAAGCGCGTCACCCAGCCCAGCAGACTCGCCTCGTCGACTGACATCGATTCGATCGCGTGGGCGTCCAGCCCGATCAAATCGGTGGCCAACGCTGCGCGCAGCAAGCGCTCGCGCGTGGGCTCCAGGATGGCCGCGAGCACGCGGGCCAGATCCTCGGCGTCCGGGCTGGCGTAGACGCTGGCTTGCGACAACTCGACGCTGCCCACGCCCAGCGCAGCCAGCGCACGCCGCATCTCGCCGCCCTGCGCATGGCTGCGCACCAGCACCGCGATGTCGCCGGCCGACAGCGGTTGCTCACCGATGCTGATGCGTTGGGCCTGGCCGATCAGCCGCGCGATCTCGGCCGCACAGGCACTGGCCGCAGCGTGGCGGGCTTGCTGCTTGGTCAGCGGCTCGCCCTGCGCATCGCGCGGCAGTCGCCACAGCTGCAGTGCGGCCCTGGCGGCCCCGGTCTGGTCGAGCAGCGGTTTGCGCGGCTTGTCGCCATAGCCCACAGGCAAGAAGTCCAGCCCGGGCAGCATGAACGAGTGCTCGTTGGCGCTGAACAAGGCGTTCAAGGCGGCTAGCAGAGGCTGGCTCGAGCGCTGGTTCTGGCCCAAGGTGTACTGGGCGGTGGCCTGGTGGCGCGCTTGCAGGTAGGTTGGCAGGTCGGCGTTGCGAAAGCTGTAGATCGCCTGTTTCGGGTCACCCACCAGAAACAGCGGGCTGCTGGCGTCGCCATAGATCGCGTTGAAGATCGCGAACTGCAAAGGGTCGGTGTCCTGGAACTCGTCGATCAGCGCCGCCGGAAACCGAGCCCTCAGCGCTGCGGGCAGGCCAGGGCTGTCAATCAGCCGCTCGTGCAGGTTGAACAGCATGTCGTCGAACGCGACCACCCGGCGCGCACGCTTGGCCTGGCGCAGTTCGACCGGGCCCTCAGCCAGCAGGTCGCGCAGCAGGCTCAGGCGGTCCAGCGCCAGCGATTGCGCAGCCGCCTCGCGCAGCGCGAGCAAGCTTGAGGCCAGGTCGAAGAACGGATGCGGCCGGGGCGGCGGCTTGCCCTTGTTGGGCTTCAACTTGGCCGTCGTCAGCAACGCTAGCTTGTCGTCCTTGACCGACGGCGCCAGCGCATCGGCTTGGCCCAGCAGCGCGTCCCAGCCCGCCGCAGCGCTTGCGACCGAGGCCGGCTTGTAGCTGGTGCCGTTCAGGCCAGGTAGCGCGTCGAGGACGCTGCCCAGGATCGCTTCGCGGTCGGTCAGCCATTGAGCGCGCGCGGCGGCATGGGCCGCGGCGATGGCGGGCATGTCAAGCAGGGGCGGCGAGTCGATGGCGGCCGGCCAGATCAGTCGCGACAAGGGCTTGGCGAGCTGGCGCTTGAGCAAGTCGGCATAGCGTCTGGGCGTGTCGCCCCTGTCGAGCAGGTGGCTGGCCAGCGTTGGCGCCAAAGCCCGGCCGGCGATGCGCCGTCGCCAGAAATCGTGCACCACCTCGAGCCTCATCTCGGCGTCGTCGGTGAGCAGTTCCAGCGCCATCGGCATGCCGGCCGTGAACGGTGCGTCGCCCAGCGCTCGCTGGCAAAAGCCGTGGATCGTGAAGATCGAGGCCTCGTCGAAGGTCTGCAGCGCCAGGTCCAGGCGCAGCGCCCGGTCTTCGTCGGTCGAAGCCCCAGCCAGGCCTGACGCCGGACGCGAGCGAAGCGTCTGCAGCAAGGTGTCAACGAAAGGGTCGGGCGCGGTCGGGCCGGTGGCGCGCAACCTGGCCAGGGTCTCGACGATGCGGTTGCGGATGCGGTCGCGCAGTTCGGCGGTGGCGGCGTTGGTGAAGGTCACGACCAGGATCTGCTGCACTTCGAGCCCGCGCTCGAGCAGCAGCCTGAGGTACAGGCCGCAGATGTTCCAGGTCTTGCCGGTGCCGGCCGAGGCCTCGATCAGGCTGATGCCATCGAGCGGGCAGTTGAAGACGTCGAGCGGGGCGGCGGTCATGGGCGGGTCGTCGTCTATCAAGCAAATGTGGCTTTGGGCTTGATCCCCAAGGGGGGCGGGCGGCTTCGGCCGGCCTTGGGGCGCTCAGAGGGCGTCATCGATGTGCGTCAACAAGGGGCGGAACACGCGCTCGGCCAGATCGAAGAATTCGCGGTCCAGCGGCTCGTCGCAGCCCCGCAGCGCCAGTCGGTAGGCCGCGTCCGCACTCTCGGCATAGGGTAGCTTCTTGGTGACCTGCCACTTGCCTCTGGCTGCGGCGGCAGAGCCGCCAGCCTCGAGGTGGTTCTCCCAGCAAGCCCAGGCCGACTTCGGGAAAAAGTGCAGCGGTCGGCTCAGCCCTTGCCGGTACATGTTGAGCAAATCAGCCAGCGCCGCGGCGGGTTGCGGGTGGGGCTTGAAGCGCAACTCGCCGTCGATCGTCAACCAGCGTGTGCAGGCCGCAGCGGCTGGTGCAGGGCCGGCGCACAGCGCCAAGTGGTGCAGCCAGGCCTCGAGCACGTCACCCACGCGCCGCTGGTCGTAGCGCGAGCGCACCAGCCCCGAGGCGCGCAAGTCGGCCAGGCTGGCACTCAGCCGCCAGGGTTCGGTGCCGTCGCCATCGTTGGCCGGCAAGTCGATCGAGATGGCGATTTGGTGCGGCGGCAGGCAGGGCTCAGCAAAAGCCTGGCGAACCCGGTCGGCATAAGCCGTGAGCTGTGCCAGTTCACGGTCGAGCTCGCGCTGACCCAGCGTGCCGTCGGGCATCTCCTGGCCGGCCTGTGCAAGCCGGCGCAGCGCATCGGCATCGATCCCTTGCAGCAATTGCGGCAACAAGCGGCGGGCCAGTGCGCTGCGCGCGGGCAGGTCGGTCAGAAAGGGTTCGTCGTCGAGCAAGGCCTCAGCATCGCGTTGCAAGTCCATGCCCAGACGGTGGCGCAGCAGGTAGCGGCAGGGGTTGCGCAAGAACTCGGCCAGTTGCGCCAGCGACACCTCGCGCCAGTCCGGGCCGGGCGCTGAGAGGGGCAGGTCAAAGAACAGCGGCTGGCCCTCGGGTGCGCCATCGTCATCGCTGTCGTCGGTGTTGTCGTCCCTGCTGTCG
>JBILYN010000481.1:0-3340 GCA_044377715.1 Aquabacterium sp.
TCGGTTGCGCCTTCCTGGGTTTTTTCCGCGACCTGATCGCGGACCTTGCGAAAGGTATCGAGTTCGAACTCGACCGCGCCGGCAACCAGTGGCGTCAGCTTTTCCAGCGTCGCCGCGATGTCGCCGATCACCTCGGTCTGCGGAAAATAGACCTGGTCAACCTGGGCCGACTTGTAGTTGATGTGCACCACGGGCTGGCCGCCGTGCTCCATCAGGAACGGTGGCTTTTCGACGACGTCGTGACCGATGTTGATGATCAGATCGGCATGGTGTATGTACTGGTGCAGGTAGTCGTGGTCGGTCAGTGCGGCGGTGCCCAGGAAGAGTTCCGAACTCTCGTCGACCACCCCTTTGCCCATCTGCGTGACAAAGAAAGGGATGCGGGTCTCGCGGATGAAGTCCGAAATCGCCCGCCTCGAATGCTTCCGGTTCGCGGCAGCGCCGAGCAGGATCAGTGGGTGCTTGGCAGCCTTGATCAACGCGGCGGTATTTTCGAGCACAGCGTCGCTGGCGACCGCATAGAACCGCGGGTGCGGCGCAATGATGGAGGTGTCTGCCAGTTCTGCTGCGATGTCTTCGGGCAACTCCAGCAACACGGCGCCAGGTCTTTCCTCTTCGGCGACCCGGAACGATTCGCGAACGATCGACGGGATGGCGTTGGCATTGACGATCTGCTTGGAAATCTTGCAGATCGGACTGAACAGCTTGACCACATCGATGATCTGAAATTGGCCTTGCTTGGACTTCTTGATCGGCTTCTGTCCGGTGATCATGATCAGCGGGAAGGCCCCCAGGTGGGCGTAAGCCGCAGGCGTCGCGAAATTGGTCGCACCCGGCCCCAAGGTTGCCATGCAGACGCCGGCCCGACCGGTCAGGCGGCCATAGGTGGCGGCCATGAAGCCGGCACCCTGCTCATGGCGCGTCAGGATCAGCCTGATCTTCGACTTGCGGATCGACTCGAGCATGTCCAGGTTTTCTTCGCCTGGCACGGCGAATATGTATTCGACGCCCTCGTTCACCAGCGCCTCGACGAAGAGGTCCGAGCCCTTCCTGGCTTTCTTTTCGATCGGCATGTGGTGTCTTCCCGGTTTGGAGAATGGGTCTGGTCAGCAGTCGCAAGCCTGCGGCCTGCGTCAGCTGCTCAGGCTTCGCGGATTTCCCGCAGTTCGGCGTTGGTGTGACGTAGACGGTCTGCGATGGCTAGCGCGAGTGTCTTGATGATGCTGGCGCGAGTCTTTCATCGTCGGCGATGATCGCGTCGAAAGCTTGGCGCTCGATGCAGATCAGCTCGGTCTCGGCGATGGCGTGCACATTGGCCGAGTAGTGTTGACCGTCCAGGAAAGACATTTCGCCCAGGAACTGCCCTCGCCCAAGCGTCGCGAGGTGAACACTCTTGCCGTCGCGAAGTGACAGGCTGACCTTGAGCTCGCCCTTGGCGATCAGCATCAGTTGATGGCCGGCCGTACCGGCCTCGACGATCAACTCGCCGACCGCGGCGATGCGCATGCGTGCGCATTTCTGCATCGCGATTGTCGCGTGCTGGTGGAGGTCCTTGAAGATCTCGAACTCTGCGAGCTGAAGACTGCGCGGCGAGTCAATGTCGACGCCAGCGGACTTCAGGATGTCGCCCTCTATCCATTCGAGCGCGTCGCTGAACTCGTCGAAGATCTGCGTGCGCTTGTCAGACAGCAGTCCGAGGCTGCCGACATAGGCCCGCAGATCCCGCCCATTGGGCAAACGCTCCGGCAAACGGCTCAACACCAGCGTCGCCTGCCGCGCTGCGAGCATGTTGCCGATGCGCTCGATCATGTGGCCCGCTGTGACGTCTAGCGACTGAACCCTGAAGAAGTCGAGCAGCACATAGCGCGCGCCTTTCAACTCGGCGTCGATCGCACCGTAGAGCTGATCGGTGGTGCCGAAGAAGAGGCTTCCCTGCAGCTCGAACACGACCGACTGCGCGCCTCCACGCTCGAGAATCTCGCGCTCGCTGCTGCTGCGGATGCGTTTGGAAAACAGCTTGTTGCCGAAGCTCTTTCTGCGCGCCGGCGAGGAGTGGATCTGCTCGCTGATGAACATCGCCGCTGCCAGCGCGACGCCCAAACCCGAAGCGGCGATCAGGCTGACCGTGTTGGCCACCAGCACGACGACGACGATGACCAGGAAATCCAGAACAGTGTCGCGCTTGCGGACCATCTGCAGCGATTTCCAGTCGATCATCTTGACGCCGATGACGATCAGCAGCGCGGCCAGCGCCGGCACCGGAACCCAGGCGATCAGTGGCGTCAGCACCAGCACCGCCAGCAGCGCCCACAAGCCCTGGAACACCCCAGACAGATAGGTCGCCCGCCGCTGGCCTTGTTGACCAGCGTCGCGCCCATGGTTCCGGCGCCTGGGGCACCGCCAATCAAGGTCGACACCAGATTGCCCAGACCCTGGCCGACCAACTCACGGTTGGAGTTGTGCCGGGTACCGGTCAGCGCGTCGAGCACGAGACAGGTCTTGAGGGTGTCGATCGACAGCAGCACCGACAGCGTCAGTGCCGGCACCAGGACCAGGTCCCAGCGCGGCAGCGAGGCTGAGGACAGGCTGGACCAGGGGCCGGTCAGCGTCGCCATGAACCCGCCGGCGTCGGCCGACAGCTTGCCGATCACCATGCTGTTGTTCTCAAGCGAGAGCAGTTGCGGCCAGCCCGTCAACGCGAGCAGCCAGTACATCGCGATGCCAGCGATCAAGCCCTGGATCACACCTGGAATGCGCTGCGAGATGCGAGGGGCCAGCAGCATCGCAGCGGCAGTGGCGCCACCGATCAGCAAGCCGGGCAGTTGCCACAACGAGGGGTTCATCAAGCCCTGCAACCAGCCCGTGCCCTTGGGCAGCGACAGCCACTTGGGCAACTGGCTCAGGATGATGATGAGGCCAACACCGCTGAGGTAACCGCTGACCACCGGAAACGGCATGTACTTGATCAGCTGACCGATGCGCAGCACACCGAAAAGAATCTGTGCCGCGCTGCTGGCCAGTGCCACCAGGAACAGTGTCAGCACGATCGCGCCGACCGGCAAGCCTTGCTGGCTCAGCTGAATCGTCAACGCCGAGAGCACGGCGGCGGCAGGCGCGCAGGGGGCCGAGATCAGCCGCTGGGTGCCGCCGAAGATCGCGGCGATCAAACCCAGCGCCGTCACGCCGAGCATGCCAGCCAAAGCGCCCTTGGCACCGAATTCGGCGCCTAGTGGAGAAAAGATGGTGACGCCAAAGGCGATCGCCGATGGCAGCGCGACCAGCATCGCGGCAAATCCGCCCCAGATGTCGCCGCCGATCCGGGATGAGGACTTCATCGTTG
>JBILYN010000482.1:0-3337 GCA_044377715.1 Aquabacterium sp.
CCCGCCGTTCAAACCGGTGACCTTGGGCGCACTCGCAGCGGGGCGCAGTGGCGTCCGCTACAAGCCGCTCAAGCGCATGCCGGGTCAGGCCTGGCACGAGGCACACGCGCCCGTGTGGGAAGAGTTCGGTGGCTGGGACCGCCCCGCGGCATACGTTAGGCCTGGTGAGTCGCTGAACGACGCCGCCGAGCGCGAAGCACTCCACGTTCGCACACACGTCGGTCTGTTCGAGGCCTCACCGCTCGGCAAGATCGAGCTGTACGGGCCTGATGCAGCGAGCTTCCTCGACTTGATGTACGTCGGCACCATGTCCACCCTCGCTATCGGCCAGGCGCGCTACGGCCTGCTGCTGCGTGAAGATGGCGTGATCTTCGACGACGGCATCGTGGCACGCCTGGGTGAGCAGCACTTCTGGGTCAACACGACGTCAGGCGGCGCAGAGCGTGTTGCGCTGGCTTTCGAGGAATGGCTGCAGTGCGAGTATGTTGACCACCGCGTGCTGGTCACGCCCGTCACTTCGGCCTGGGGCAACGTCACCGTCGCCGGACCCAAGGCCTGGGCCTTGCTGCAGGCCGCCGGTCTTGATGCCGCACTGGCACCCACGGAGATGCGGCACATGACATGCCGTGAGGTGAACCATGGTGGCGTCGCGATTCGCGTCTTGCGCGCCAGCTTCAGTGGCGAGCTCGGGTACGAGATCAATGTGCCCGCGCAGCACACGCAGGCGCTGCTCGAACAACTGTGGCGCGCTGGACAGCCCTTTGGGGTGATGCCCTATGGTGTTGAGGCGCTGATGATCCTGCGCACTGAAAAGGGCTACCTGCATCTGGGCGCCGACACCGACGGCACGACCTTCCCGGGTGACGTCGGTCTGGACCGCGGCATCGACAAAAAGGCGGCCAACTTCGTCGGCCGGCGCTCGCTGCTGCGTCCGGTGGCGACCGATCCCGATCGCATGCAACTCGTTGGTCTGCTGCCGCAGGATCGCAGCAGCCGACTGCCCGTGGGCGCCCACATCACGGTGCACGCCCCACCGGGCCCGATCGAAGGCTATGTCACCTCCAGCGTCTTCAGTCCGGTGCTGGGTCATCCTGTCGCGCTGGCCATGCTCAAGCGCGGCGGCCAACGCCTCGGGGAGCACGTGACGGCTTACCACCTGGGGAGTCCATTCGCAGCCGAGGTGGTCAAGACTCCTTTCTTCGATGTCGCCGGAGATCGTTTGAATGGTTGATCGTTTGGTCTCTTCAAGAAATCTCGACGCTCAATTGCAGGCAGCGTTGCCACCCGCCACGCGGACACTGAAAGTGTCGGTGGTTGAAGGCCTGCATGTGCTGGACTTGCGCCATCTCACAGGCGGCGCAGCGGCCGTCGACGAGGTCCTCACTGCGAACCATCTCACTGCCTTGCCCAAGCCGGGAACATGCCTCAGCGACGACCCGTGGCAGGTTTGGATCGGCCCAACACAGAGCCTGTTGCTGACGGCAATAGGCTGGGTTGCCGACGACGTTCTGGCAAAGCTGCACCCGGGTCGCAACGGCCTGGCCTGCGTGGTGGATCAGTCGGCCGGATGGCTGGTGTTCGAACTGCTCGGCCCGGGCGTGGACGAACTACTGCCACGTCTGTTCGATGCCGGCGCAATCCCCTGGCACGCGGGTCAGGGAGCGCGCGCAAGGTTCATGGACATCAGCGCCGTGGTCATGCGCGTGATGCCGGACCTTGTCTTGCTCGCGGTTGAACGACCGCACGCAAGCTATGCGGCTCAATGGATCGGCCATGCGTGGCGAGCTGCTCCAGGTTCAATGCAGACGATGGCGACGGACTGTGCTGTCAGAGATCGATAGCGCGCGTGAGGTGCGACCGCAAGGATTCGGTTGCGGGTTCACGCGCTGCCTGCGGGTGGTGCACGGCAAGGGATTGGGCTCACCCGGCCGTGAACCGGTGCTCAAGGCCAGGGTGCAGCGCTGGCTGGCGCAAAGCGCAGAGGTGATCGCTTTCGCGCAGGCCAGCGGGCCGCAGGGCGGCGCCGGCGCGCTGATGGTGCTGCTCGCTGGCTCGGCGCGCTGACAGCTCAGCGACGGCGCGGTGATAGCGCGCCAAGCCAAGGTTCATGCCCGCTGGCCGGCGCGATTGAACCGGCGCGATTGAACCAGCGCGATTGAAACCGGCGAGACCGCCTCAGCCGCCTTTGTTGCGCATCCAGTCGGCGGTGCCGAAAAAGCTCTCGGCCAGCCTGGCCGCCAGGCCAGCGTCAACGCCCTGCTCGTCCATCGCCTGCGCCATGCAACCCAGCCATTGGTCTCGTTCGGCGATGCCGATCGCAAACGGCAGGTGGCGGGCGCGCAGCATCGGGTGACCAAATCGCTCGACGTAGAGGTTCGGTCCGCCCAACCAGCCGCACAAGAACCAGTGCAGCTTGTCCCGCGAGCCGCTGAGCTCAGCGGGGTGCAGCGCGCGGATGCCAGCGTAAGCGGGCTCGAGGTCCATCAAGTCGTAGAAGCGGTCGACCAGCGCGCGAACCGCAGGTTCTCCGCCGAGACGGTCGAAGGGCGTGGGGTCGGCTGGTGCAGGGTTTTCGGTCATGGTGGCAGCAGTTTGCCAGCCGCTGCAGCAATGCCGACCGCCGCCGGGCTGCCGGGCAAGGTCTCGAGCAGCAGCCGCCGCTGCTGGATCGATTCGCGCACCGCAGCGTCGAACGGCACCTCACCCAGCAGCGCGAGCTGCAGCGGCTTGTCCAGCGGCGGATTGACGAAACGGTCTAGCACTTGCTGCAACTGGGCCCGAACGGCCAAGCCCTGGCCGCGCTGCTGGGCCTGGTTGACCAGCAAACGCACAGGTCGCGCCGCCTGGGTGGTGGCCAGCAGCTTGATCGCGGCGTAGGCGTCGGTCAGCGAGGTCGGCTCGGGCGTGACCACGACCAGCAACTCGTCGGCCAGCGAGAGCGTGAACAACACCACGTCGGAAATGCCGGCGCCGGTGTCGAGCAAAACGATGTCAAAGTCAGGCCGCACCGCGTCCACCACCTCGACCAGCCGGTCGTGCAACTCGGGCGTCATGCGCGAGTACTCCAGCAGCCCGGACCCCGCCAGCAGCACCGTGAAGCCGCAAGGCGCCGGCTGCAGCGCATCGGCGAGCTCGGCGCGACCGCTGAACACATCGTGCAGCGTGACCCGGGCGCACAGGTTGAGCACCACGTCGAGGTTGGCCAGGCCCAGGTCGGCGTCGAGCACCAGCACGCGCTGGCCAGCACGCGCCAAAGCCGCCGCCAGGTTGGCGCTGACAAAGGTCTTGCCCACACCGCCCTTGCCGCTGGTCACCGCAATGACCCGCGCCATGGCCC
>JBILYN010000018.1:0-30017 GCA_044377715.1 Aquabacterium sp.
GCTGCCGATCCAGGACTCGCGGGTGTCGCGCCTTCGCATCGTGAATTCGACATTGAATGCGGACTCGCCGCGCAGCGCCCGCGGCACGGGCCAGTTCTCGTAGGGCAAGGATTCCCCATTGGGCAGCGACACCTCGAGGAGTGCCGGGTACTCGGCCAGGGTGAGCGGGCAGCTGGCCTTGTCGGGGAATCGATGGAAGGTCGCGAAGGCCTCGTTGAAGTCGATGAAGCTACCCTCGCGGTTAGCGATGAAGACCGCGTCACTCATGCTTTCGAGCGCCGCGTCCAGCGTGGACTTGCCCGCCGCGACCAGGTCATGCGCCTGCTGCAACTGGGCCAACGACGCCTCCACGGATTCCTTGGCCTGTTGCAAGGAATGGGTTCGTGTGGCGACAAGTTCTTCCAGGTGCTGCCGGTGCCGTTCCAGTTCAGCCTCAGCCTCCTTGCGCGCCGTGATGTCGACCAGTGCGCGGATCTGCGTGTTCGTCGCCGGATCCAGCAGCGCGATGCTGAAAGCAACCCAGCAGCGGCTGCCGTCCTTGCGGCACTGCAAGGCCTCGGCTTGAAAGACGTCGCTTGCAGTCAAGACCTCGCTTGACGCGGCGGTGAACTCGGCGTAGTCGGTATCCGAGATGAAGAAGATGCGAGAGGGCTGGCCAAGCACCTCTTCGACGGCATAGCCGTACATCGACGCGAAGGCCTGGTTGGCCCAGACCACGTGACGATTGGCGATCTTGACGATCCCCACAACAGGGCTGTTGAGCAGCGCGTCCTGCTCCTGCAGCAGCGTCTCGATGCGGTTCTCCGTCGCCTTGCGATCGGTGATATCGCGACCCTCCACCTGAATCTCGATCAGGCGCCGGTCCTCGTCGAATAAGGCGCGGTTGACGAACTGCCCCCATCGCAACTGGCCATCTTGGGCGTCCACCCGGTTCTCAACCGTGACCACCGGGTGCTCTGGCGACAAGCGCGCCAGCGCCGCTTCTATCTTCGGCAAGTCCTCGGCCAGGACGGCCGGCTGCCAGCGGTGACCTGTCAGCGCCTCGCGCGACTGGCCGAAAAAGCTGCAGAAGGCTGGGTTGACGTACAGGATGGTTCCGTCGGCCTTGAACCTGCAGATCAGTTCGGTCTGCGCCTCCAGCACCGCAAGGTACCGATGCTCACTGGCCTCGAGGGCCAGTAGAGCCAGCTTGCGCGCAGTGATGTCGGTGTGCAGCACGGCCGCTCCCTCGTAAGGTGGCTGCATCGGGCAGACGCTCATCTCGAACCAGCGGCGCTGGCTGGGGGAATCACAGGGATATTCCAGGGCGAAGAAATCCTTGTGCCCGTCCAGCACGTCAGAGATGCCTTGCCATGCCGCAGCCGCCTCGTCCCCTTGAGGCTTGCCGACCGCCGCGGCGCAGATCGCTCGGTAGTCGATGCCCAGCGGCGCGGCGGTCTCTGCGCTCGCGCCATTGGCCTTCGCAAAGTCTTCCCAGGCCCGATTGACGGTCACGATGGTGGCGTTGGCATCGAGCACGCACACAGGGTTGGGGCTGGAGTCCAGGATCGTCCTTGAGAACGCCTCACGTTCTCGCAGCGCGTCGATCTCGATGCGGCCGGCAATGCCTTCACAGAAACCGGCAAATGCATCACGCGCCTCAGGACCGGCGTAGCGCGGCCCGGCACCGTGGTGACAGGCCACCAGACCCCAAAGTCGGCCGTCGACCACCAAGGATCCGACCAGCGTCGCCTGGGTACCCATTCTCTGGCAAATTTCGATGTAGACCGGCGAGACGCTTCGAAGGATCGATGGGCTCAGGTCTACCGAGCCGACGGCCGGTAAGGCCAGCAGCGCCGAAGCGGTGTATCCGACGTCGGGTACTTGCCGCACGCGGAGCAAACGATAAAGTTCGCGCTCCTGCTGCGGTATGTCGGTGGCCGGATACTGCAGGCCGAGCAAGGCTTCGAGGTGCTCAGCACGGGCTTCGGCGATGACCTCGCCATGCCAGTCAGCGTCGAAGCGCCACACCATCACGCGGTCGAAGCCCATCGTTCGGCGAACAGTCTGGCAGGCGGCGCCGGCAATCGCTGCGAGGTCGCCCAGTTGCCGAAGCTGGCTCAGCGCGTATCGGAATTCTCTTTCGACGAGGTTAGCGTCGGTGCCAACCTCTTCGATGTCCACCACCACCAGGCCGGTCTCGTTGGTCCGCGCGCAAGCCACATGCGTTTGTTTGCCCAGGCGCAGAGGCGGCGACGGCCGTCCTGGGGTGGATTGCACCGACAGCAGGGCATCGGCCGTCTCATGGCCCAGGATTGCGTGCGCTGAACTGCCCAACAGCGTCGATGCGCTGGCGCCCAGTATCTCGGTGCACGACTCGCTGGCGGCCACGATGGACTGTGTCACCGGATCGATCACCAAGATCGCGCCATGCGGTTGCACAGCGCCAGCGAACCGGCTCGGCTCGTTCCCGCAAACCTTGATGTCGGGCTCGGTCTGGGAGGATGCGTTCATCATGGTCTGCCGCTGATGGCGTGGGTGTTGCAATCCACGTTCGCACGAATGATGTCGACATCCTGCCAACGCCAAAAAAGTATAGCGCGATGGACGTGATCAGAAGCTGCCACGGGGCGACGACTCATGAAGGAGTTGTCGCGCGACACTTTTGTGACCTGGAACCGAGCACATTTCGGCCTTGCCGATGGCGAGCCAACAGGGCCAGCAAGGGTCTGCAGCCAGTTCTGACCGATCTTCAGGCCGAAGATCGGTCGGTGGACGCGCTTTCGGCTTGGCGAGACTGGCGGCCGGGCGCTGCGTCGATCGCAGCGTCGGCCTGCCGGGTCAAACCATTGGGCGGTAAAAAGGTGCGTCGCCCATGATGGTGGCACGGTGCATCACACGGCGCGCCGGCAGGTAGTCGGCGGTGGCGTAGTGCTGGGTCAGGCGGTTGTCCCAGAACGCGACATCGCCCAGCTTCCAGCGCCAGCGCACCGTGAACTCGGGCTTGGCGTGATGGGCGAACAACTGGCGCAGCGTGGCGTCGCTCTCGCTGGCCGACAGCTCGACGATGCGGGTTGTGAAGCCCTCGTTGACAAACAGGCCTTGCCGACCGCTGACCGGGTGGGTGCGAACGACTGGGTGCAGCAAGGGCGGGTGGTTGGCCCGCGCTTTCTCCCACTGCACCCGCTCTGCCGGTGTGCGGGCGAAGCGGTGCGCAGGGAATGATTTCAGAAAATCGTGCTCGGCCTGCATGCCAGCGAGCATTCGCTGCCAAGGTGCCGACAACGCCTCCCAGGCGGCGATGCCGCTGGCCCACAGCGTGTCGCCACCGGCCGCAGGCAGCATCTGGGCCGACAGGATCGCACCCATGGCCGGCGCTGCCAGAAAGGTCACGTCGGTGTGCCAGTTGTCGTTGTCTGGCGGGTTGTCGTTGCTGGTGTCGAGCACGATGATCTCGGGCACGCCGGGCGCCGTCGGGTAGACCGGGTGGATGTGCAACTCGCCAAAGCGCGCGGCCAGCGCACGCTGCTGCAACGGGTTGATCGGCTGATTCTCGAAGAACAGCACATGGTGCTTGAGCAGTGCGGCCTGCAGCGCATCGCGAACGCTGTCGTCGACGCCGTCGGCCAGCTGCAAACCGCTGACCAGCGCGCCGATCGCCGGCCCCAGTGGCTGGATGGTCAAGGAGGATGGGCTCGTCATCAGGTGTCCAGGTCAGTGGGTGAACTCGCTATTTTCCACCGCGCGGGTTGTTGCTCGCGTCGAGCCCGGCCTGCCGGGTTCAGATCGCATCGAGCGGGTAGATTGGCCGGCGCACCTTGTGCAGTCCCAGCAACGCGTAGTCCGAGCTGCACACGCCTGTGCCTGCGCACTCGACCACCGCATGCGCCAGCGGCCTCAGCCCAGCGCGCCAATGGATGCGGCTCTTGAGCATCACAAAGCGCTGGTTGGTCGGTGCGATGCCCACGGCAGTGAAAGCCGCGAGGTCGTTGGGCTCGACATGGTTGGAGATCACGACGATCTGGACCCGGCCGGTGTCGAGCACCGCGGTCGGCCCCATGTCGTTGAGTGTGCCGCGCGACATCGGCCCGAGGTTGCGGTATTGACCGTCGCAGATCAGCTTGACATGACCGCTGACGCTACGCGGCTGGCCTTTGAGCCCGATCGCTGGCATGTCGAGTTTGCCGCCCAAGCTGATCGTGACCTGCGCGCCGACGCCGGCTTGGATCATCTGCTGCACCGCCGCTGGGTCGAAGATCGCGAATGCGGCCACGCCTTCGAGCCCGGCGTCCAGGATCGCACCGAGCACCGTCATCGTGTCCATGGTGCCACCTGAAGCGCAGTTGTCGCTGTGGTCGAGCAGCACCACCGGCCCGCTGCCGGCGGGCTTGGCTGCGGCCAGCGCCTGGGCGCGGGCCATCGATTCGGTCAGCGACTCGATCTGGTAGACGAACTGCGCGCGCGCGGCCCAGGCCATGTCGAGCAACTCATCGCACCAGCGCTTGGCCTGGGCCGGGTCGCCGTCGCACACCACCACCGCCGACAAGCCGGCGTACTCGATGTCGGCGTTGGGGAATCCGACGAACAGGCTGGCGCACAGCGCGCCCTCGGCCTCCATCGCTCGGCATCGCGCTTGCAACTCGCGGTTGGGTGAGTCGTCCGAGCCCTGGCGCATCACGTGCGGCAGCATCGGCCGCCGGCCAAAGGCCATCGCAGGCGTGGCTTGGCCGGCCAGCATCTTGAGCAGCGCACGGCCGGCGCGCAGGCCGGTCTCGTAGACGTCGACATGGGGGTAGGTCTGGTAGCCGGCGATCACGTTGCAGTGCTCGGCGATGCCGTCGTACAGGTTGGTGTGCATGTCGAGCGCGACGCCGATCGGAACGGCGGTGATCGTGCGCAAGCGGCGCAGCAGCTCGCCTTCGCCGTCCTCGTAGGTCCGGGTCACCATCGCGCCGTGCAGGTCGAGCAGCACGCCATCGCAGCCCTGGGCCACCGCGTCGCAAATGCGCTGGACGATGTGCTCGAAGGCCGAGTCTTCCACCGGACCGCTGGGCGAGGCGTTGGCGGCGATCGGCACCACGTAGTCGGCGCCAGCGGCTTCGGCAAGCTCGATGAAGGCGGCGATCGCCGAGCCGGTGCCACGGTAGGCAGCAATGGCCGCGTCGCCTTCGGGCGGTGCGGCCGCTGCGGTGGCAAAGCGTGCCAGTCCGGTGGGCACCGGCGAGAAGGTGTTGGTCTCGTGTTTCATCTGGGCTATGACGAGCTTCATCGCAAGGATCTCCTGGGTTGAATCCGCCATGATGCCGTAGCGCCGCGATCTCAGGGCATTCCCGGGGCTGCGCAAGCCCTGCGATGAGCAAGACTTGGGGCAGGGCCGGCGCGGTGCAGGCCAAAGGAGTGAATCAATGACTGAACAAGTATTTCTGCCAGCGCACGAACTGGCGCGACAAATCAGACGCAAGCAGATCTCGGCGCTGGAGCTGCTCGATCTCTACCTGAGCAGGATCGCGCGCTTGGGTGGCGGTCTGGGCGGCGCTGTCAACGCGCTACCGGTCCTCGATGTCGAGCGCGCTCGCGCCCGTGCCCGCGCGGCCGACTTGGCGCTGGCCAAGGGCGATTGCTGGGGTCCGCTGCACGGCGTGCCGATGACGGTCAAGGAGTCGTTCAACGTCGCAGGGCTGCCGACGACCTTCGGCCACGAGGCTTTTCGCGACAACATCGCGGGCGCTGACGCCGTGACGGTGCAGCGCCTGCTCGGCGCCGGCGCGGTGATCTTCGGCAAGAGCAATGTGCCGGCCTCGCTGGCCGACTGGCAGAGCTTCAACAAGGTCTACGGCACCACCAGCAACCCCTGGGACCTGACCCGAACGCCGGGTGGCTCGTCGGGCGGTGCGGCCGCAGCGATGGCTGCGGGGTTCAGCGCGCTGGAGTTGGGCAGCGACATCGGCGCGTCGATCCGCAACCCGGCGCATTACTGCGGCGTCTGGGGCCACAAGCCGACTTGGGGCGTGGTGCCGATGGCCGGCCACGAGCTCCAGCCCGAGGCCTGCGCCGACAGCTTCGACATCGCCGCGGTCGGCCCGATCGCGCGCAGTGCATTCGACCTGACGCTGGCGATGGACATCCTGGCCTCGCCGCTCGAGACCGTGACGACCATGGGCCGGGTGCCGCTGGCCTGGCGCGACCGCGGCACGCCGCCGCGGCGCTGCCGGGTGGCGGTGCTCTACGACGACCCGCAAGCCGAGGTCGATGCCAGCGTGCAGCGCGCACTTCGCGATCTGGTGGACTTCATGCGCGCCGAGGGCGTGGTGGTGACTGAAGGGGCCAAGCCGGTTGACAGCCGCGAATGCCACCAGGTCTACATCCACATGCTGCGCGCGGCCACCGGAGCGCGCTACGACGACGCAGCCTTTGGGCAGGCGCTGCTGCGCTCGCAGGATTACGCGGCAGATGACGAGGGCTACGCGGCGCGCTTGTACCGCGGCATTGCCTCATCGCACCGGACCTGGATACAGGTTGAGGAATCGCGGGCCAGGATGCGCAAGCAATGGGCCGCTTTCTTCGAGACCCATGACCTGCTGATTTGCCCGGTGGCCACGACGCCGGCGTTCAAGCACAACCAGCAAGGCGAGCGCTGGGAGCGGATGATCCCAGTCAATGGCCACACCCAGCCCAGCACCGATGCGCTGTTTTGGGCTGGTTACGCCGGCATCGTCGGGTTGCCGGCCACCGCAGTGCCTTTAGGGCTGAGCCCCGAGGGGCTACCGGTGGGTGCGCAGATCATCGCGCCAGCGTTCGGCGATCCTGAAGGCCTGCGCTTCGCACGTTGGCTGGAGCGCGAGTACCGAGCATTCGTGCCGCCGACGATGGCGTAGCGCTTGGAAAGTCAGCGCAGCTCGTCGATCAGACGGCCGATGATCTGGCGGGCGATAGCACTGTCGTCGGCCGCACCCTGGCTGTTTTGCATGCTGACCTGCGTCTTGGCACCAGCGGCCTTGACCAGCACACGGTAGCGCTGCGGCCGGCCCGCATCTTTGTCGCTGCTGAAGAACTTCATGAAGAAGTTGGGCTCTTCCTTGCCTGCTAGTTTGGGGTCTATGTAGCGCACGAAATACATGCCGGCGCTGCGGTCACGGTCTTCGACCGTGAAGCCGCTGCGGTCCAGTGCCAGACCGACCTGACGCCAGGCGCGGTCAAAAGCCTGGTCGAGTTCCATCGTCGAACTCGCCGCCGCGGTGCCGCGAGCCTTGGGCGGCGGCGCCGATGCATTGGCCACGGTGGCGCGGGCAAGGTCGTCCTTGGCGCCTAGCCTGACCATCAGCCGGGTCAGGAACTCGGCCTCGAGCTCCGGGTCGGTCGGTCTGGCTTGCCAGACGGTGCTGACCCGCTGAATGCTGTCATAGACCTCGACCACGCCACGGTGGCTGATGTAGACCTCGCTGCCTGTGGCGGTACGCTCGACCCTGGTGCGATAGCGGTCGCGCTCGCTGCTGCTGAAGGCGTTGTCGAAGATCCTGCCGATCGTGCCGCGGATGAAGTCCATCGGGATCTTGGCGCGGTTCTCAGCCCAGTTGGTCTCCATCAGGCCGATCTCGGCGTTGTCCTCGACGAGCACGAAGCCGCGCTCTTTCCAGAAGGTTCGCAGCAGCGGGAACAGGGTCTCCGGAGGCATGCTGGTGACCAGCCAGCGACTGTTGCCTTGCCGCTCGATGCGCATGTCGCTCGAGAGGGCTGGCATTGCCACTGGGGCTGCCGCGGCCTGGACATTGCCGGCTTGGCGCATGTTGGATGCGCTGACCACACCAGACTGGGGCTGGTAGCGGCCGTCGCGCGCGAGCTGGCTCAGATCCGGGGGTACCTCCAGCGTATCGACCTTGACCGCCTTGGTCTTGTAGTCCAGCTTGTCGCCCGACATCAGGCCGTCCAGCGACGAGCAAGCGGCCAGCGTCAACGCCAGTGTCAGCGTGGCTGCGCGCAGCGTGGTGATGGCAAAAGCGGAATTCACGTTGAAGTTCTCCAGAAATCGTTCGGTCGAGCTGTCAGGCCTGTCCAGACCTTGGTGCCGGCGCTCAGGCAGCGGGGCGGGTTTGAAATCCAGGGGCGGCTTCAAAGCAGCCCGGCATCGCGCAGCGCAGCATCGACCAGTGCTTGCCCGCCGGCCGTCAGCGGCGTGATCGGCAGCCGCACCGTGGGACGGCATTGGCCCAGGCGCGACATCGCCCATTTGGTGGGGGCCGGACTGGGCTCGCAGAACAGTTGTTTGTGCAGCGACAGCAGGCGGAAATGGATGTCGCGGGCGAGTTTGGCATTGCCGGCGATCGCCGCGACGCACAGTTCGTGCATCAAGCGCGGTGCGACATTGGCGGTGACGCTGATGTTGCCGTGGCCACCGAGCAGCATCAAGGCCACCGCGGTGCCGTCATCGCCTGAGTAAATCTTGAACCCTTCGGGCGCCTGCTTGACCAATTGAGCTGCGCGCTCGATGTTGCCGCTGGCCTCCTTGATGCCGACCACGCCGGGCACCTGGGCCAGACGCAGCGCGGTCTCGGGCAGCATGTCGGCGACCGTGCGACCCGGCACGTTGTACAGCACCACCGGCAGGTCCACCGCCTCGGCGATGGCCTTGAAGTGCTGGTAGATGCCTTCCTGCGAAGGCTTGTTGTAGTAAGGCACGACTTGCAATGTGCAGTCGGCGCCAACCTCTTTCGAGAAGCGGGTCAGCTCGATCGCCTCTCGGGTCGAGTTGGCGCCTGCACCGGCCATGATCGGTATCCGGCCGGCAGCATGCGCCACCGCGACGCGGATGATCTGGCAGTGCTCGTCGACCGACACCGTGGGCGACTCGCCCGTGGTGCCGACCACGACGATGCAGTCCGTGCCCTCGGCGATGTGCCAATCGATCAGGTGACGTAGTTGCTCGTAGTCGACGCTGCCGTCCTCGAACATCGGCGTGACCAGTGCGACGATGCTGCCAACAATGGGTTTCATGTCAGGTTCCTTGCGAAGCGGCGATTTTAGCCGGCGCCCTGCGGGCGACCGCGGCCGTCGTTTTGGCACGGCCTCAAGCAAATGTGGCTTTGCCACTTTGCTTGATCCCCACGGGGGACGGCCGGCCTTGGGGCGCTCAACACTAGGCCTGCAAGCCGTGGCGTGGCGGCGAGTCGGCATCAGCGCTGGGGGCTACTGCGACCACCCGCTGCACGAAGCGTGCAGGGTCGTCGAGAAAACCATCTTCATAGCCAACGATGCGCAGCCCGGCGCAACGTGCCAGCAGTTCGCCGGGCTGCAACAAGAAATCGGGCCGCGACGGCTTGCCCACGGACTCGTTGCCGGCAGCGAAGGTCTCGTAGACCAGCAGGCCGCCCGGGGCGAGCGCTGCCCGCAGGGACGGCCAGAGAGGGCGCCAGAGGTAGTTGGTGACCACGACAGCGTCGAACTGCCGGCCAGGGCAGGGCCAGGGCGCGCCCTCGATGTCGGCGGTGATCAACTCGGCGCGGCCGGCCTCGGCCAAGTCCTGGGAGGCAGCCAAGGCCGCCGCGTCGCGGTCGATGCCGGTGACCCGGAACCCGCGATCTGCCAGCCAGCGCAGGTGCCGGCCGCGGCCGCAGGCCAAGTCCAGCACTTGGGCGCCGGCAGGCAGAAGATGGGCCCAGCGCAGCAGCCAGGGCGAAGGGGTGGGGGAGGTGTGCATCGCGGCGCCGTTTCTAGAAGCAAGCCCAGACCCGGTTGGCCAGATCGACCACTAGGTGTGGGCTGAGGTAGGCGCCGAACACTGTGGCGAGCAACACTGCAGCCGCGACCCACCAGAGCAGGCGGCCGCGGAGACCTCGGACATCGCGCATGGTCAGGCTGCCGCCGGCAGCGCATCGCTGCGAACGATCGGCGACTCACGCACAGGCAGGTTGCAGGCCGCGGCCACCACCCCCAGCATCACCGCGATCCACCACACCAGGTCGTAGTTGCCAGTGGCGTCGTAGAGCTTGCCGCCCAGCCAAACGCCCATGAACGAGCCGACCTGGTGACTCAGGAACACCACACCGCCGAGCATCGACAGGTACTGGACGCCAAAAATCTGGGCCACCAGTGCGTTGGTCGGCGGCACCGTGGACAGCCACAGCAAGCCCATCGCGGCGGCGAACAGGTAGACGCTGGCCGGGTTGAGTGGCGCCAGCAGAAACACCATGATCACCAAGGACCGCAGCGCGTAATTGCCTGACAGGATAAAGCGCTTGGGCCAGCGCTGACCCAGCCAGCCTGCGGTGTAGGTGCCGAAGACATTGAACAGACCGATCAAGGCCAGTGCGGTGGTGGCCACACTGGGCGCCATGCCATGGTCCTTGAGGTAGCTCGGCATGTGCACGCCGATGAACATCACTTGGAAGCCGCAGACGAAATAGCCCGCCGTCAACCAGCGAAAGCTTGGGTTTGCGAAAGCCTCGCGCAGCGCAGCGCCGACGCTTTGCTGGAATCCGTGGTGCGCGGTCAAGGGCTCTTCGCGCAGGCCGCGCGCTATCGGCAGGATCATCAGCGCCGCGCAGCCCAGCACGAACAAGGCGTTCTGCCAGCCCCAGGCACTGATCAGCCAGCTCTCGACCGGCACCATCAGGAACTGGCCGAACGAGCCCGCTGCGGCCGTCACCCCCATCGCCCAGGATCGCTTGTCGGCAGCGACGTTGCGGCCGATCACGCCATAGATCACAGCGTAGGTGCAGCCCGACTGCGCCATGCCGAGGATCACACCGGCGCTGCCGGCAAATGCCAGCCCCGAGCTCGACAGCGCCATCAGCACCAGGCCCAGCGCATACAGCAGCCCGCCCACCACCAGCACCCGGTAAGCGCTGTAGCGGTCGGCCAGCATGCCGGCAAAGGGCCCGGCGATGCCCCAGGCCAGGCTTTGCACCGCCAGCGCGAAAGCAAAGGTCTCGCGGCTCCAGCCGCGATCCATCGTCATCGGCTGCAGCCACAGGCCGAAGCCATGGCGTATGCCCATCGACAAGGTGACGATCAGCGCGCCGCACAACAGCACTTGGGTCATGGAGAGTTGGCGCTCGGAAGGGACTGGAAGGCTCATGGCGCCACTGTAGCCAAAGCGGTCTGCAGCCGATACTGAAGGGGCGATCGGCAGGCCGACCCGGGTGCTGCCGGCGTGCTTGGCGCCGCGCTGGCGCAGCCCGTCTCTAAAATCGCCTCCCATGGCCACGACCCCCAAACAAAGCGCGCAATACGGCGAAGCATCGATTCGCGTTCTCAAGGGGCTGGAGCCCGTCAAGCAGCGGCCGGGCATGTACACCCGCACCGAGAACCCGCTGCACATCGTCCAGGAGGTGATCGACAACGCGGCCGACGAGGCGCTGGCCGGCACTTGCCGCCGCATCGACGTCACGCTGCATGCAGACGGATCGATCACGGTCGACGATGACGGCCGAGGCATCCCGTTCGGCCTGCACCCCGAAGAGCAGGTGCCGGTGCTCGAGATCGTCTTCACCCGGCTGCACGCAGGCGGCAAGTTCGACAAGGGGTCGGGTGGCGCGTACAGCTTTTCGGGCGGCCTGCACGGTGTCGGGGTGAGCGTGACCAATGCGCTGTCCAAACGCTTGCAGGTCAGCGTCTGGCGCGAAGGCCAGGCTGCGACGCTGGCGTTCTCGGGCGGCGACGTGATCGAAGCGCTGGTGTTGCGCAAGGCCAGCGCCAGCGAGCGGCGCCACGGCACCAGCGTGCGGGTCTGGCCCGACGCCAAGTATTTCGAGGCCACCGAACTGCCGCGCCAGGAACTGACCCATTTGCTGCGCAGCAAGGCCGTGTTGATGCCCGGCGTGACAGTGACGCTGACCGTCGAGAGGGCCGGCGACAGGCCACCCGAGGTGCAGACCTGGCTTTACCAGGGTGGGCTGCGCGACTACTTGAGCCAAGGGCTGGCGGCCGACCCGATCATCCCGTTGTTCGAGGGCTCAGGCTATGCCAGCGGCGCCGAGAGTGAAAATTTCGCCGAAGGCGAGGGCGTGGGCTGGGTGCTGGCCTTCACCGAGGACGGCTCTGTGTTGCGCGAGAGCTATGTCAACCTGATTCCGACGGTGGCCGGCGGCACCCATGAGAGCGGGCTCAAGGACGGCTTGTTCGGCGCCGTCAAGACCTTCATCGAGCTGCATGCGCTGCTGCCCAAAGGCGTCAAGCTGATGCCCGAGGACGTGTTCTCGCGCGCCAGCTTCGTGCTGTCGGCCAAGGTGCTAGACCCGCAGTTTCAGGGCCAGATCAAGGAGCGGCTGAACAGCCGCGACGCACTGCGACTGGTCAGCCAGTTCACCCGGCCGCCGCTCGAGCTTTGGCTCAACCAGCATGTGGAGTTCGGCAAGAAGCTTGCCGAGTTGGTGATCCGGCAGGCCCAGACCCGCCAGCGTGCCAGCCAGAAAGTGGAAAAGCGCAAAGGCTCGGGTGTGGCGGTGCTGCCGGGCAAGCTGACCGACTGCGAGAGCCGCGACCTGAATCTGAACGAGGTCTTCCTGGTCGAGGGCGATTCGGCCGGTGGATCGGCCAAGATGGGCCGCGACAAGGAGACGCAGGCGATCCTGCCGCTGCGCGGCAAGGTGCTCAACGCCTGGGAGGTCGAGCGCGACCGCTTGTTTGCCAACAACGAGATCCATGACATCTCGGTGGCGATAGGCATAGACCCGCATGGTCCAAACGACAGCCCGGACTTCTCGGGCCTGCGCTATGGCAAGGTCTGTATCCTCAGCGACGCGGACGTCGACGGCTCGCACATCCAGGTGCTGCTGCTCACACTATTCTTCCGCCATTTCCCCAAGCTGATCGAGCGCGGCCATGTCTACATCGCCAAGCCACCGCTGTTTCGCATCGACGCGCCGGCGCGCGGCAAGAAACCAGCCGCCAAGTTCTATGCGCTTGACCAGGGCGAGCAGGACGCCACGCTGGACAAGCTGCGCAAGGAAGGCGCGAAAGAGGGCAGTTGGAGCATCAGCCGATTCAAGGGTCTGGGCGAGATGAACGCCGAGCAGCTTTGGGAGACCACGCTGAACCCCGAGACCCGGCGCTTGCTGCCGGTGGCCTGGGGGCTGATGAGCTTTGCCGACACAGTGGTCTCGTTCACCAAGCTGATGGGCAAGGGCGAGGCGGCCTCGAGGCGCGAGTTGATGGAGTTGCACGGCGACACGGTGGATCTTGATGTTTGACGCTGGCGCGGCCGCGGAGGGCGCACTGCGGGTTCGCATGCGCCCGACGCTGCTCAGTGACCTTGAATACGTGATCCAGGTCGAGACCGACAGCCGCAACCTGCCGTTCATCACGCCCTGGGAGCGCATGCAGCACGAGGGCGCGGTGCGTATTCCGGACTTTCGGCACTTCATCGTCGAAGCCGGGCCGGCTTATGCGGCCATCGGTTTCGTGATCCTGCAAGGCTGCCGAAACCAACACCGCAGCGTTGAGTTGAAGCGCATCGTGCTGCAGCACGACGGCCAGGGCCAGGGCCTCGGTCGAGCCTGCGTGCGGGGGCTCAAGCAGATGGCGTTTCGCGACCTGCATGCGCACCGCTTCTGGCTCGATGTGAAAAGCCTGAACACCCGCGCCCAGACCCTCTACAACAGCGAGGGATTCGTCGAGGAAGGCCGTTTGCGCGAGAGCGTTCGACTGACCGGCAACAACGCCGATGGCTACGACAGCCTGATCGTGATGAGCTTGCTCGACCGCGAATACCAGGCCAGGGTGGCGCTGGGGTTGGAGGCGAACTGAAGCGTCGTTGCGGGCAGGTCTTGGCCCGCGGCGCTCGGGCGTAGCGTTCAGGCGTAGCGCTCAGGCGTAGCGCTGACGTGCCAGCGCGGTGCCCTGCACCAGCGCGCGCAGCTTGGCCTCGGCCACGCTGCGCTGCATCGGCGCTAATCCGCAGTTGGTGCAGGCCAACAATCGCTCGCGCGGCACGAACTGCAGCGCGCGGCCGATGGTGTCGGCCACTTCTTCGGGCGTCTCGATCGCATCGCTCGCCACGTCGATCACGCCGACCATCACGTCCTTGCCGGCCAGCAATGCCATCAGTTCGGCCGGTACCAGCGAGTGGATGCATTCCAGGCTGACCTGGTCTATGCGGCTCGCGGCCAGCGCGGGAAACACTCTTTCGTACTGCCGCCATTCGCCGCCCAGCGTCTTCTTCCAGTCGATGTTGGCCTGGATACCGTAGCCGTAGCAGATGTGCACCGCTGTCTTGCAGTGCAAGCCGCGCGCCGCGTGCTCTAGCGCCCTAACACCCCAGTCAGCGGCCTGGTCGAGGTAGACATTGAACGCGGGTTCGTCGAACTGGACGATGTCGACACCGTCGGCCTGCAGCGCCAGCGCTTCCTGGTTGAGCAGTTCGGCAAACGCGAAAGCCAGCTTGACGCGGTCGTGGTAACAGCCGTCGGCCACCGTGTCGACGATGGTCATTGGGCCAGGCAGGGTGAACTTGATCTTGCGTTGGGTATGGGCGCGCAGGAACTGCGCTTCGGCAGCGTGCACCCGGCCTTTGAGCCGCAGTGGTGCCACCACCTGAGGCACCATCGCCTTGTAGCGGTCGTTGCGAATGCCCATCTCGACCTTGTGCTCGAAGTCTATGCCCTCGACCTGCTCGAGAAAGCCATGCACAAAGTGCTGGCGCGACTGCTCGCCGTCGCCGATCACGTCCAGCCCTGCTTCTTCTTGCAGCTTGATCCACAGCAGCGTGGCGTCAAGCTTGGCCTGGCTCAGTGCCTGGCCTTCAGCCTGCCAGCGAGGCCAGAGCTTGCCGGTCTCGGCCAGCCATTCGGGCTTGGGCAAGCTGCCGGCAATCGCGGTGTCGAACATGTTTGAGGCTCCTGGAGGCTGCTTGAATCGTTGTGCGGCGCCAGCCGCGTGGCTGCGAAATCTAGGCGAAGCTCATCACGCCATCATCGACGCGACCAAAGCGCAGCATCATGATGTCCAGTGGGTAGTTCTGGTACAGCTTCCAAGGCGCCTTGGACCCTTGCTTTTGAAACAGGTGGACGCTGCGCTGAAAATAGCCCGACGAGAAACTGATCCAGGGCTCTTCGGTCACGGTGGGGTCGGTGTTGCGCGGGGTGCACTGGGACAGGCCCTTGCGCTTCATGTGCTTGAGCAGGCGGCAGACATACTCGGACGTCAAGTCAGCTTTGAGCGTCCAGGACGCATTGGTGTAGCCGAAAGCCGATGCCAGGTTGGGCACGCCGCTGTACATCGCGCCCTTGTAGCTCAAGGTCTTGGCCAGGTCCACCGCTTGACCATCGACGCTGAGCTGCAGTCCGCCGAGCACCTGCAGATTCAGGCCGGTGGCGGTGACGATCAGGTCTGCGCTCAGCGTCTGACCCGACTTGAGCTGTATGCCGGTCTCGGTGAAAGTCTCGATCTGGTCGGTGACGACCGATGCGCGCTGGGATCGGATCGCCTTGAACAAATCGCCGTCAGGCACCAGGCACAGCCGCTGCTCCCAGGGCTTGTAGCTCGGGTTGAAATGCTTCGCGACGTCGTAGTCCGGGCCCAAGGCCATCCGAACACCACCCAGGATCAAGCGCTTGACCTTGGACGGGTCGCGCTGGCACAGGTTGAAGAAGTAGATGCCCAGCAGCACCCGCTTCCAACGATTGATCGCATAGGCCAGCTTGGCCGGCAAATGGCGTCGCAACCAGTTCGCCATGCCGTCCTGCGACGGCCGCGACACGACATAAGTCGGTGAGCGCTGCAGCATCGTCACATGGGCGGCCTGCTCGGCCAGCGCTGGCACCAGCGTGACCGCGGTCGCGCCACTGCCGATCACCACCACGCGCTTGCCGGCGTGGACGATGTCGTCGGTCCAATGCTGAGGATGGACGACACGGCCCTGGAAGCGGTCGCGGCCGGGGAAGTCGGGCGTGAAGCCTTGGGCGTACTGGTAGTAGCCGGCGCAGACGAACAGGAAATTGCAACTCAGGTGCTGCACGGTCTTGGACTCGCCGACCTCGACTTCGACGCTCCAGCGTGCGTCTTCGCTCGACCAGTCGGCGCGCTTGACGCTGTGGCCGAATCGGATGTGCGATTCGATGCCTTTGTCCTTCGCAGCGTCCCGGACGTAGTCGAGGATCGCTGGCCCGTCGGCGATTGCTTTCGCTTGCTCCCAGGGCTTGAACGAATAACCCAGGGTGTACATGTCCGAATCCGACCTGATGCCGGGGTAGCGGAACAAGTCCCAGGTGCCGCCGATCGCGTCGCGGGCCTCCAGGATCGCATAAGTCCGGTCAGGGCATTGCGTCTGCAGATGGTGCGCAGCGCCTATGCCTGAGAGGCCGGCGCCGATGATCAGCACGTCGTGGTGTTCGAGAGGCATGGCGCTTGTCTGCTCCAGGGATAGGTGGTTGCCGACGCAGCGCTCGTCGTTGAGCTTAGGCCGCAAGGGCCGCTGTGTCGCGGGAAGCGCCTAGCGGTAGACCCCATCCCAAGCCCCGGGCAGCACGGTCGCGCTGCGGCCGTCTGAGCTGGCCGTCGGCCGGTTCAGCGTGAACAAGCTCTCGGGCGAGATCACCGCGTAGTCCATGTAGCCCAGCCTGGCCAGCGGGCGCATCGCGCCGGTCTGGACAATGCCGTCGGCAATGAAGCGCTCGTCGATGTAGATCGCCAGCACCTCGCCGATCACCATCGTGCAGCCTTCGCCCGGCGCGCCGTCGGCCCCGATCGGGGCGGGCAGGGCGATGGTTTTCCAGACCTTGCATTCGAAAGCGGCGGGGGCTTGCGCGACCCAGGGCGGCTTGACACAGATCGACGCGGCCGGCGTCAGGCCGGCGAGCGCGAACTCGTCGACGCCGTGGGCCACTGGCGCCGAGCTCAGGTTCATCGCCTCGTGCAGGTCCCAGTTGGCGATCGAGCAAGTGAACTCGCCGTTGTCCTCGATGTTGCGCAGCGAGTCCTTGCGGCCGACCGACGAGAACATCACCATCGGTGGTCGGTCGCTGACGGCATTGAAGAAGCTGTAAGGCGCCAGGTTGGGCACGCCGTCGCGGCTGAGGGTGCCGATCCAGCCGATCGGGCGCGGCACAGCCAAGGCTTTGAAGGGGTCGAATTTCATGCCGGGCGCGCGGCTGCTGGTCTTGTAGTGCATGCGGGTCTCAATGCGTTGTGGTTGGCCTGCAGTATCGCGCGGCCCGAGAGGATGCGTGCGGACAGGGATCCTTGGCTAGCGGCGCGGCGACTCGGCACGCAGGCTGATCGCGCCTTGGGTCGGCGCTTCAAACAGGTGGCCGCATGGCTGCCGGACAATCGCCGCTCACGATGCCGCAGGCGCCCATGCTCAGTCCTCCGATACTTCGGCCTTGCTTGCTGTCGCGCCGACTGGCGCTGTGCGCATTGGCCACCGCAACCCTGCCGGCGAAGGCTCAGGCATTTCCGCAGCGACCAATCACGCTGACAGTGCCTTTCGGCCCGGGCGGCATCGCCGACTTGACGGCCCGCGCGGTGGCGCAAGCCATGTCGGTCGGTCTGGGTCAGGCCGTCGTGGTCGACAACCGGCCCAGCGCCGGCAGCATCGTCGCCAGCCAGGCTGTGGCCAACTCGGCGGCCGACGGCCACAACCTGCTGCTGATGAGCAACGGCCACGCGATCGCGACCGGCTTGTTCCGCAAGCTGCCTTTCGACGCCCAGCGCGACTTCGCGCCGGTCTGCCTGCTCGCTAGATTCGACCTGGCGCTGTTTGTGGCCTCGGGATCTCGCCTGAAGACCCTGGCTCAGTTGCTCGAGCACGCCAGGTCGCAGCCCGGCAAGCTGACGCTGGGCAGCGTTGCGGTCGGCAGCACCCAGCACTTGGCGTCCGAGTGGTTCAAGCAACTCGCAGGTATCGACGCCTTGGTCGTTCCCTACAAGGGCACGCCGGCGCTGCTCGGCGCGCTGCGCGGTGGCGAGATCGACGCTGCTTTCGAAATCCTCGGGCCTTGGTTGCCTCAGCTCAGCGCCGGGGTGTTGCGGGTGCTGGCCGTGACCTCGGCGCAGCGCTTTGCCGACCTGCCTGAGCTACCGACCGTGATCGAGTCTGGCGGGCCGGCACTGCAGGGTTTCGAGCTGAGCTCGTGGAACGCGCTGGCCGCACCGGCGCGAACGCCGCCCGAGGTGCTGGTCCGGCTCAACGCAGCGGCCAACCAGGCGCTGGTCCAGCCGGCGGTGCAGCAGCAATTGCGTGCGCTCGGCGTGCGGCCGCAAGGCGGCAGCGCGGAGGAGCTGCGCCGCACGCTGGCCGCCGAGACCTTGCATTGGGCCGAGGTGCTGCGCACGGCAAAGATCGCGCCGCTGTGAGCCGCCGACAGGCCGGTGGCGCCGGCGTGACCGGCTTGACCGGCTCGACAGGTCAGCGGGGTCGCTGGCCCGATCTGACGTGCTGTGCCGGCATAGCAGCCATCGCCAGGCAGGCCCAGATTGATAGACTCTCAAGCAAATGTGGCTTTGCCACTTTGCTTGATCCCCACGGGGGGCGGCCGGCTTCGGCCGGCCTTGATGCGCTCAGGAGCGCCAGAATTTGCGCATTCCCATACGGACTTCGGCAGACTGCCCATGCGAAACCTGTTGTGTCGCCCCACCATGCGCTCCGACCCGGACCGCCGTGAAGGTTTGAAGCCATGAGCGACCGCATCAGCGGCATCTCGTCGATGGCAACGCGCAGCATGCTGGCCGAATTGGCCAGCGATTACCGGCAACGACATGGCGTCGAAGTGAGTTTCGAGTCCGTCGGCGGCGTCGATGCCGCCCGCCGGGTATTGGCCGGCGAGGCCTTCGACCTGGTCGTGTTGGCATCCGATGCGATCGACAAGCTGAGCGCAGCCGGCCGCGTCAACGCCCACAGCAAAGTCGATCTGGTGCATTCGGGGGTTGCCGTCGCGGTGCCCGCCGGAGCGCCGCAACCCGACATCGGCAGCGAGGCGGCAGTTCGTCAAGCCGTGCTCGATGCCCGCACTGTTGCTTACTCCACCGGGCCCAGCGGTGTGCAGTTGCTCAAGCTGTTCGAGCGTTGGGGCATTGTCCAGACCTTGGGCGAACGCCTGGTCCAGGCGCCAGCGGGTGTACCGGTCGGCTCGCTGGTGTCGCGAGGCGAAGTCGCGCTTGGCTTCCAGCAACTCAGCGAATTGATCAACGTCGACGGCATCCGCGTGGTCGGCCCGCTGCCACCGGCGATCCAGATCGACACGGTCTTCTCGGCGGCGGTCTGCAGCACCTGCCGTCAACCCAGGGCCTTGCGCGCGCTGCTTGAATTCCTGGGATCGCCGATGGCCGACGAAGCCAAGCGGCGACACGGCATGGTGCCGGGCTGACTGCGCTTGAAGCGTCAAAACTGACAACAGGAGAGACCCAAGATGATCATCGATTGCCACGGCCATTACACCACCGCACCCAAATCTCTCGAGACCTGGCGCAATCGGCAGATTGCCGGGATTCAGGATCCGTCGCTGATGCCTAAAGCGAGCGACTTGAAGATCAGCGACGATGAGTTGCGTGAATCCATCGCGTCAAACCAGCTGCGGCTGATGAAGGAGCGGGGCAGCGACCTGACGATCTTCAGCCCGCGCGCCAGCTTCATGGCCCACCATATCGGCGACTTCCAGATCTCTAGCACCTGGGCGGCGATCTGCAACGAACTTTGCTATCGGGTGGCGCAACTTTTCCCAGACCACTTCATCCCGGCGGCAATGCTGCCGCAGTCGCCAGGCGTGGATCCAGCGACCTCGATTCCTGAACTCGTCAAATGCGTCGAGCAATTCGGCAACGTCGGCATCAACCTCAACCCCGACCCCTCAGGCGGCCACTGGACCTCGCCACCGCTGAGCGATCGCGCTTGGTATCCGGTCTACGAGAAGATGGTCGAGTACGACATTCCGGCGATGGTCCACGTCAGCACCAGTTGCAACGACTGTTTCCACACCACCGGCGCGCATTACCTGAACGCCGACACGACGGCTTTCATGCAGTGCCTGACCAGCGACCTGTTCACCGATTTTCCGACGCTGCGTTTCATCATCCCGCACGGTGGCGGCGCGGTGCCTTACCACTGGGGGCGCTTCCGCGGCCTGGCGCAAGAGTTGAAAAAACCGCTGCTGACCGAGCACCTGCTCAACAACATCTTTTTCGACACCTGCGTCTACCACCAGCCTGGCATTGACCTGCTGACCAAAGTGATCCCGGTGAAAAACATCTTGTTCGCCAGCGAGATGATCGGCGCGGTGCGCGGCATCGACCCCGAGACGGGGCAATACTTCGATGACACCAAGCGCTACATCGAGGCCTCGACCATCGTCGTCGGCGATGACCGCCATGCGATCTACGAAGGCAATGCGCGCCGCGTGTACCCGCGGCTCGACGCCGCGCTCAAAGCCAAAGGACTCTGAGATGAGCCTGCCGTTGAACCAACTGGGTATCGTCAAGCGCAACATCGTGCGTGCCGACCGCGCTGCGGTCGAAAAACTCTCGCGCTTCGGTGTCGCAACGATCCACGAGGCGATGGGCCGGGTCGGCCTGATGAAGCCCTACATGAAAGGCATTTACACCGGCGCCCATGTCTGCGGCACCGCCGTGACGGTGCTGTTGCAGCCCGGCGACAACTGGATGATGCATGTGGCGGCCGAGCAGTTGCAGACCGGCGACGTGGTGGTCGCGGCCTGTACCAGCGACAACGAGGACGGTTTTTTTGGCGACCTGCTGGCGACCTCGTTCCGCGCCCGCGGCGCGCTCGGCCTGATCATCGACGGGGGTGTACGTGACGTCAAAGACCTGACCGAGATGGCTTTCCCCGTTTTCAGCCGGGCGGTCAACGCCAAGGGCACGGTCAAGGGGACGCTGGGGTCGGTCAACATCGCCGTGGTCTGCGCTGGCGAGGTGGTCAACCCAGGCGACGTGGTGATCGCCGACACCGACGGCGTGGTCGTGGTGCCGGCGGCGATCGCGCAGCAGGTTGCCGATGCGGCCGAGGCGCGCGAGGCCAACGAGACCGACAAGCGCGCCAAGCTCGCGGCCGGCACGCTGGGGCTCGACATGTACAAGATGCGCGATGCACTGGCCAAAGCCGGGCTGCGCTACATCGATTGATGCGATGAACCCTGATCCCCGGCATTGGTGCGTGGGCCTGATCGGCTACGGCGAGGTCGGCCGCATCCTGGCCCAGGCCCTGGTCCTGGTCGACAACAAGGATCGATGAGCATGAATTTCGAAAAAACTCCAGGCTGGCTCGACTGGTACGCGAACCCGAGCAAGCCGCGCTTCCAGGTGCCGGCCGGCAGCGTGGACGCGCACTGCCATGTGTTTGGTCCAGGCGCCGAATTCCCCTACGCGCCTGAGCGCAAGTACACGCCCTGCGACGCCTCCAAAGCTCAGCTCTACGCCTTGCGCGACCATCTCGGGTTCGCCCGCAACGTCGTGGTGCAGGCCACCTGCCACGGCGCAGACAACCGGGCGATGGTCGATGCGCTGGTCCACAGCGGCGGCAAGGCACGCGGCGTGGCCACCGTCAAGCGCAGCATCAGCGACGCCGAGTTGCAAGCATTGCACCAGGCCGGCGTTCGCGGCGTTCGCTTCAACTTCGTCAAGCGCCTGGTCGATTTCACGCCCAAGGACGAGTTGATGGACATCGCGGCTCGCATCCAGAAGCTGGGTTGGCATGTGGTGATCTACTTCGAGGCCGTCGACCTGCCCGAACTGTGGGACTTCTTCACACAGTTGCCGACGACGGTGGTGGTCGACCATATGGGCCGGCCCGACCTCAGCTTGGCCGTCGATGGACCGCAGTTCGCACTGTTCGAGCGCTTCATGCGTGAGCATGCGAACGTCTGGAGCAAAGTCAGCTGCCCCGAGCGCTTGTCGATCACCGGGCCCAAGGCCTTGAACGGTGAGCAGCATGCCTACCAGGACGTGATCCCGTTCGCGCGCCGCATCGTCGAGCAGTTTCCAGACCGCGTGCTCTGGGGCACCGACTGGCCGCACCCCAACCTGAAAGACCACATGCCCGACGACGGTCTGCTGGTCGACTTCATCCCGCACATTGCCAGCACCGCCGAGCTGCAACGCAAGCTGCTGGTCGACAACCCGATGCGGCTGTACTGGCCCGAGGAGGACTGATGGTCCGCCACGCTCACATTCGTTCGCTGCCGGCCGGCAAGCATGCCGCCCGGCCTTCGCCAGCCACTCACGAGCGCGCAGGCGCTCGCTCGGCGCTGGCTCAGCCCCCCGAGGGGGCGCATGCCTTCTTTGAGACGGCTCGACAGGAGGCATGACCATGGCACTCGACAAACCCTATCTGGACGTGCCGGGCACGACGATCTTCGACGCCGAGCAGTCGCGCAAGGGCTACCACCTGAACCAGTTTTGCATGTCGCTGATGAAGGCCGCCAACCGCGAGCGATTCAAAGCCGGGGAGCGCGCTTACCTTGACGAATGGCCGATGACCGAGGAGCAGAAGCAAGGCGTGTTGACGCGAGACCTGAACCGCTGCATCGCCGCTGGCGGCAACATCTACTTTTTGGCCAAGATCGGTGCGACCGACGGCAAGAGCTTCCAGTACATGGCTGCGAGCATGACCGGCATGACGCAGGACGAATACGCCGCGATGATGCTGGCCGGCGGCCGCTCGGTCGAGGGCAACCGCTATGTCGGCGAAAGCAAGAAAGTGCAGCGCAACTGATGGCCAAGATCAGCGCCAGCGTCTTCACCTCGCATGTCCCCGCGATAGGCGCAGCGCTTGACTTGGGGAAAGACAACGAGGCTTACTGGCAGCCGCTGTTCAAAGGCTACGAGGTCTCCAAGCAGTGGATGGCCGACAACCGACCCGACGTGATCTTCCTGGTCTACAACGACCATGCGACCGCTTTCAGTCTGGACATGATCCCGACCTTTGCGATCGGCACCGCTAGCAGCTACGCACCGGCCGATGAAGGTTGGGGTCCGAGGCCGGTGCCCACCGTGATCGGCCATCCCGAACTGGCGGCGCACATCGCGCAATCGGTGATTCAGGACGATTTCGACCTGACCATCGTCAACAAGATGGATGTCGACCATGGCCTGACCGTACCCTTGAGTCTGATGTGCGGGCAGCCTGGCGGTGAACATCCCGCCTGGCCTTGCCCGGTGATCCCGTTTGCCGTCAACGTCGTGCATTATCCTGTACCCAGTGGCGCGCGCTGCTTCAAGCTGGGCCAGGCGATCCGCAAGGCGGTCGAGTCCTTCGACCAGGACCTGAAAGTGCAGATCTGGGGCACCGGCGGCATGAGCCACCAGCTCCAAGGGGCACGTGCCGGCCTGATCAACCGCGAGTTCGACAACGCTTTTCTCGACCGCCTGATCGCCGATCCGGGGACCCAAGCCGCCGTGCCGCACATCGACTATGTGCGCGAGGCCGGCAGCGAAGGCATCGAGCTGGTGATGTGGTTGATCGCCCGCGGTGCGATGGATGACGTGGCGGGCGGCAAGCCGCCGATCGTCAAGCATCGCTTCTACCATGTGCCTGCCAGCAACACCGCCGTCGGCCATCTGATCCTGGAGAACCAAGCATGAGCAAGACGATCAAGGTGGCGCTGGCCGGTGCCGGCGCTTTTGGCATCAAGCATATCGAGGGTATCCAGAACATCGACGGCGTCGAAGTCGTCTCGCTGGTCAGCCGCGACCTGGGCAAGACCCGCGAAGTCGCGGCCAAGTACGGCATCGCACACACCAGCATCGATCTGGCCGACAGCTTGGCGCTGCCCGAAGTCGACGCGGTGATCCTGTGCACACCGACCCAGATGCACGCGGCGCAAACCATCGCCTGCCTGAAAGCCGGCAAGCATGTGCAGTGCGAGATTCCGCTGGCTGACACGCTGGCCGGTGCGCAGCAAGTGGTCGCGCTGCAAAAGACCACCGGCTTGGTCGCGATGGCCGGACACACCCGGCGCTTCAACCCCAGCCACCAGTGGTTGAACCAAAAAATCAGGAGTGGCGAGTTCAAGCTCCAGCAGCTGGATGTACAGACCTATTTCTTCCGCCGCAGCAACATCAATGCGCTGGGACAAGCACGCAGCTGGACCGACCACCTGCTGTGGCACCACGCTGCGCACACCGTGGACTTGTTCGCCTACCAATGCGACTCGCCCATCGTCCGTGCCAACGCGGTGCAAGGGCCGATCCACCCGGTGCTGGGCATCGCGATGGACATGAGCATCCAGTTGAAGGCAGCCAACGGCGCGATCTGCACGCTGAGCCTGTCCTTCAACAACGACGGCCCGCTGGGCACCTTTTTTCGCTACATCGGCGACACCGGCACTTACTTGGCGCGCTACGACGACTTGTTCACGGCCAAGGACGAGAAGATCGATGTCTCGAAGGTGGCGGTGTCGATGAACGGCATCGAGTTGCAAGACCGCGAGTTCTTCGCTGCGATCCGCGAGGGCCGTGAGCCCAATGCGAGTGTGGCCCAGGTTCTGCCCTGCTACCAGGTACTCCACGATCTGGAGCAACAGCTCGCGCTGGCTTGATGGCGTTGCAGAAACGCCAAATCGGCCCTTTCTAGACCTCGGCTGTCCGAGCCATTCGGCGCCGAGGTCGGACTCACCCCAGCGGCTCGAAGCGCTCGCAGTGGCGTGGACCTTTCAGCCAGCGCACCAGCGACTTGACCGCCGCCGCCTCGATAGCCTGTGCCAGAGCTGCATCCACCCCGTCGGCCTGCGCGTAAGTCTCCATCAGCGTGGCCTGCCCGTCGCGCAGATCGGGGCGTCGCAGCAACTCTGCCTGCAGACCTGGGTGAGTACGACGCAAGGTCGACTGCAGGCTCAACGCTGCAGCCTGCACCGCAGCGAAGTCTGCTTGATCGACCCGGTAGTAGACGTAGAGGCGTTCGGCCATGCGCTTGCGCGTGACGGACCTCAGGCCGGCTCGGTCGGCAGCGCGTAGGGCAGGGTGCGGGCCAGCAGCGGTGCCCCGTCGACCGACCCTGCGTGCAGACTGCCGGACTCCAGCGCTGCCAGCTTGACCTCGACCAGTGCGGTCCAGCCGCCCTCAGGTGAGGGTGCGGCCAGCGCCACCTGGCCCGCGGGTTGGCCTGGGTCAGCGCTGTGGAACACCTCCTGACCAGCGCTGAGCGCCTGTGCGCAGTCAAACACCAGCGCCCGGCGCTTGATCGTGCCGCGGTACTGGCTGCGCGCGACCACTTCCTGGCCTGGATAGCAGCCTTTCTGGAAATTCACTCCCCCGACCAACTCGAGGTTGACCATCTGCGGCACGAAATGCTCGACAGTCGCCGCGCTGATGCGAACGACGCCGCTGCGGACCTCCAGCCACTGCCAAGCTTCAGCCGTCAGAACCGGCAGCGCGGGGGCAGGGGCCTCGGCTGGCAGCGCGAGCATGAACCTCGGCTGGTCCTGGGCATCAGGCAGGCGGACCAGTTGGCCCGCATCCAATGCGGCGACGTCCCAAGGCGTTGCAGGTGCCGCAGCCCCTGACCAACGCTGTGCTTCGGTGCCTGCCAGGCCATACAGCGAGACCTCGGCCGACGCGTCGCTGAGCTTGCACTTGGCGCGCATCACGAACATCGTCAATCGCTTGAGCGTTGGCGCGAGCAGGTCGGCGCTGCAGGCCAGGTAAATCGTCTGATCGTCGACGCGCCAAAGCACAAAGCTGGCCAGCAGCCGGCCCTTGGCCGAGCAAAAACCCGCCAGCCTGGCCTGGCCTGCTGGCAGGGACGCCACGTCCTGTGTCAGTTGGCCGTGCAGAAAGCTGGCGGCGTCGGCGCCCTGGGCCCGGATCAGGCCCCAATCGGTCAGGCGTCGCGCGCCGCAGAGGGATTCGGTAGAGGTCATACGCCGATTATCATCACGCCCCCTCTCACGCGCTGGCGTGTCGGCCATTGGCCGCACGCGGGCAGCCCGGTCCGGCATGGTTGGCATGAAAGTCTTGCGCGCTGTTTTTCTGTTGATCCTGTTGTCTTGCGCCGGCACCGGCGGCACCGTCTGGTGGTGGCTGACGCGCGATCTGCCTTTGGCGAGCCAGGCTGTCGAGCTGTCGATCGAAGCCGGCACGTCGCCACGCGAGATCGCCAACGCATGGGTCCGCGCTGGGGTGCAGACCGACCCCTGGCTGCTCTACCAGTGGTTTCGCGCGAGCGGCCAAGCCCGGCGCATCCGGGCCGGCAGTTACCAGGTCGAGGCCGGCATCACGCCACGCAGCCTGCTGACCCGGATGGTGCAGGGTGACGAGTCCTACGAACGGGTGCGTCTGATCGAGGGCTGGACCTTCCGCCAGTTTCGCGCCGAGCTCGCACGGGCGACCAGGCTACAGCCGCTCAGCGCCAACATGACCGAGGCACAGTTGATGGCCGCGATCGGCCAGCCCGGGCTGTCGCCCGAGGGCCGTTTTTTTCCAGACACCTATGTCTACAGCCGAGGTGTCAGCGACCTGACCGTGCTCAAACGCGCGGCGCTGTTGCAGCGCCAGCGGCTTGAAGCGGTCTGGGCCGGGCGTGCCGCAGACTTGCCGATCAGCTCCGCCGACCAGGCCCTGGTACTGGCCTCGATCGTCGAGAAGGAAACCGGTCTGGCGGCAGATCGCGGCAAGATCGCGGGCGTGTTCATCAACCGCCTTCGCATCGGCATGCCGCTGCAGACCGACCCGAGCGTGATCTATGGACTGGGCGAGGCTTACGATGGCAAGCTGTACAAGCGGGACTTGTTGACCGACACCCCTTTCAACACCTACACGCGTTTGGGACTGCCGCCCACGCCGATCTCGATGCCCGGGCTGGCTGCGCTTCGCGCGGTGGTTCAACCAGAGACCACCCGGGCGCTGTACTTCGTCGCACGCGGCGATGGCAGCAGCGTGTTCAGCGATGACTTGACCGCGCACAATCGGGCAGTGAACCAATACATCCGCGGAAAAAAACCCGTGACGGCGCCATGACCCTGCCTGGGCGCTTCATCAGCTTCGAGGGCATTGACGGCGCGGGCAAGTCCTCGCACATCGAAGCCCTTGCGGCCTGGCTGCGCGACCGCGGCCGCGTGGTGCTGATCACCCGTGAACCCGGCGGCACCGCGTTGGCAGAGAGCCTTCGCGAGCTGTTCCTGCAGCATGAGATGGACGCACTGACCGAAGCGCTGCTGGTGTTTGCCGGTCGCCGCGACCACCTGCGGGCGGTGATCGCACCCGCATTGGCGCGCGGCGAAATCGTGTTGTGCGACCGTTTCACTGACGCCACCTTCGCCTACCAAGGCGGTGGGCGCGGCTTCGACCTGGGCTTGCTGTCGCAACTTGAACATTGGGTTCAGCAGGCCCCGACCGGGCTGCTGCAGCCTGACCTGACGCTGTGGTTCGACTTGCCCGCGGCCGTGGCCGCTGCGCGCCGCGCCGCGGCCCGCGCCGCCGACCGGCTCGAACGCGAGGACTTGGTGTTCTTCGAACGCGTCAGCGCCGCTTACGCAGAGCGGGCCCGCGCCGCACCGCAGCGCATCGTCCGTATCGTTGCTGACCAAGCCCGCGAAGCAGTCTGGGCCGAGTTGCTGCTGGCCTTGCAAGCCAGACTGAAGGATTGGGCCGGATGACGAAGAGCCCAGCACGTCAGATAGGCGTGGCCAGCGACGGCAGCTTGCCACTGCCTTGGTTGGCGGCTGCGCTGGCCCAGGCCGCCAGCTTGGCCAAAGCCCACGCTTTGCTGATTCATGGACCGGCGGGCGGCGGCCACCTCGAGCTCGGGCTCTTGTTGGCACAGGCTGCGCTGTGCGAAGACCCGGCCGCGGCGCGCTTGCAGCGGCCCTGTGGCCGCTGTGCCAGCTGCCACCTGGTGGGCACCCGAGTCCACCCCGACCTGCTGCTGGTGCTGCCCGACGCGCTGCGGGTTCAACTGGGCTGGGTGATGGATGAGGACAGCAAGCTCACCAAAGCCGATGCCAAACCCAGCCGGGAGATCCGCGTCGAACAGGTTCGCCAAGCCATCGCCTGGGCCCAGCAGACCAGCGGCCGCGGCCGCGGCAAGGTGATGCTGGTTCACCCGGCCGACGCGCTCAACACCACGGCGGCCAATGCGCTGCTCAAGACGCTGGAAGAGCCACCGGGCGCGCTGCGCTTGCTGCTGACCAGTGCAGACCCCGAGCGCTTGCTGCCGACCGTGCGCAGTCGCTGCCAGCGTTTGCGGTTGGAGTTGCCCGCCACCGATGTCGCGCAGGCCTGGCTGTTGACGCAAGGCATGAGCGATCCGGGGCATTTGTTGATGGCCGCTGGCGGCAGCCCGCTGGAGGCACTTGCCTGGGCAGCCGAGGGCTTGAGCCCGGCTTTGCTGTCCGAACTGCCACGGCGCATCGCAGCGGGCGACACATCGTTGTTGGCGGGCAGGGCGCTGCCACGGGTGATCGATCTGCTGCTCAAACTGGCCCACGATGTGCAGGTCTTGGCGGCAGGTGGCAGCCCGCGGTTTTTTGCGGTCGAGCAGTTGCCGGTCGGCGCCGACCTCTCAGCGCTGAAAGCCTGGCAGCACGAACTGATGCGCGCGGCGCGGCACGATGAGCACCCCTGGAATGCCGGTTTGCTGATCGAATCCTTGGTCAGCCAGGCGGCCGGGCTGTGGTTGCGCCAACCCCAGACTGGCGGTCGCGCAACCGGCGGCGCCTCGCTAAACTTCGCGCGATGAACGAGACCAGCCTGCCCGGTCAAGCACCGGAGTCGCAAGGGGCTCGACCCAGCGTGATCCAACTCGTCTTCCGAGAGAAGGGCGCGCTCTATGCGGCCTTCATCCCCTTGTTCAGCGAGGGCGGTTTGTTCGTTCCTACCCATCGGGCCTACCAGCTTGGCGACGACATCTACCTGCTGCTGTCCTTGCCCGACGACCCACAGCGCTACCCGGTGGCAGGCAAGGTTGCCTGGATCACACCCGCCAACGCATCGGGCGGGCGTACGCAGGGCGTGGGGGTGCGATTCCCTGTCGACGACAAGTCGCGCCAACTCAAGCTCAAAATCGAACAGATACTGGGCACCCAAATCGCTTCCTCCAAACCGACCCAGACGGTCTGACTTGCAGCGCGGACAGCGCGCCGCATCCCCCGAGACCCACCACGATGTACGTCGACTCCCATTGCCACCTGAGCTTTCCTGAGTTGCTCGGCCGCATCGATTCACTGCGCGCCGACATGGCCGAGGCCTTGGTGGACCGCGCGCTGGTGATTTGCACCACGCTCGAGGAGTTCGATGTGGTGCACGGCCTGGCGCTGGCGCATGACAACTTCTGGTGCACCGCCGGTGTTCATCCAGACAGCGAGGGCGTTGAGGAGCCTGACTTCGACCGATTGAGAGCGCTGGCGCTTCAACCCAAGGTGGTCGCGATCGGCGAGACCGGGCTCGATTACTTTCGCTTGAACGGCCGCACGCCGGCCGACATGGCCTGGCAGCGTGAGCGCTTTGCGGTGCACATCGCAGTGGCCGCTGCTGTGGCCAAGCCACTGGTGATCCACACCCGCAGCGCCTCGGTCGATACCTTGGCCATGCTGCGCGATGCACAGTCGGCTGCAGCCGGCCGTCTGACCGGGGTTTTTCACTGTTTCACCGAGACCGCCGAGGTCGCGCGTGCAGCGCTGGACATGGGATTTTTCATCTCGTTCTCAGGCATTCTGACCTTCAAGACTGCCGCCGATCTGCGTGCGGTGGCGGCCTTTGTGCCGCTGGACCGCTGCCTGATCGAGACCGACAGTCCTTACCTGGCGCCAGTGCCGCACCGCGGACGGCCGAACTCCCCGGCTTGGGTGCCGCATGTTGCGGCCGAACTCGCGCGCGTCAAGTGCTTGCCGACGGCGGCCATAGCCGAGGCCACAAGCCGCAATTTCGAGCACCTGTTTGGCCTGCCGGGGCTTCGAATAGAGTCCTGAAATATCTGAGAAATCACATGAAGTTCATTGTCTATATCGCTCTGATGGTTGGTTTTTCTGCTGCCAGGGCGGGCGCGTACGACGATTTTTTCAAAGCTGTCAAGCTCGATGATGTCAGCGCTGTAGAGAGCCTGCTCGCACGTGGTTTCGACCCGAATGCCCGCGACGAGGGCGGCCAGACGCCGCTGTACCTGAGTC
>JBILYN010000483.1:0-3310 GCA_044377715.1 Aquabacterium sp.
GCGTAGCTGCCGACATCGCCAGCGGCGGTGTACAGGTCCAGCGTGGTGGCAGCAACGACCGCCGACGCGCCCGCGCCTATGCCGGTTCTGGCTTGCAGCGACAGATTCTTCGCGCTGACGACCGCGTTGACCATCAGCAGGCTGGCCTCGACCGTGGCCGCACCAGCATGGGCATCGACCGCCCCGGCCAGCGTGACCGCGCCAGCGCTGCGCAGGCTGAGCTTGCCGGCCACCGTGGCGCTGCCCGACTGCAGGCCGGTCACCGTCAGCGCGGTTGACGACAGGTTGAGCAAGTCCACCGAGCCCAGCGCGGCGACTTCCAAGGTCTGCAGCGCGCTGCCCAAGGTGCCGCGGACATCGCCGCCTGCGACCAGGATCAGACCGACCAGCGAACCAGTGCTCTGGACCGTGATGTTGCCGGTGGCAGCGACCAGCCGCGAAGAGCCCGTGCCGTGGGCTGCCAACCAGGCGGCGTCGATCACCAGATCGCCGGTCACCACCGTCGACAGATTGTTGAAGATCGCCGGCAGCGCCGCCGCGCTGGCATTGCCCAAAGCCACGGTGGCGGTCGACGTCAGGCCATAGCGGTTCTGCGTCGCGCTGACCGTCAGGGTCACCAACTGCGTGCCCGCCGCGATGACCGTCAAAGCATTCGCTTGCGCGAAGTAAGCGCTCAGTGCAGCGGCCGTGCCGGTCAGCTTCAAGCTCGCAGCGCCTGTGGCAATCGGCGCAGCCAAGGTCGATGCGTCCAACACCGTCACGCCCGCGGCCGCAGACGCGGTCAACTGTCCGGACGACAGCGTCAGCAGCACCGTGAGCGGCTCTAGCGTGGCATCGATCCCCGGGTCCGCCATCACTTGCAGCACGTCCGACCCCAAGCTCAGGCCCCCTTGGCCGCCAGGCTGAAGCGTCGAAGGCAGTTGCAGCACGGGTGCCATCCGGGGCGGAGACGCTTGTCCGTTGCTGTTGGGCAGCAGTCCCAGCTCGGCCTTGGCCACCATGGAGCCCGCTTGCACCGTCAAGCCGAGCGGCTGGTCGGTGGTGCCGGTGTAGCCTGTCGCACCGCTGTTCAAGACCGTGTTGATCTGGGCCAGCGTGCCGGTCATCGTCCAGCTGTGGCCATCGCTGGCCAGCGTTCCGCTGTTGGCCGACAGCGTGCCGGCGGCGGTCAGCGTCAATGTCAGCTGGGCAGCCGCGTCGAGACCGGTCGCCTGCACCGTGCTCGCGCCCAATCGCAGCGCGGTGCTGCCTGTCTTGGCCGAGGTCATCTCAGCGGGCAATGACCAGGTCAGCACAGCGGCGCTCGCTGGCATGGCTGCAGTCTGCAGCGCGGTGCTGGCGGTCTGGCTCAAGGCCTGACCGTCGACCAGCACAGCGGCGCTGAGCTTGAGCGTCGCGGCCTCACCGGTGTAACCGACCTGCCCCGACGCGAGGTAGGCCTGCAAGGCGCTGAACTCGCTGGCGCTGGCGCGCAGCTTGACGAGCTTGCCCGACACCGCCGATCCCGATGCCAGCAAACCGGCCGGCGCCGCCAGGCTCAGGCCACCGGCCGTCGAGACTTCCAGTGTCAATTCGAGCAGTTCGCTGCCGACGAAGCTGTAGCTCAGCGCGCTGGTCGGCAGGCGGATTTCTCCACCCAATGCCGGCACCGTGTACGACGCCGGCAGGCTGACTGTGGGACCCGCCGAAGTCAAACCTTGTGCCAGTTGCGGCGTGAGCGCCACCACGCCCTGGCGTGTGAAGCCGCCCGCCAGCACGGAAACGCTCAAGGTACTGGCAGCACTGGCACTGAGCTTGATCTTGCCCACCGCGTCGGACAGGTAAGCCTGCAGCGCTGAGGCTGTGCCATACAGCGTCAGTGTCGCGCCTGACCCACTGGACAGGCTGGTGGCGCCAGAAGACGCACCGATGCCCGTGGCCGCAGCCCAGCTCAGGCTGGCGTTGGCACCGGCGCTGAGGGTGACCACGGCCGCCGAGCTGTCACTGGCCAGTGCCAGACCACCCAGCACCAGCGCCGCTGAGGCGCCAGGCGTGACGAGCAGGCTGGTCGGCAGGCTGATCGCCGAAGCGCTGTTGACGGTGGCTTCTTGCGCGACGGCGGCCAGGCTCATCGCGCTGGATGTGCTGCCTGTCGAGCCGCTTATTTTAATCGTCAGGCTTGTAGCGCTGCCGGTATAGCTGAGCTTGCCCTCAGTCCGAAGGTAGGCGGCGAGGTCGGCCGCTTTGCCGCTGATTGTGGACAGCCCGGCGTTCACCGTCACGCCTGTGCCAGCGAGCAGGCTGAGGCTGCCAGCGCCGACGCCAAAGACCAGGCTGAGCGACTCGTTGGCATCGACGCTGCTGACCGAAGCCGCATCGAAAACCAAGTTGGACGCGGTGTTGGGCATGACCCAGACCTTGGCCGGCAGCCCGCTCAGCGCCGGCGCCGCCGGTGCTGAGGTGGCCGCTGCGCCGTAGAGCGCCACGGTGGTCTGGGTACTCAAGCCGCTGCTGTTGGCAACGACCACCTTGAGCGATCCATTGGCCGCACCGATGTAGCTCAGCTTGCCCGCGGTGGCGAAGAATGTGCTCAGCGCCGCCGCTGTGCCGGTGAACGTGCGGTCGGTCGCAGTCCCGGCCACGGTCACCGCGGTGGTGCCGGTGCCCAGCACCTGGTTGCCTGCCGAGGCGCTCAGCGTCACGGTCCAGCTGTCCGACCCGGTGCCCAAAGCATTGCCCGCGAACACCAGGTTGCTCGCCACATTGGGCACCACGCCCAGGCTGCCAGGCAGGCTGATCGCCAGATTGGCGATTGCGCTGGCTGCAGCGGCCAAGCCCACCGTCAGTCGGCCGGTGGTCGTGAAGACTGCGCCAGTCAAGTTGCTGACCGTGATGTCGATCACCGCAGCCGCAGAAGTTTTCAGGCTGACCTGGCCGGCATTGAAGAAAGCGTCCAGCGCGTCCGCGCTGCCCACCAGCAGGGTTTCGAGGTCCGAAACCTTGGTGACCGTCACACCCGCGCTAGACACAGCGCTGAGCACACCGACATCAGCGCGCAGCCGGAGCTGCAGATTGCCGCTGCCGGTGAACACCAGGCGGTCCACCCCCATCACGACCGGGAAGACGGTGGCGCCAGCCACCTGGACCGAGCTCGGCAGCGTCAGCTGCGCCGATGTGGCCAAGCTCGCCTGGTTGACCGCGATCGCCTTGGACAGCGTCAAGCCATTGGCCACCGCGCTGAGCGTCAGCGTGCTGGCGCCTGTCGCACCGCTCAGCGTCAAGCCGCCCAAGGTTCTCAGGAAGGCGTTGAGGTTGGCCGCCGTGCCGGACA
>JBILYN010000172.1:0-9833 GCA_044377715.1 Aquabacterium sp.
AGCGGCCATCGATAGCAACCGTGCTGACCAGTTGGGCACAGCCATTGGCGAAGCCATCGACTTGATCAGCCAGGGATTGTTGGCCGCCTTGGATTACGAGCGCGGCGGTGAGGTTGCCACCAACCTCGGTGCAATCTACGACTACAGCCTGCGCCGTTTGCTGTATGCCAACCTGCGCAAGGATGTGGAGGTGGTGCGCGAGATCGCTGACCTGCTCGCCGGACTGCGCGAAGCCTGGGTCAGCATTCAGCAGGGAGCTTCGCCCGGCCAGACGCGTGGATGATGGTCGGCAGATGTCGACGTGACATCGTCGACAGCCACTGGCTGCATCGCGACAGGCTCTCAAGCAAATGTGGCTTTGCCACTTTGCTTGATCCCCAAGGGGGGCGGCCGGCTTCGGCCGGCCTTGGGGCGCTCAAGACCGTTGCCAAGCCGTGACGGTACCGACCCGGCCGGCCTACCAGAAGTACGACGTCGCAGTGCACAAGAGCGGCATCGACGGCTTCGGTGCTTTCGCCGCCGAGCCCATGCCCAAGCACCGCAAGATCGGCGAGATCCGCGGCGAGAGCATCAGCGTGTCCGAGGCCCGCAGACGAGCCATCGGCAAGCAGCGCATCATGATCGTCGAGGTATCGGCGCGCAAAGCGATCGACGCATCGCGCAGCGACGATCCGATGCGCTTCACCAACCACTGTTGCAGCCCCAACGCCAGGTTGTCGATCCAGGGCGGCCGGATCGAGTTCTATGCGATGCGCGACATTGCGCCGGGCGAAGAGATCACCGTGAACTACGGCGAGACCCACCATGAAGGCCAACTGGCCTGCCGCTGTGGCGCAGCCAACTGCAGCGGCTGGCTCTGAAAGCGCCACCGCCCGCGATAATCGCGGGATGAATCCGCTGCTGGGCAAACTCCACCCCTATCCCTTCGAACGCCTGCGCGCGTTGACCGCCGGGATCCAACCCAACCCGCGCTTGCGCCCCATCAGCCTGGGCCTGGGCGAACCACGCCACGCCACGCCGGCACTGGTTGAGCAGGCGATGGTCGCCGGGCTCAAGGGCTTGTCGGCCTACCCGCCCACTGCTGGCACACCGGCATTGCGCGAGGCCTGTGCCGGCTGGCTGCAGCGGCGCTATGGCGTGGCGGTCGATCCAGCGACCCAGCTGCTGCCAGTCAGCGGTTCGCGCGAGGCGCTGTTTGCAATCGCCCAAACCGTCATCGATGCCAGCAAGTTGGGCGCGACTGTCGTCTGCCCCAATCCTTTCTACCAAATCTACGAAGGCGCTGCGATCCTGGCCGGCGCTTCGGTCGCGTTCGCCAACAGCGATCCGGCACGCAACTTTGCCGCGCGCTGGGACCAGATCGACGACGCCACCTGGGCCAGAACCCAGCTGCTCTACGTCTGCTCGCCCGGCAACCCGACCGGCGCGGTGATGCCGCTGCCGGAATGGGTGCAGCTCTTCGAATTGAGCGACCGCCACGGCTTCGTGATCGCCAGCGACGAGTGCTATTCGGAGATTTATTTCCGCGACGAGCCGCCGCTGGGCGGACTCGAAGCCGCAGCCCGGCTCGGCCGCAGCGATTTCCGCCGCCTGATCGCATTCACCTCGCTGTCCAAGCGCAGCAATGTGCCCGGTCTGCGCTCAGGCTTTGTCGCCGGTGACGCAGAGATCATCCGCAACTTCCTGCTCTACCGCACCTACCACGGCTCGGCGATGAGCCCGGTGGTGCAATCGGCCAGCCTGGCGGCCTGGAACGACGAAGACCATGTGCTGGCCAACCGGGCGCTGTACCGAACCAAGTTCGCCGAAGTCACGCCGGTGCTGGAGTCCGTTTTGGACGTGGCCTTGCCCGACGCCGGTTTCTACCTTTGGGCTGCGCTGCCCGAGGTGGCGGGTCAGCCCGGTGACGACATCGCATACGCCTGCGAGTTGTTGGCTCAATACAATGTGGCGGTTTTGCCCGGCAGCTTGCTGGCCCGCGACGCCCATGGCCAGAACCCCGGACGCGGGCGCATCCGCATGGCGCTGGTAGCCTCCACCGAAGAATGCCTGGAAGCTGCCCACCGCATCGCCGAATTCACCACCTCCTACCGACCTTGACGACCTCCACGACCGAGCCGAAACCATGACCCAGACACTGCAAACGACCATCGAACAAGCCTGGGACGACCGTGCCAGCATCGGACCCGCCACGGCCACGCCCGCACTCCGCGAAGCGGTCGAATCGGTGATCGCCGACCTCAACGCTGGCCGCATCCGCGTCGCCGAGCGCCAGTCCGTCGGCCAGTGGACCGTCAACCAGTGGATCAAAAAAGCCGTGCTGTTGAGCTTCCGCCTCAACGACAACCAGATCATGCAGGCCGGCGAGCTGACCTTCTTCGACAAGGTGGCGACCAAGTTCTCGCACATGGACGCCGCCGAGCTGCAGGCGTCGGGCGTTCGAGTCGTGCCGCCAGCGGTGGCCAGGCGCGGCAGCTATCTCGCCAAAGGCGTCGTGCTGATGCCCAGCTACGTCAACATCGGCGCCTATGTCGACGAGAACACCATGGTCGACACCTGGGCCACCGTCGGCTCCTGCGCCCAGATCGGCAAGAACGTGCATTTGTCGGGCGGCGTGGGCATCGGCGGCGTGCTCGAACCGCTGCAGGCCAATCCGACGATCATCGAAGACAACTGCTTCATCGGCGCCCGGTCCGAGGTGGTCGAAGGCGTGATCATCGAAGAAAACTCGGTCATCAGCATGGGCGTCTACATCAGCCAGAGCACCAAGATCTACAACCGCATGACCGGCGAAGTGAGCTACGGCCGGGTGCCTGCAGGCTCGGTCGTGGTCAGTGGCTCGTTGCCGGCAGTCGACGGCAGCCACAGCCTGTACTGCGCGGTGATCGTCAAGCGCGTGACGGCAGAGACCCGCGCCAAGACCAGCATCAACGACTTGCTGCGACCCTGAACTAAAACCCCCATGTCCAGGATTGAACCGGCTCATCCGATGCGCGGGCGCGGTGTCTGCAGCCCCAGTTCACGCCGGTCGCTTCACCTTGACCTACCCTGAACGCCCGCGCACCGACAAGATGACCGACAGCCTGACCACCTTGCGCCTGCTCGAAGCGCTGATCGCTTGCCCTTCGGTCACCCCGGCCGACGCCGGCTGCCAGGCCTTGATCGCTGCGCGGCTCGAGGCTCAGGGCTTTGTCTGCGAGACGCTGACATTCGGCCCCGACCAGGCCCGGGTCACCAACCTGTGGGCATGGCACCGCGGCGCCAGCCCCGGACCAACCGTCGTGCTCGCGGGCCACACCGACGTCGTGCCGACCGGGCCGCTCGCCGCCTGGACCAGCGACCCCTTTGTGCCCAGCCATCGCGACGGCAAGCTCTACGGCCGCGGCGCTGCCGACATGAAGACCTCGATTGCGGCGATGACGGTCGCAGCCGAAGAGTTCGTGCGTCAGCACCCGCAGCACGCCGGCACGCTGGCGCTGCTGCTCACCAGCGACGAGGAAGGCCCGTCGATCGACGGCACAGTGCGCGTGGTCGAGGTCTTGCAAGCCCGCGGCGAGCGGCTCGACTGCTGCATCGTCGGTGAGCCGACCTCGGTCGATCGGCTCGGCGACATGATCAAGAACGGGCGTCGCGGCTCGCTGTCGGCCAGGCTGCGAGTGATCGGCGTGCAAGGCCATGTGGCATATCCGCAGCTCGCGCGCAACCCGGTGCACCAGCTCGCACCGGCGCTGGCCGAGCTCGCCGCCACGGTCTGGGACGCAGGCAACGCGCATTTCCCGGCAACCGCCTGGCAGGTGTCGAACATCCACGCGGGCACCGGCGCATTCAACGTGATCCCGGGCGAGGTGGTGGTCGATTTCAACTTCCGCTTCTCGACCGAATCCAGCCCGGAGCAGCTGCAGTCGCGGGTCGAGGACTTGCTGGTGCGCCATGGCCTGGAGTTCAAGCTGGACTGGACCCTGGGCGGCTCGCCCTTCCTGACCCGGCCCGGCCATCTGAGCGCAGCGCTGAGCGACGCCATCGCCGCCGAGACCGGCATCACGCCGGTGATGTCGACCACCGGCGGCACCAGCGACGGCCGCTTTATCGCCCGGGTCTGCGAACAAGTCGTCGAGTTCGGCCCGGTCAACGCCAGCGTGCACAAAGTCGATGAGTGGGTGAAGGTCGCCGACATCGAACCGCTGAAGAACATTTACCGCCGCACGCTGGAGACCTTGCTCAAGTGAGCTTGATCGAACTGATCGAGCGCTCAAGCGCCCGCCTCACCGAGGCGGGCGTTTCGTTTGGACACGGCACGGACAACGCTTTCGACGAGGCCGCCTGGCTGGTGTTGTGGCGGCTGGGCTTGGCGCTGGACGAACTCGACGGCGTCGCCGAGCAAGCCGTCACGGCCGAGCAAGAAGCCGCCGTGCATGCACTGCTGGACCAGCGGATCACCAGCCGACAGCCCGCTGCTTACCTCACCGGCGAAGCCTGGCTGCAAGGTGTTGCGTTCACCGTCGACAAGCGGGTGATCGTGCCGCGTTCGCTGATCGCCGAGCCACTGGCCGATGGCGCGCTAGACGTCTGGCTAGACGAACAGACCCACCGGGTGCTCGACCTGTGCACCGGCAACGGCAGCCTGGCGGTGCTCGCGGCGATGGCCTGGCCCGAGGTGGTCGTCGACGCCGCCGACTTGAGCCCCGACGCACTGGCGGTGGCGCGGCTCAATGTCGATCGCCACGGCTTGGCTGAGCGCATCACGCTGCACCAAGGCGATGGCCTGGCCGCGGTGGCGGGCCAAAGCTACGACCTGATCCTGTGCAACCCGCCCTACGTCAACGCCGATTCGATGGCGGCACTGCCGGCCGAGTACCAGGCCGAGCCTGCGCTGGCACTGGCCGGTGGCGCCGATGGCATGGACTTCATCCGTCAACTGCTGCACGACGCACCCCGGTCCATGAGCCCGAACGGCGTGCTGGTGCTTGAGATCGGCCACGAGCGGGCCCATTTCGAGCGTGCGTTCCCGGCGCTAGACCCGGTCTGGCTGCCGACGAGCGCCGGCGATGACCAGGTGCTGCTGCTGACCCGCGACGCGATCACGCTATCCCAGATGTCGGCCCTCCAGCCGACCCTCCAACCGAACCCGACCCCATGATCCAGATAAAGAACCTGACCCTGCGCCGAGGCGTCAAGGTCGTCCTCAAAGACGCCAGCGTGACGCTGAACCCCGGCGAAAAAGTCGGACTGGTCGGCCGCAATGGCGCCGGCAAGTCCTCGCTGTTCTCGCTGATTGCCGGTCGGCTGCAGGCTGACGCCGGCGACTTCGACATGCCCAGCAAATGGCGCATCGGCCAAGTGGCGCAGGAAATGCCCGAGACCGACCAGCCGGCCACCGACTATGTGCTCGACGGCGACTTGCCGCTGGCCGAGGCCAAGGCCGTGCTGGCAGCAGCCGAGCTGTCTGAGGATGGCCATGCGATCGGCGACGCCTATGTCGGACTCGAGCACGCTGGCGCTTTCGACGCGCCGGCACGCGCCCAGGCGCTGTTGCTGGGCCTGGGGTTTCGCACCGACCAGCTCGACGCACCGGTCAACAGCTTCTCGGGCGGATGGCGCATGCGGCTGCAACTGGCCCGGGCGCTGATGTGCCCGGCAGACCTGATGCTGCTCGACGAGCCGACCAACCACCTGGACCTGGACGCACTGGTCTGGCTGGAGAACTGGCTGAAGAAATACGAAGGCCTGATGATCGTGATCAGCCACGACCGCGAGTTCCTCGACGCGATCACCAAGGTCACGGTTCATCTGGACGCCGCGACGCTGAACCGCTACGGCGGCAACTACTCAAGCTTCGAGTCCATGCGCGCCGAGCGCATGGAGCAGCAACAAGCGGCGTTCGGCAGGCAGCAGGAAAAGATCGCCCACCTGCAGAAGTTCATCGACCGCTTCAAGGCCAAGGCCAGCAAAGCCAAGCAAGCGCAGAGCCGGGTCAAGGCATTGGACCGCATGGTCAAGCTCGGGCCGGTGCTGATGGACGCCGAGTTCGATTTCGAGTTCCGCCAGCCGCAAAGCCTGCCGAACCCAATGCTGACGATGCGCGAGCTGATCTGTGGCTACCCGAACCTGGTCGCCGGCGAGCCGCCGGTGGCGATCGTGCGCCATGTCACCCGCAGCGTGATGGCTGGCCAGCGCATCGGCATCCTGGGCGCCAACGGCCAAGGCAAGTCGACGCTGGTCAAGACCATCGCCCATGCGCTGCAGCCGCTCGCCGGCGAATTCACTGAAGGCAAAGGCCTGTCCGTGGGCTACTTCGCGCAGCAAGAGCTAGACCTGCTCAACGAAGACGACACGCCGATGCAGCGCATGGTGCGGCTGGCCCGCGAGACCGGCAGCAACGGCCAAGACGCACGCGAGCAGTCGCTGCGCGACTTCCTCGGCAAGTTCCGCTTCGTCGGTGAGATGGTGCACCAGACCGTGGGCACGCTGTCAGGCGGAGAACGAGCGCGGCTGGTGATGGCCACGATCGTCTGGCAGCGCCCCAACCTGCTGCTGCTCGACGAGCCGACCAACCACCTGGACCTCAACACCCGCGAGGCGCTGTCGATCGCGCTCAACGAGTTCGAGGGCTCGGTGATGCTGGTCAGCCATGACCGATCGCTGCTGCGCGAGGTCTGCGACGAATTCTGGCTTGTCACCTCAGGCGGCGTGCTGCCCTTCGATGGCGACCTGGACGATTATCAGAAGTGGTTGCTCGACGTCTCACGCGCCAATGCGCGCGGATTGCCCCCGCCACCCGTGCCGGGATACTTGCCCGCCGCGCCAGCACCCGAGCCTGCGCGAGCGGTGGCACCGGCAGCGACACCGAAATCGGTGGCTCGCGCGACTGCCGACAACGCGTCGGCACCCGGCAGCTACCGTCGAGATGAGCGCAAGCAGACGGCCCAGACGCGCAGCCAGGCCGCCAACCGCAGCCGACCCTTGCGCAACGAGGTGACGCAGATCGACAGCCGGATGGAGTCTCTGGGCGCCGAGCGCGTCAAGCTCGAAGCCCAGCTGGCGAGCGGCAAGCTGTCGGGAGCCGACATCGCCGAGGCCGGACGCCAGCTCAACCACATCAGCGCTGAACTAGGCCGCTTGGAAGAACGCTGGCTCGAGTTGCAGACCGAGATCGAAGCGATCACTGCGGACAGCATGGTGTGATCGCTTCGGTGTCGACGCAGCTTTCAAGAATCGGGGCATGATAAAGATCGATCGTGTATCCGTCGATCAAAGGTTGATCAAAGCTGACGAGGAGATGATGATGAAGACCTGGGCCCTGGTGATGACGGTGCAAAGCTTGATCAAAACATGAACGAGCTGCTGACAGCATTGGCGGTGGTGGCGGGCCTGGTGGCCGTTTTAGTGGCCGGTCTGGTCTGGGTCACCTGGCGCACCAGTCGACGGGTGGAAGCTGCTTTTCCACCCCAAGGCCAATGGGTGGACCTGCCCGGCGCTCGGCTGCACGTGGTAGACAAAGGCCCGACCGGGCCTGCGTCAGCCGGCCAGCAAGCGCCGGTGGTGTTGCTGATCCACGGCCTGGGCGGCCAGATGGCGAATTTCACCTACGGTGTGGTTGATCGCCTGGCCATGCATTGCCGGGTGATTGTGATGGACAGGCCCGGTGCGGGCTACTCGGTCCGCCATGCTGGCGCTTCGGCAGCACTCGGCGCGCAAGCCGATGTCATGGCAGCCTTGATCGATGCCATGCAGCTCGGTCGCCCCGTCGTGGTCGGCCACTCACTCGGCGGCGCCATCGCCTTGACATTGGCGCAACGCCATCCTGGCAAGGTGGCGGCACTGGCCCTGGTGTCGCCGCTCACCCAGGAGCCCAAAGCCGTGTCAAGCGCATTCAATGGGTTGATGATCAGCAGCCCGGTGCTGCGCCGTCTGGTCGCCTGGACCTTGGCCCTGCCCGCCACGATCGCCAAACGCGATGCGGTCTTGGCGCTGGTGTTCGGCCCAGAATCGGTACCCGCCGATTTCGGCACCCGCGGTGGCGGCTTGCTGGGCGTGCGGCCATCGCATTTCATCGGCGCATCGACCGACATGGCGGCCGTGGCGCAAGACCTGCCGACCGTGATCAGCGGCTACGGCGACATGCGATTGCCCGTCAGCGTGTTGTATGGGCGCAGTGACAGGGTGCTCAGCGCTGTTGAACAAGGCCAAGGGCTGGCCGATGCGCTGCCCGGCGCACAACTCGTGTTGGTGGACGGTGGTCACATGCTGCCGGTGACCCAGGCCGCGCGCACCGCCGATTTCATCAGCGCGGTGGTGTACCGGGTTCACCCCGCATCCGCCAACGCCACCTGACCCAGCCTGGCCGTCGGTGCGCAGGTCAATCAGCGCGGCGCCAATCCTGCCCGCCTGGATCGCGTCGACCCAGGATCACGGGGGCAGGCGTTCAGCGCGCAGCACGATGTCGCGCCACAAAGCGTCGCGCTGGCGGCTCAGTGTGAGGTCGCTCGAACGAGGCCATACCGCCGTCTGGACCATCACCAGCTTGAGCCGAGGATGGACGAACACCGACTGCCCGCGAACACCGAGCAAGGCAAACCCCAGCCGGTCCGGGAACACCCAGGTCTGGAAGCCATAGCCAAAATACGGGGTCGCGCGCCAAGGCTGCAAGTGCCCGTCGCGAAGGCGTACCGTGGTGGCAGCGTCTACCCACTCGGCGGGAATCACGGATTGGCCGTCGCGCTGCCCCCGCTCGGCCAGCAGCAAACCCAGCCGGCCCCAATCGCGCAAACGCGCCGACATGCAGCAATAGGCCGCTTCCATGCCTTGCGGGTCGGTGATCCAGACCGCGTCTGCTTCGGCGCCCAAAGGCTGCCACAGCTTGTCGCTCACATAGTCTGCTAACGGCTGCCCCACCGCACGGGTGAGTACTTGCGCCAGCACTTGGGTATCGGCCGAGATGTATTTGAAGCGATCGCCCGCTGCCGCGTCACGGTCCTGGAATCGACCCAGCGCGGCCAGCAGACCACCGCCCTGCCTGGCCCATGTCCGCGACAACGCCGCGATGTCGGTGTTGGGTTTGTCGTAGGTTTCGTCGAAGCGCACGCCCGATGACATGTTCAGCACATGGCGGATCGCGACGCCCTTCCACGCCGTGGCGGCAAGCGCCGGCTCGTAGCGTTCCACTGGGTCATCGATCGAAGCGATCTTGCCTTCGGACACGGCGACGCCGATCGCCATTGCCACCAGGGTCTTGGCCATCGAAAAAGAGGTGAACCTGTGCTCGGGCTGGCGACCGTATTGGTAGCGCTCGACCAGCACCTTGCCGTCCTTGATCACCAGCAAGCCGGTCGCGGGATGGCTGTCGAGATAGGGCTGAATGAAGGGCCAGTCGGGCACGGCATCGCTGCGCGGCAGCGCACGCAGCGCCTGACCTGCGCGCACCGTGCGGACCGGAAAGAGCGTCTCCATCGCGCTGTAGGCACCGACCATGTGGTCCTGGGTGTACCAGTTGCTCAGCGTGCCAGTCGGGTAACCCTGACCCGCACCATAAGCGTCCTCATCAGGCGCAGCCGTCACGCAAAAACTGGCGGCCAGGCCGGCCGCCAGAACTACGAAGGGCCTGCGCCATGGAGGCTTCGACAACATGGGTTTCAAGCCTGTCAGTACAGCCGGCTCGTCGCGCCGCCATCGACGGGCAACACTGTCCCGTTGACGAACCTGGCCGCGTCCGAACACAGCCAGGTGATGGCACTGGCGATCTCCTCGGCGTGACCTAGTCGGTTCATCGCCGAATGCTTGGCCGCGATCACCTTGTAGCGTTCAGCTGAAGCCGGTGCATCGGGGTTGACCATTTC
>JBILYN010000478.1:0-3353 GCA_044377715.1 Aquabacterium sp.
GGTGCCACCAGTGCCACCAGTGCCACCAGTGCCACCAGTGCCACCAGTGCCAATGATAGGGGTATGCCATGTCTGAGTCCAACAAACAATTGCAGGTGATGGTGTTGTGCGGCCGCAGCCCCCGGCATCTGTATGTGGCCAATGTGCTGTGCCAATCGACCGAGGTGCTTGCCATCGTGCAGGAAACGGGCAGCGACTTCTCGTTGAAGAAGCTGGCTAGGGCGCTGCGCCCCGACAACTTCATCCGCAAGGCGTGGCGATGGCTGCGAGACCGTAGACGCTACATCGGCAACGGCGAGGCGCAGTTTTTCTTCGGCGACCGGCCCGCCCGGTTGAACCATCCCGAGTTGGTCAGGCAGTTCCCGCACATCAATCACCCAAGCGTGGTTGAACTGGCTCGCGTACTGAAGCCCGATGTGATCGCTGTCTTCGGCACCTCATTGATCCGAGGTGATCTCCTCAAGGAAGGCAGCATCGGCATCGCAAATTTGCATGGCGGATTGTCGCCGGAATATCGAGGGGCCGACTGTACTTTCTGGGCGCTCTACAACGGCGAGCCTGAAAAGATCGGATGCACCTTGCACTGGATCGACGCCGGCATCGACACCGGCGGGCTCATCGCTCATGTCAGTCCAAAGGTACAACCTGATGACAACGAATTGAAATTGTTCTGGCGCAGCGTGCAGACCAGCGCTGGCGTCTATGCAGAATTCATTCGACGGCTTGCGGCCGGAGAGAACTTCGGTCAGATCCAGCGAGACAAGGGGCGCCTCTACCAGGTCAAGCAGCGGAGCTTGCGCCATGAGCAGGTCGTCGACCAGAGGCTGCAGCAGGGAATTTTGCAAGGCTTGAATCTTGATGTCAGGATCGCCTGGTATCCCGCAAGGGCAATTGCGCTCGACCGTGTATCCGTATGAAGATTGGATCTGAAGAAGAATTGGCCGACCTTCAGTGCTGAGCGCCTGGGCCATCGTCATTTTGCTGTGGATGATCGCCAATGCGGCTGTCGTCATCGCCTACCGCATTGAACTCCAGAAAATTTGGCGCGAGCCCGTCTTCCGATACCCCATCCTGATCATCGAGAGCGACGACTGGGGTGCCGGTCCGCTGTCGCAGGCAACGGCGCTGCGCGACATCGCCGCGATACTGAGTCGACATCGGGATGCAGTCGGGCGAACGCCGGTCCTCAATCTGGCCTTGGTCTTGGCGGTGCCGGATGGGCCGGCGATCCGGGAGGTGGGTCGCTATCGCCGCGTTTGCCTGGATGCGCCGGTGTTTGCCGACGTTCTGGCGGCGCTCCAGGAAGGGCGGGCCGGCGGCGTGTTCGCTTTGCAGTTGCATGGCTTGGAACATTTCTGGCCTGATGCGCTGATGGCCAGCGAAGATGCTTCAGTGCAGGCCTGGCTCAGGCAGGCAGTGCCAGCTCGCACGGAGGATTTGCCATCGCATCTCCAAAGCCGCTGGACCAACGCGTCCCACCTGCCATCCGCCCCACTAGTCAAGGCCGCGATGCAAGCGGCAGTCGCCGAAGAAGTCGTCACCTATCGACGTGTCATTGGCGTGCCGCCAAGCGTGGTGGTTCCCCCGACGTTCGTCTGGACCCGAGAGACTGAAAGAGCGTGGGCCGCGCAAGGGATTGAATGCGTCAGCACGCCGGGCTGGCGCTATACCTTTCGCAGTGTTGATGGATTGCCGGCAGGTGATGAAGGTCCTATCGCCAACGGAGACCATGCGTTTGGCCTGAACTACCTCTCCCGCAGTGACTATTTTGAACCAGCGCGTGGTCGCGATGCGCGGTACGCACTGGCTGCATTGCAACGAGCCACTTCGATGGGTCAACCATGCTTGCTGGAAAATCACCGCGACAACTTCATCGGTGACCCACCGACACGCGAAGCCAGTCTGAGGGAGCTAGACAAACTCTGCCGAGAGGCCTTGCTTGCGCATGCCGATCTTCGTTTCCTGAGTTCACTGGCGCTCGCGCGGATACTGCGCCGCCAAGACCAAGACTGGCTGATGGTTGGGCCAGAAAAAGTTCCGATGATCTGGATGCGGTTTCGCCAAGCAGGCCGACCTCGAAAACTCATGGCGATGGCAACGCTGGCTGCCGTGCTGAGCCTGTTGTTGGCGTCGTTTGGATGAACGCTTGGCGGACGGCCACTGCCCCCAGCGAATTCCGTCGCAAGAAACCAAGGATCAGTCTTGCAAGATGACTTGGCGGAGGATCTCGACCCGCCGCTCAGGGGTGAAGCTCCGGATAACTCGCGCACGAGCTGCCGCACCCATTCGCCTTGATTCCCCGCTGTCGAGCAACAGACGGGCCAGCGCTGCTTCGACCGCCTGAACGTCGAGGCCCTCCACACAAAGTCCGTTTCGCCCATCCTCCACGGCGGACCCGGTGCCGCCGGCTCGTCCGGCTATAGCGGGCTTGGCGCAAGCGTTCGCCTCCAGATAGACGATACCGAAGCCTTCGGTGTCGCCGTCGATGTCGCGGTTCGGCATGGCGAAAATTTCGCAGGCGTTGTACCAACGAGGCAAGTCATCTGGCGCGACATGCCCGAGCAGGTGCAAGCGCCCGCTCACGCCAAGCTCTGCGCCGATCCCCAGCAGGTAGTCCCAGTCATCACCAATTCCGACGATGGCGTAGTGCACGTCGATGCCGCGCGCCAACAGTCCTGGCAGCGCGCGGATGACTTGATCGAAACCCTTTCGATGTTGCAGCCGCCCTACCGACAGGATCAGATTCGTATCCGCCGTCAGGCCGATGCTGGCGCGCAGATCTTCAAACGGTAGTCCGGGGCGAAATCGCTGGGCGTCGACGGTTGGGTATGCCATCACGATCCTTGAGTCACGCACACCGATCAGTGCGATCAGTGTGTCGCGTGTGAAGTCGCTGTTCGCCAAGACCTTGTCGGCACGGCGCAGTGCGAAGCACATGGTCCAAAATTTAAGGCCACGTCCCCAGCCAGTGAGCTCTTCGCCGTGCGCATAGATCACGACCTTACATCCTCTCAATCGACCGACCGCCAAGGCAACAAGACCTTCGGGAAGCGCGCGGCCTGCGAGAATCGTTGCGAACCGGTTGGAAAACGATAGGCGCAGCGATTTCCAGAACATGCGCGTGTACATAAGCAAGGATTCTGGCTTCAACCACGGGCTCCGCCTGAGCACCAAGCGATGGATCGAATTGGGATGATCCAGATCGAACCCTGCGGCACCTGGTACTGCCGCAGTGACGACTTGCACCGACTGGTCACCCAGTCGACGACAATCATCCTCGAACATCACCGCAGTACCGCCTTTGGTTGGCAGGAACAACTCCGTGATCATCAGCAGAGGCAGGCCTTGTGTTC
>JBILYN010000250.1:0-6429 GCA_044377715.1 Aquabacterium sp.
ATACGTGAACCGTCGACAGAAAGGCATTTCTTCAAGGAAATCGCGAAACTGTCGATGTCTCCAGGCGAATAGGTAAACCCAGACTGCCCTTCCACGATGAGTTCACGGCTGCCGCTGGCGCTTGCTGCGACGCAGGGCAGACTGCACGCCATAGCTTCGAGCACCACGTTGGGCAGGCCCTCGTTGAAAGAGGGCAGCACGAGCAGGTCGGCGCATTGATAGTACGGTACTACGTCTGCGACAAACTGATGCAGTGCAAAGCGCCGCGGATGGCGATTCGCCAATGCAGTCAGTTCAGCTAGCAGCGTCCCATCCGGATCGTCCCGACCTTGCGGCCCGACCGCGAGCAGCAAGGCATCGGTGTCGAACCCGTCTCGGTTGACCCATTGCTCTGCCAGCCAGAGGATGTTCTTGCGTTGATCCATCACGCCGACATACAGCGCGATAGGCTGGCCGACCGGCAGGCCCATCGCACGCCTCAACGCTGGCACCTCCTCGAGAGGCAGGCAATGGAAGCGCTGCGTGTCGACACCGTTGGGAACGTGATGGATCAATTCATGACGGACACCGCTGTCCCGAAATTCGGCCACCAGATCTTTGCTGATGCCCACGCAGGCATCGACGCAGCCCAACATCAGTCTGTGCAGGCGTCCGACTACCGGGCGGGACATTCTCTGTAGATCGTCATTCGCCAGGCTGGCTTTGACCAGTGATTTCAGGCCCAGCATGCGAGCCAAGGGCCCGATGAAGGCGTAGGTGAAATAGGCGCCGTGGCCGTGCAGGATGTCGAAGTCCCGTCGTCGCGTCCAAACGTATCGCGCGAGGTTGAACCAGAGACGAAACTCCCGATGTCTGCGTCGTCGGCCGGACTCTATTCTCTGCACAGTGAAGCCTTCAACCAACGATCGTTCGCTCAGACCTGGCCAACGATTTGTCACGAACTCGACGTGATGTCCCAGTTGGCGCAGCGCCGAGGCTAAAGTCAGAGCTTGCAGTGCGGCTCCGCTGTACTCAGGCTCGAAATAGGCCGTGTACATCAGAATTCTGAGAGGCCGTTGAGTCGATGAGTTGTGGCGAGTCATGGTTCGTCCATTCGCTTCAACGTAGATTTCCCCGCCCCTCCAGCCACGCGCCCAACACCACCAGCGCCCAGACCCGGAAGGTCAGTTGTGCGTCGCCCGCCATAAAACGCTTTGCGTAACGTGAAACGATCTCTGGCCGTAGCAATCCGTTGTGGTGCCACTGGTCTGGATCGAGGTGACGCCGAATCAACGCGAAGTCATCACCGGCCAGAAACGGCAGCAGTGGAAAGTCGAAGCCGTGCTTGGGCAGGTCCCAGACATTCCTGGGAATGTAGCGTGCCAGAAGCGCTCGTAGGATGCGCTTCGGCTCGCCCGGCAAGTGACGCCAGTCAGTGCGAAGTTGCCGAATGAAGCGATCCGTGTCAGGGTCGCAGAACGGGTAGCGAACCTGCAAGCCACTGATGAGGCTTGCCTGGATCAGGCGGTCGCTGGGCATGGCGTCGAGCAGCGCGCTTGAGCGCTCGAAATGCGCACGTCTCGGAAAATCCAAGAAGGTTCTGAAAAACCGGGTGTGAGAAAAAGAAACGGGCTCGCCGCAAAGCTCTTCGATGTCAGCGCGGGTAAAGCCACGCCAGCGAATCATGGTCTCGGCGGGGTGTTCGAAGTTCAGGATCGGCGCGTAGCCCTTCAAGACCGGCAGCGAGAGAAACAAGTGCGTCAGCGAACGGCGCCACTTGACCGGCAAGATACTCGCATAGCCGACCGCTACCCGGACATGGCGCGGCGGCATCGCTCCACAGGCTTCGTCGGCGCCAGTGCCGTCGAGCACCGCGTCAAAACGGCTGTGGCAATAGTCAAATGCCAGAAGGGTTGCCATTGCCGCTGGATCAGCGCTTGGCTGTGCGGTTTGCTGGCTCAAGCGCGCAAACGCGCCAAGGTACTCTTGGCGACTGAAGCGCAATACGCGATGTGCAAGTCCCAAGTGTTTAGCGACACGCTGCGCAGTCTCGGCCTCATCGTAGTGACTGCCGTCGAAGCCGACGGTCAGTGCCGTTGTGTCCTGTCGATGGCGAGAAGCCATGGCACAGAGCAAGGACGAATCGATGCCGCCGCTCAAGAAGGCTGCCGGTCTGATCGACTCTGCGACTCTTTCCCCCACGCTCTGGAGCAAATGTCCCTCGAGCATCTCTACAGCCCTTTGGAAACCGACCACCGACGCCGTCCTGTTGGCCGATACAGGCCAACTCATGGACTCAACGCCTCGGTCTGAGCAGCGCACCAGCTGCCCAGCTGGCACGGCATGCACGTCGTCGAAAAGAGTGTTTGGCGCTGCAATGTCCAGAAAGCGCAGATATTCGTGGAGCGAGCGTCGTGCAAGCCGGCGCTGGGTGCCTGGCAGGCGCGGCAATGTGTCCTGACAGGTGCCAAAAACCACTTGCCCGTTCCTTGTAGCCTGATAGAAGAGGGATTGCAGGCCGGACGGGTCGCTGTACAGAAGCAGTTCGCTGTCATTGTGAAGAGCCAGCGCGATCACGCCCTTCAGCCGCGGCAGGAAGTCGACAGACCAGCGCCGCCATGCGGCCAACAGGATGCGCGGCAGCGGTGTGTCAGCCGCCAGGCCCAGCGTCCTGCGAAGATCGGGCGCGTTGTAGATCTCGCCGCGGCAGACCACGCTGCAATTATCCTCGTGGTGCCACTGTGCGGTCGTGCACCCTTCGCACCAATCGGCCTTGAACGATGCCGCTGCCAAGGCGTCGAAATTGGCAAGTTGTGTTCTGTCGATTTTTGCCGGCACCTGCACACCGGCTGGCCGGAATACGCCGAAGAAGCCGCCAGCTGCTGTCAATTGATCACCATTCAAGCTAGGTCATTACTGCCGCAATCGCATGCTGCGATGTCTGGGCATCTTGTCTGGCATATTGGTTAGAGATTTTTGAGCATCATTTCAGCTAACTCTTTCTGTGCCTGGATAGTTTGAAGCCCGGTCGCGTTTGGTGCGGAGTGTCCGAGAACATAGTCAAACTCCCCAATCGCACTTTGAAGATTGAAGCGCTTTCCGGTCTTATTGCGTGAGACGAATTTAGCCCTGTTGATGAAGTTCAGGCCAGCACAGTAATGCGAAATGCCTGTTATTCCCTGAACCTGAAGCCGTTTCGCGTAGGCTTCAGCAGGCTGGCCGCCCTTTCGTGTTGCCTGGCACTCCTCGGGCAACATGAGCAGCTCGTTTTCTGTGGGTGCATGTGGAAGCTTAGGCTGTGCCCATGCGTCAGTAAACAACACCATGTGAAGAAAAACGGCGCCAGCAGCGATGACTGTCAGATTCATTGAGAACTACCTCCTTTGACGGCCTTGAACGAGGCCAAGGTCAAACACGCCAGTGGTCATCAGTCGTCAATGCGAAGATGATTGCCATTGCGTTTCTTTGCTCAGCGATCACGATCTTCTAGAGCGCCCGGTTAAGCAAGATATCTCTAAGCAGGCCTAGCCCTAGCCTTCCTTGGCCCAAGGGCGAGAGAGACAGCATGTTCGTCACTTCGCGGATGGCGGCCGAACGCTGGCCGTGGCGATATCGCCACTTGGCATAGTCGCCATGCATGGCGGCCAAGCATTTTCGCCAGTACGCGCCCTGCAATTCACTGGGCAGCAGATGTCGATTCTTCGTCATCACCCGCACGCTGGCCTCCCTCATGACGTCTAGGTTTCGGCTCATGCTGCCCGGTCGCTTCAGGACTACCGTCAGCGGCTCGTCGATGCACGCATAATTCGCAACGGCGGACAAACGCATCCACATGTCGACATCCTCCAAGCTGCGGAGTGACTCGTCAAAGCCGCCGACTTGGTCGAATAGTGCACGTCGCACCATGACCGCTGATCCGCTTCCCGCCACATCACCGTTGGCGCCAAATAGGTGCGGAAGAAACGGCCCTTTACAGGTCGTGCAGGCCCACATGTTCAGAAGTTTCCCTTCCATGTCTTCGATCCGCGCAGAGGTGGAGACAAAACCGACGGTCGGCTGCGTACGCATCAAGATGACCTGGCGCGCGAGCTTGCGCGGCAGCCACCAGTCGTCAGCGTCGAGAAATGCGACAAGCTCACCGCGCGATTCACGGATTCCCGCATTGCGTGCGTTCGAAAGTCCACCGTTGGGTTGCCGGACGACCTGGATAGCATCACCATAACGGGCCAGGACAGCACCCGTGTTGTCGGTGCTGCCGTCATCGATCACCAGCAACTCGAAATTCCGGAATTCCTGAGCCAGCGCACTGTCGATCGCTTTGTGCAGGCACCACGCTGCGTTAAAGGCGGGGATGACCACGCTGACTGCAGGCGGCTTAGTTTTCTGGGTCATAACACAGCTCGCGCATCAATGGTGAAATCATCGGCAGGACACGCTCGATGGCTTCCGGATTGTGATTTTTCCATTTCTGCATCTTGGGCCTACCGCTGACGACGCTGGTAGGCTGCAGATTGGCGCAGCGCGTCTGCAGGTCAGGCGTGAATGGCACGCCCAGTTGCGCGAAAGCCGCGCGGAACATCTCCACCGGCCGCTCAAAAATATCCTCATAGCGCAAGTGCACCCATTGCGCCGAAGGAATGGCCTCCTTCGCATCAAGCGCCAGCCGGTTCGCGCTAAGCCACTGGAAGGCGCAAACCTCCTCCAAGCTGGCGTGGTTGTATTGCCGCCAGCCCGGCGCCAGAAAGAAAGACCACTCACTGAATTCGCCGCCATGGATGGCCACCGGCTCGGGAAATGGCCCGAAGAACTGAGACAGCTCGAAACGCCCGTCGCTGCGCCCAACGCGCCAGCCGTCCATCATCGAGCTGATATTGTCTCGACCGTCGCGTTGGATGAAGACGAATTTCGCCTGTGGGAACAGCTTGTACAGGTAGGGAATTCGCATCACGTTGATGCAGGTCTTGTCCAGAACCCAGCCGGCGCCGAGACGTTGGTGGAAGTACCGAAGCGCTGAGGCGCGATGCCCGGGACGAGCGTCGTCAGCGGCTGCTGCTTCCGAGTGCCAACCATTGGTCAGCGGGCCATGCAGGTCGTTCCAAAACTGGGGGACCTCCCAGCCGAAGCTGAGAAATTCCGGCGAGGCGGCGAGCGTTTCGTAGGTGATGGTGGTGCCCGATCGAGAGCAGCCGACGACGAACACTGGGTCGGGTACGGTGGGGCGAGTGATGTCCCACCACAGGCCGCGAAGTCCCCAGTTCAGCGCGCGCAGGTTCTTCGCGCGAATCTCGGAATCGAGCAGCTTGTGCAAATTTCGCAACTGTGGCATTGAGAGATCAGTTGGTGGAATTAGGGAGTGCTGACGCTGACGCGCCACGCCGGCATTGCTGCCGATGGCCAGCAAACTCGCCCAGTGCCGCGGCGGTTCGCACAAGATAGAAGCGCCGGCGCGACATGCCAATGGCCGTGCAAGCCTTGATCGCGTATTCAGCGATCTTGCGATAGAGGTATTTCGGCACACGACCGACCGCTTTCTGGGGCTCGAGTCGAGATGTCGAGGCCGTGCGTTTGTAGGCCTTCTTCATCAAATAGCCAAGGGTCAAGCGCTCAGCGTCCACGTAGTGATGCTGCACCATGCCCGGGACGTACCACAGGCGCGCGCCCATGCGCAGTGCGCGAAGCACCCAGTCCAAATCCTCGGCGCCACCGAGGTCGTGACCCGTGGGGCCCATGTCTGTTGCGAATGTACCGATGCGTTTGGCCCACGGTGTACGCAGGGCTAGATTTCCGCCGCCTGGCACGGCCAAGTCTGACGTCAACTCGCAGGCGGTACCGCCTTGGTCGAAGCGCGGCACCGGCAGCGGGTAGATACGGTAGGGCCCGGTGTCATGCACCCAGGCGGGCTCGCTGCCGTCCCAATCGGGCAGGATTCGGCCGCAAAACAGGTCGGCCTCGGGGTGGGACTCGGCAGCGCGGCAGACGGCTTGGAGATAGTCGGCGCCCAGGCGATGGTCGTCGTCGATGAAGGCCACGATGTCACTGTCAATGCGCGGCAGCGCAGTGTTCAGCGCGTTCGACTTGCCTGGCACCGGCTCGGCGAGCCAGACCAGCGGCAGATCGCCCCGCCCGGCGGCCTGCTGGCGATACCCGACCAGCAACGCGTGGGTGTCGTCGCGGCAGGCGTTGGCGGCGACCAGGATGTCCACCGCCCAGCCTGGCGGGCGCGTGGCCGCGTTCAGCGATGCCAGGGCCTTCGCCAGCAGGTCGGCACGGTCGTGGGTGCAGATCAGGACTGTCAGGCGCGTCATGCTGCCCCGAGCGGAACGCGACGTGGGCGGTGTGAGCTGCACCGCAGGAGTGATGGGCGACAGAGGTGCATCAGGTCTAGCGGGCGGTGACGAACACGCTGCCCCGAAGGGTTGGGAAACGGTTAACGACATCGAAGCACAATGA
>JBILYN010000484.1:0-3290 GCA_044377715.1 Aquabacterium sp.
CCCGCCTTGAGGGGTGCCCCGCTCTCGTGGAACGGAGACGCCCTCTGCAGTCTCGAACGGGGCAGTTAGCCAACGCTCGATATACAACAGAATCCAGTCTTCCTTGACGTGCTTGCGAACAGCTTTCATCAAGAGCGAGTGATCGATTTGGTCGAACGCTGCCTTGATGTCAAACTCAACCACCCAGTCATATTTCCAGCACCGCTCTCGGGTGATGGCAACCGCCTGTTTCGCCGATTTTCCTGGCCGATACCCGTATGAATCCGGATGAAATATCGGGTCAAAAATCGGTTCGATGATTAGTTTAGCCGCTGTTTGCGCGATCCTATCGGAGACAGTGGGTATGCCGAGCTTTCGCGTACCTCCCGATGCTTTCGGAATCTCGACCTGTTTGACCGGCGGTGGGAAATACGATCCCGACGATAACCGGTTCCACAGCTTGTAGAGATTCTTCGACAGGTTCTGCTCGAACATTGCGATCGTTTCATCGTCAATGCCGGCAGCGCCGCGGTTAGCCTTCACGCGCTCGTACGCTTCCCACACGGTACGTTTTGCAATACTATAAGGTCTTGTTGGTGTCATGTCACTCATCCCCATAAAATAGGTTGGCGACATTAGTCAACCAGATAACGCTGCCCCTTCGCTCCACGCTCATTACAAGCGCTTCATCACTACTACGGGCAGCTCCGCCCCTCGTTCCAGCATCGGTATTCTTCCTCATGGTTTCTGCCACTTGTCATTTCCCTTCACATCTGAAACAAGGTTCTCACGTTCCACACCGAAGCCTGTATTGAGATCATGCCGCCTATACACCGGCTGTCGACGGGACCGTAAACAGGTTTCGTCCCGACTGATCCCGGGGATGGAAGGCGTCCCCGGTTTTGACAGCTCTTTGTTTGCTAACGATGCGTCATCGGACGGTTTACTTTCGTTCATCTTCTCAATACTTACCTGACGCCTTAAATGGCGCCTTTTCCACAGTCGCTCACCACCACGCCTTTTGGACGCAGCAGCACTGGGCGGTTTGAAACCTGCTCCTGCAAGCCGATTTCAGGAGGCCTACTCCCATCTTCAGTACAGCACCGCAGCCTTTCGCCTGCGTTCGTGACACACCCCTCCGGCAAATCTGCATGAATTGACGAGATGAACTGACACCTTCTGCTGCATTGCAACCCTGGGTGGAGCGGCAGATGAAGATGACGGGCAAGGCGGTGCAGGTGAAGACGGTCGCGGACGGGCTGATCGAGCTGAAGGAGCGGTTCGCCGCGTGGCGCGCAGTGCGCAAGCTCGGCCTGCGTATTCCGCGGGAGCTGTGGGCCGCGGCGGTGGAGATGGTCGCGGTGCACGGGGCATGCCGGGTAGCGGGTGAGCTGAACCTTGACTACGACATGCTCAAGCTGCGGGTCGCGCAGGCTGGCGGCAAGGCGACGGCGAGCGAACTGGCACCGCGGTTCGTCGAGTTGTTTACAACTGCCGGTGCCTTGCCTGGGCACAGCGTTGCGAAGCCGGAGTGCGTGGTCGAGATGGCCAACGTCCGTGGCGCGCGGATGCGCGGGTAGCTCAACGGCGATGGCCTGATCGGATTGTCCGCGCTGTACGCCGCCTTCCTGGCGGCACCATGATCCAGATCACGCCGCACATGCGCATTCTGGTGGCGGTGGAGCCGATCGACTTGCGCGCCGGCATCGACGGGCTGGTGAGCCACTGCCGGAAGCTGCTGCTGGGGGACCCCTTCAGCGGGGCGCTGTTCGTCTTCGGCAACCGGGGTCGCACGGCGATCAAGATCCTCGTCTATGACGGACAGGGCTTCTGGATGTGCCACAAGCGTTTGTCCACGGGCAAGTTCACGTGGTGGCCGGCTGGGCATGAGATCGGTCACACGCTGCAGGCCTGCGAACTTCAGGTGCTGCTGATGGCGGGCAACCCCACGCAGGCACGCGCCGCGCCGGCGTGGCGCGCGCTGAGTGTCGCGGCTTGAACGTCAGCGCGCGATTGACCTCACGGGTCCGCAGCGAGTTGCTCGCGGAAGTTCCACGACAGCCACCGCGCTGGTGCGGCAATCACGTCCCTGGCTCGCTGCTGAAGCGCGTTGAGATAGTCGAACGGATTGATATCGCACAGCCGGCAGGTGTGGATCAGGCTCATGTAAATGTCGCCTACCTCCGCACCGCGCACCGTCTTGTAGAAGAGGGAGCCTTTGCGATGGATGATCGCGCGCTTGAGAGTTTGCTCACAGAGGTTGTTATCGAGGGGCGCGCCGACCTGGCGCAGGAACAGGGTGAGCGCGCTCCAATGTTTGGTCAGGTAGTTCAGCGCCTTGCCCAGGGGTGAGTTGGGTTCGACACGCGCCGACCTCTTCGAGGCGCGCTACGGCGACCAGATCCATCGCTTCTACCAGGACCTTTGCTGCACCGATAGCGGCAGCCCGGACGACAACCTCGACCTCTTCGATCCCCCCTTCTGAAACGACCGCCACCCCCACCACCAACGCCGCCAGCTTCAAACCTGGCGGCGTCCTTCTTGGCGCCTCTGCAGGTCGTACCTCGGCGACATCGACACACCACTCCCATGGCGCCGCTCGCGCCATCGCCAGGCACTACACGCACCGTTATGGAGCGCCCTTTGTTCCGCACTCTCTACGGCAAACGTTCCGCCGAAAAAACAGCGCGACTGTCAACCCTGAACAGCCTGGGTCAACTTATGCCGATTGGCGTGGGGCGTAACAGCTGGGCGGGCGGCAGGTTGGCCAGTTGGCTCACCGACATTTCGGCGAGGTCAGCGGGGAATACGGTCAGATCGCTCATGGCCGCCCCCTTACTGGTATGCCCGAGCGAAGGTCGAGTAGCGCGAAACGCGCCGCTCGAAGGCTTCGACTTCGGAGATCAGGTAAGTGACACGGGCTCCCAGCTTGCAGAAGACGGGGCCCAAGGACTCCTGCCGCCAGCGGCGAAGAGTTTTGACGGAGAGCCCCCAGCGGGTGGCGAGCTCGTTTTCATCGATGGCGATGCGCGTGGCACCGTCTCGGCGTGAGCGGTTGGAAAACTGTCCGGATTGAACAGATGGGGCTTGGTTTTGCATGAGGAACACTCCTTTTGTTGGGGTGTTCTCATTGAATAGATTTGTCCTTTTGGCTTGTGCGAGCGAAATTTCGACTTTGATGTGTGGCCTGCAACGAGCCCGTCGGCAGATCGCTTCGCTAAGCTGTTGATCTGTATAGGACTGGTCATGTCGTTTCGATTATTGCGATTTCGGTTATTTCGTTTATAATGGGATCATTCTGAACTTTCACC
>JBILYN010000485.1:0-3281 GCA_044377715.1 Aquabacterium sp.
CAAAGTGGCAAAGCCACATTTGCTTGAGAGTCCCGCGCTCAGGCGCTCAGGCTTTCGCGGCCTGAAAGCTGTCGCTTCTGGCCAGCGGCCAGTAGCGGCTGAACACCTCCAGCGGCCAGTCGGCCTCTCCGCGCTCGGCGGCCAGCAGCGCGCCCGGCGCCACCGTGGCCAGTTGCCGGTCCAGCGAGCTCACTTCCTGGTTGCTGTCGCGCCGCATGATGTGGGCGGCGCTGATCTGGTCGGGGTGGCTCAGGCCCGCGGCCTGCACCAATTCCTGCAGCGCTTCTAGCGTCTGGCGGTGGAAGTGGGTCACGCGCCGGGTCTTGTCAGGCACCACCAGCGCTTGTTGACGCAGCGGGTCCTGCGTGGCCACACCGGTCGGGCAGGTGTCGGTATGGCAGTGTTGGGCCTGGATGCAGCCGAGCGCGAACATGAAGCCGCGCGCCGAGTTGCACCAATCCGCGCCCAGCGCCATCGCGCGGGCGATGTCGAAGGCGCTGACGATCTTGCCGGCGCAGCCGATGCGGATGCGGCTGCGCAGGTTCAGCCCGACCAGCGTGTTGTGCACCAGGCGCAGGCCTTCCTGCATCGGTGAGCCGACATGGTCGCTGAACTCCAGCGGCGCGGCGCCGGTGCCCCCTTCGGCGCCATCGACGACGATGAAGTCCGGCAGCAGGTCGCTCTCGGCCATCGCCTTGGCCAGCGCAAACCATTCCCAAGGGTGGCCTATGCAGAGTTTGAAACCCACCGGTTTGCCGCCCGACAGCTTGCGCAGCCTGTCGAGGAACTGCAACATGCCCAGCGGCGTCGAGAAAGCGCTGTGAGCTGCCGGCGAGACACAGTCGACCCCGATCGGCACGCCGCGCGCCGAGGCGATCTCTATCGACACCTTGGGCCCGGGCAACACGCCGCCATGGCCGGGTTTGGCGCCCTGGCTGAGCTTGAGCTCGATCAGCTTGACCTGCGGGTCGCGGGCGTTGGCCTCGAACTTGGCCTCGTTGAAGCTGCCGTCATCGGCTCGGCAACCGAAGTAGCCCGAACCGATTTCCCAGACCAGGTCGCCGCCGTTCTGGCGGTGGTGAACGCTGATCGAACCCTCGCCGGTGTCGTGCATGAAGCCGCCGGCCTTGGCGCCGCCGTTGAGCGCCAGGATCGCGTTGGCGCTGAGCGCGCCGAAGCTCATCGCTGAGATGTTGAACAGGCTGGCCGAATAGGGGTGGCTGCATCGGTCGCCGCCGATGCTGACACGGAAATCGTGGCCGGCCAGCGTGCTGGGCTGCAGCGAGTGGTTGATCCACTCGTAACCCGCCTGGCCCACGTCAAGTTGGGTGCCGAAGGGTCGCTTGTCGGATTCCCCCTTGCTGCGCTGGTAGACCAGCGAGCGCTGCTGGCGCGAAAACGGCACCGCCTCGCGGTCACTCTCCAGTAAATATTGCCGGATCTCAGGGCGGACCCATTCGAACAGAAAGCGGATATGGCCGATCACCGGATAGTTGCGCAGCAGCGCATGTCGGGTCTGGCGCAGGTCCCTGAGTCCGATCACCAGGCCGGTGGCGCCGAGCAGCGACAGCCACAGGCCTTGGTGCAAAGTGAACCAAGACAACAGCCCTGCCAGCAAGGCCACGCTGGCCGTCAAAAAGGTCAGGTAGCGAATGGGGAAGTGGCGGTCAAGTGCGATCAACCAGGTGGGCATGGCAATCCTTGTGTTGGCCCGCGATGCGCCGCCGGGACGGCGGTGCCAACACGGAGAATCATGTAAACCAGTTTAAAGTGGTATTACAACGCATTAGTGTCAGGCCTGAACGTTTGAGTAGAACCGCATTGCCCGCGCTGTTCGTCGGCAATTACCCTTAGTCCAGGGTCTGCGATGGGGCGCCAGAGACAGCGCCGCGAACGATATACAGGCAATGCGTCAGCGCTAGCAACTCGCCCAGGTCGGCGAGCATCGACACGCCGATCCTCGCCATCGCGCAGCGCGAAACTGCCGTTCATCGGTGCGGCCAGGATCACACCCCGTTGCTCACAGCCGATCAGCCCGGGCAGGATGTTGCAGCCTGACAGCGCGTGCGGCTTGCCACAGTCGGGCCGAGTCGTGCTGGCTATACTGCGACAGCGCCGATTTGTTCCAGATTGCGGGCGCTTTAAAAATGCCGCTAAACGTGATGCCCATCCCGGTGACCACGCTTTGCAGCGGCGCCGGGTTTTTTCTTGGGGCATCCGCCACACAACATGGCCTCGATCGGACACGTCAAACCTCAAACCATGCGCTTCGCCGACGGCTTGCCGCTGCGCAGCGGCGCGTCGCTGGCGGGCTATGAGCTGGTCTACGAGACCTACGGCGAGCTCAACGCTGCGCGCAGCAACGCGGTGCTGGTGTGCCATGCGCTCAACGCCAGCCACCATGTGGCGGGTACGCACGAAGAGGTGCCGCGCAGCGAGGGTTGGTGGGACAACCTGATCGGGCCCGGCAAGCCGCTCGACACCGGGCAATTCTTCGTCATCTGTGTCAACAATCTGGGGTCGTGCTTTGGCTCGACCGGCCCGACCCATACCAACCCAGACACCGGACGCCGCTGGGGCGCTGACTTTCCGGTCGTCACGGTCGAGGACTGGGTCGACGCACAGGCCCGTTTGCTGGACCGTCTGGGTATTGCCAAGCTCGCCGCGGTGCTGGGCGGCAGCCTGGGAGGGATGCAGGCGCTGAGCTGGACGCTGCGCCACCCGGACCGGGTGGGCGAGTGCATCGCGGTGGCGACCGCACCGAATCTGTCAGCGCAGAACATCGCTTTCAACGAGGTGGCGCGCCGCGCCATCATCACCGACCCTGATTTCCACGGTGGCCATTACGACGCCCACGGCGTTCTGCCCAAGCGCGGGCTGAGGGTGGCGCGCATGATCGGCCACATCACCTACCTGTCCGACGACTCGATGGAGCAGAAGTTTGGCCGCGAGCTTCGGGCTGCCGAGCTGGGGTATTCGACCCAGGACATCGAGTTCCAGATCGAGAGTTACCTGCGCCACCAGGGCGACAAGTTCAGCGAGTATTTCGACGCCAACACCTACCTGCTGATCACCCGCGCGCTCGACTACTTCGACCCAGCGCTGGCTTTTGGCGGCGACTTGTCGGCGGCTTTTGCTGCGGCGCGTGGCAAGCGTTTTTTGGTCGTGAGCTTCACCACCGACTGGCGCTTCTCGCCGGCGCGCTCGCGTGAGATCGTCAAGGCGCTGGTCGACAACCGCATCGATGTCAGCTATGCCGAGATCGCCGCGCCGCATGGGCA
>JBILYN010000179.1:0-9438 GCA_044377715.1 Aquabacterium sp.
CGCGGATTGGCGTGCCCGTGATGGCCGTGGTGACCGCGATGCATGAAGATATGCATCAGCGGGCAGACGAGCAACACGAGCCACGGCAGTGCGCCGAAGAGATGGGCGCGGTGCTCGGTCCAGAGAAACCAGCCCGCGATGCCGGCCAGCGCGAGCCAACCGATGCCGTAGCGCGAACGCCAGAACGGTGACGGTGTGTTGTCGTGGCAAGGGCAGCGCTAGGGTGGGTCTCCATGTCGGTCTCCAGTGATGCCCGCTGTCACTTGGTCGACGGCGGGTTCGGCAGACGCTGCATCATCATTTCCATCATCATCTGCATCATCTCCAGGCGCCCCTCCATCATCTGGTGGCGCTTGGCCATCTCGGCGGGCATGCCCTTGCCGTCGCCCATAGCACCGCCCATGCCGCCCATGCCGCCCATGCCCTTCATCATCTCCATGCCGTCCTGCATGGACTTCATGTGATCGGCCATCAGGGCCTGGCGCTCGGCGGGCGTCTTTGCGTTCATCATCTTGTCGTGCATCTCGCGCATGGCCTTCATGCGGTCCTGCACGGCAGGCCTCGCCATCGCGGGCGCCGCGGCCGTCGCGTCGGGGTGGTGGCCGGCGTGCTCGTCGGCCTTGACTGTGTTCGGTGCGCCCGTGCTGGCGCAGGCCGAGACGAGGGCAAGGGTCGTGACTGCGGCAAGGGTCTTGAGTGATGACATTTGGATCTCCTGACGGATGAGCGCGAGCAGTAACTCGCAATGGAAGGAAGCCTTGTCCTGTCTGGTGCGGCGGGCGCCGCAAGCGGCGCGGCCAAGTGCAAAGCCGCCGGCGCGGGAGCGAGTCCCGCCGGCGGCCAGGCTGAAGGCGCTATAGCGTCAGACGCAGAAAGCGAATGACCAGCGGCGGCCGCTGGGAACCGGGGCGCTCCAGCGACTGCCGAAAACCGGCACCGCCGATGGCAACGATCGCGCTCCACGGGGCGGCTGCGGTGAGCAAGGTCGCACTGAGATCGACGACCGGCAGCTTGACCTTCGCGATCGCCGAAGACTCGTCGTCGCAAAACTTCAGACAACTTCCCTTGCCGGAGTCCTGCCAGTGCTCGTGGTGGCCGACCGTCTCAGACTGCTCGTGGTGAGAGTCGATGGCCGAAGAAATCGGCACACTGGCATGCGCGTCATGCTCCGTGATGCCGACCTTCAGGTTGGCGCGTTCAACCGTCCCTGCCGGCGCCAGCGCACATGCGTTGACAACGCCTGCCGCCAGGGCCAACACCCAGACCACCAGCGTCGCCCAGGCGGTGCGACGGAGTCCTCGGCGGGTGAAGTTAAGGGCCGGCATCGATTGAGTGTGAGTCGCTGCAGGCTACGACTCCGTGCGGTGGCGCACATGATCTGCATCAATGGGCGCAGCGATCCACCCGTGGAACTCTTACTTCTGCATGAGCGTGACGGAAAGCTTCGCCGTCGTATTGGTCTTGTTGCTCCATCATCCAACAGTAGTCCTGCTTGGCGTCAACCGCCAGGTCGCCCTTCAGTTGCTTGACCTGGTCCTTCTTCGCCGGGTACCGCACGTCCTTGTCGACGTGGTAGTGGACGTTGAAGTTGAGGGGCCGGTCGGCCTTGAAGGCCCAGTTGACGGTCTGTCCCGCATCCAGCGAACCGCAAATCTCTGCAAACTTGCCGGGTGCGATCATCAGGCTGCGCTCGAAGCGGCTTCCATCCTGCCACTGCAAGTCGATGATTTCTGCCCGCACGACGCCCGCGCCGGTCCACAGCGCGGCGCCGACCAGCACGCTGGCTGTAGCAAAGTGCCGATGGTCTCTCCGCGTCGGTCCCAACCTCACTTCGCAGCCTCGATGTCGGTCACCACAAAACCCGTGTCGGACTTCTGGACGACGAATCGGACCTTATCCCCGACCTTGACCTTGTCGAGAACGCTGGCTTCCTTCACCTGGAAGACCATGGTCATCGGGGGCATGTCGAGGCTCTTGATCTCGCCGTGCTTGATGGTGAGCTTCTTCGCGTCCTTGTCGACCTTGCGGATCTCGCCCTCGGTCATGTCGGCAGCCGACGCAGCTGCGATGGGGTGATGGGCCGAATGGCCCTCGGATTTCTGCTGAGCCAGGACTGGCGTTGCAAGAGCGATAAACAGGCTTGCAATGGTGATCGTCTTCATGATGGGGTACTTTCAAAACGGTGATGGGATGGCAGGTGATCGGTGTCGTGCCTGCCGAGCTTCACTTGGCGGATACGGTGATCTTGCCGACCATGCCCGCCTGGTAGTGGCCGGCGATCAGGCAGGCGAAGTCGAAGTTGCCCGGACGATTGAAGGCCCAGATGATCTCGCCGGTCTTGCCGGACGCGACATGCGCCATGTAGGGCTCGTCGTGCTCCATATTCGGAAACTTGACCATCAGCGCCGCGTGTTCCTCGAGTTCCTTCTTCGTGCCGAGCACGAACTCGTGCATCACGGCGCCAGAGTTCTTGATGATGAATTTGACCGTCTCGCCCTGCTTGACTTCGACTTTGTCGGGCGTGAAGCGCATGTTGTCCGTCATCCTGAATTCGACGGTCCGCATGCCGGCCTTCGCATTGCCGGCGATACCCCAGTCCTTCTGTTCCTTCTTAACCGGGCCGGCCTTCTTGTCGTGCTGCTTGTCGGTGTGGGCCAAGGCAAGCCCGGAGGTGGCGAGCGCGGCGGCCAGCAGGAGTGTCTTGATCAGTTTCATGGGTGTCCTATTCTTTGGATCGGTTGATCGCTTGTCGTTAAATCAGTGGCCAGAGTGCCCGCCAGCAGGCTTGCGAACCTTGACTTCGGTCTCGGTGGCTGGCTTGGCCAGCGGTGGCATCGAGCCCGTGCCCTCGGCCTTGAAACGCGCTGGGTCTGGGAGTGAGCCGGTCCACTCGTAAGCCACTTCGCCGGGCGGGTGCTGGTACCAACCCGGGTCCTTGTAGTCGCCGTGCTTTTGGTCCTTGCGCACCTTCACAACGCTGAACATGCCGCCCATGCCGACAGCGCCGAAGGGCCCCGTGCCGGTCATCATCGCGGCGGTGTTGTCGGGCAGCGGCATCTCCATCTCCGTCATGTCCTTCATGCCGCGCTCGCCCATCACCATGTAGTCGGGGATCAGCTGGGTGATCTGCTTGGCGACACCGCGGTGGTCCACGCCGATCATGGTGGGAACGTCGTGCCCCATCGCGTTCATCGTGTGGTGGCTCTTGTGGCAATGGAAGGCCCAGTCGCCCTCCTCGTCGGCCAGGAAGTCGATCTGCCGCATCTGGCCCACCGCCACGTCGGTCGTCACCTCGTACTGGCGGCTGGTCTTCGGCGTCGGCCCGCCATCGGTGCCGGTGACTAGGAACTCGTGGCCGTGCAGGTGGATCGGGTGGTTCGTCATCGTCAGGTTGCCGATGCGGATGCGCACCTTGTCGTTCTTCCTCACCACCAGCGGGTCGATGCCGGGAAAGATGCGGCTGTTCCAGCTCCACAGGTTGAAGTCGAGCATCGTCATGATCTTGGGCGTCGCGCTGCCCGGCTCGATGTCGTAGGCGTTGAGCAGGAACACGAAGTCGCGGTCCACGTCGTCGATCAGCGGGTGTTTGTTTTTGGGATGCGTGATCCAGAAGCCCATCATCCCCATCGCCATCTGCACCATCTCGTCGGCATGCGGGTGGTACATGAAGGTGCCGGGCCGGCGTGCGACGAACTCGTAGACGAAGGTCTTGCCCGGGTCGATGCCCTTCTGTGTCAGTCCGGTCACGCCGTCCATGCCGTTGGGCAGGCGCTGGCCGTGCCAGTGGATGCTGGTCAGCTCGCCGAGCTTGTTGGTGACGAAGATGCGCACCCGGTCGCCCTCGACGACCTCGATGGTCGGCCCCGGGCTCTGGCCGTTGTAGCCCCACAGGTGCGCCTTGAATCCGGCGGTCATCTCGCGCACCACGGGCTCGGCCACCAGGTGGAATTCCTTGACGCCGTTGTTCATGCGCCAGGGCAGCGTCCAGCCATTGAGCGTGACGACCGGGTTGTAGGGTCGGCCGGTGCTGGGCACGAGCGGCGGCATGGTGTCGGCCTTGGTCTGGATGACGGGCTCGGGCAGCGCGGCCATCGCCACCTTGCTGACCGAGACGGCGGCCGCGGCCGCGGTAATGGCACCAGCGCCGCCGAGCATCTTGCGTCGGGAAAGCATATGAGAGTCCTTCATGTTCAATGTCCTGCGCCGGCGGCTTCAGCCGCCATGGAGGGGCCGGCTGCCGCAGCGAGGCTGGGTTTGCCGATCAGCGCCATGTCCAGGTCGGCCTGCGCGATCCAGAAGTCGCGCAGCGCCTGGATGGAGCCGTTGACGCTGGCGATCTGGCTGCGGGCGTCGGCCAGCAGTTCGAACACGCCGATCAACATGCCGTTGTAGCGAAGCACGTTTTCTTCGGCGATGCGCTGGCTCAGCGGCACGACCTCGTCGCGCTGGAAGCGCGCGATGTCGTAGGCCGAACGGTAGCCGGTGTAGGCCTCGCGCACCTCGGAGCGTGCGTTGATGGCGGTCTCGGCCGCGCGGTGCACGGTCTGCATGTACACGGCTTCAGCCCGCGCGACGCGCGCACCGCCCCAGTCGAACAGCGGCAGTTCGAAGCCGATCTCCCAGCCACGCTGCGTGGGCGCCTCGTTCGAGCTGTTGCGCATCAGACCCAGTTCGAGCACGTTGATGAAGCGCGTGGTTTTCGTCAAGCCCAGGTTGCGGGCCGTCTGCTCGGCGGCCAGCCTGGCGCCCTGCACATCGAGCCGCTGGGCCAGCGCCACGCGTTCGATGTCGGGCAACTCCATCGCGTCTTTGGGCAGGTCGGGCAGACGCGCTGGGAGGGTGAACGACGTTTGCGTTCCCCAGGCACCCAACAGCCGCGTAAGCCGCTCGCGCGTCGACCGTTGCACTTGTTCGGCGCGCGCGAGGTTGAGCGAGGCATCGGCATAGAAAACCTGCTCGCGGGCCCGCTGCAGCTTGTTGAAGTTGCCGACTTGTTCCATGCGTCGTGCCAGTTCTGCGCTGGCGTCGGCGGCCTGCTTCACCTGCCGCATGTAGCGCACGGTCTCCTCGGCGGCCAGGGCGATGTAGTAGGCCTTGCGGGTGTCGGCTGCGAGCGACAGCACGCTCATGGCGAGCATGCCTTTGGTCTGCTCGAAGCGGCGCGCTTCCACCCTGCTGATCAGGGGCATGGCCAGTAAGCGGGCCAGATTGAAGTGCAGGCCGCGCTCGATCTCACGCTCATCGCCGCGGCTTGAACGCCCGAAGCTGAAGCCCGGATTGGGCAGGCGCCCGGCCTGCACGACCTCAGCCTCGGTGATGCCGAGTTCCTGGAAGCTGGCCTGCAGCCCACGGTTGTTCAACAGGGAGATCTGGACTGCGTCGTCGGGCGACAGGGGCTTGGCCAGCAGTTCACCCACACGCTGGTCGATGCCGTCCTGGTCGGCAGGGGTGCGGACCCAGCGGACTTCCTTGCCGAGCCGATCCTTGGCGGCTTGCTCCACGCTGGAGAAGCCGCCGTCCGGGCTGAAGGAGGCACATCCGGCAAACGTGGCGACCGCCGTGAGCAGAACCACGAGCCGCAATCGGGGTCGGACCGCCGGCGGATTCAAATCTGTAGGGGTGAAAGCGAAGGTCTTCATGGCATCTTGTGACCGCCATGCCCCTGCGGCATGGGCATGGCTTTGGGGTCGGTCTTGGCGGGCGATGCCGCAGGGACGGGCGGCGTGGGGTCTGGCTGCTGCGCCTCGCGGGCGTAGGCACGCCAGCCGCCGATGCGCGCTGCTGTGTCGTTCGACTCGCGCCAGGGGATGGCCTTGTCCTCTGCGGCGCGCCGATGGCGGCTCAAGGCCGATTCGTAGGTAACCGCCGGGACGGCGACGCTAGCGTCGAGTGGATCGGCCTTGCGGGCGGTGGAAGGCGGTGTCTGGGCTGTGGCGGCGAATGCCAAGGCACACAGCGCGGCTGGCGTCAGCCAGCGCAGGATTGAAGCGACCATCGTGTCCTCGTGTCGAAGTCAGGAACTCCCGGCCGGCGCGGCAGGGAGTGACCGGGTCCAGTGGCCGACGGCGTGCCAGGCAAGCCGGTCGGACACCAGCTACACGAGGTGGGTGCGGGGTGGTCGGTCGGGTCCGTCGGACGCAAAGGCGTCGACGGTGATCAGTTCTTCTGCGAAGACCGCGGGGGCGGCGTTCGCCTGCGGCAAGCGGGGCATCGCGGGGGGCATCGCGGAGCCGGCGCAGCACGAGGCGCACGAACTGCACTTGTATTGGGCCAGATCGGACACCTTGCCAGCTTGCACCTTGGCTTGGTTGGCCGTCGCGTGGTCCGCCTGCGTAGCGACATCCGCCGCGTCGGCGTTGTGATGGTGGGCCGCACCCGCATCGTGGGTCGCCTCCATCGCGGCCCCCATGCGCTCGTGGCTCGACCCGCAATGCGCCATGGTGACGCCCGCCATCCCCTGTACGGGAAGCGCGATGGCGATAAACCAGACGATCAAGAGCTTGAGCCAGATCTGCATAGAGGTCACTTTAGCCGATTCGTTCCGATGACATTGTTCGCAATCCGATGCGCCCGCATGCACATCGCTGTGCGAACCATGCCTAACACGTGGCTTGGCCACTGAGCACGGGCACGAGCACGAGCACGAATGCTGATGTCGCTGGCGCGCTGTTTTATCAAGGTGGACGAGGGACGGTAGACGATCCCCCCTCCGCGACCTTGAACAAACGACCTCAGAACGGCAGTGGCGCACTCGACCTTCGCTTTCACTCGTGCCTGCGGCGGACGCAACGAAACCCGATGTAGACCGCGGTCGTTCCCGGCGGTTTGCTCTGCAGATGATCGGCCCGCATCTGTACCGCGCCATACCACCACGAGCCACCGCGCGTGCGGCGCTCGACCTGGCCGGCGGCTCCAGGCCACCCATTCCCAGGCGTTGCGGCCCATCTCGTGCAGCCCGTTGACGCCAGCTGGCGTGCTGCCGGCCAGCGCGTGGCCGTGGCCGCGCAACAGCTTTACGCCGCCCCCCGCAATCACGGCTTGACACAGCCGCCCTGCCTCGCCGGTGGCATCGGACACCAGCCGGCCATCCCAACGCACAGCGCCCGTGTCGGCAGCGCGGGCCGAGGGCGCGCGCGTTGCTAGACCCGTCAGCCGTGGCTCAACGAGCCCGACGGTCACGACACCCGCCGGGCCAGACCCGCCTGTGCGGCGACCAGCCCCCGGCGACTTCAGCGGTTCAGGCTGGTCAAGGGAAACGAGACGCTGGGGTAGCTGCGCGCCACCATGGTCGGCGCAGCTTGGCCAGCCAGCTCCGCCCAGGCCGTCAACTGCTCCTGGGTGCTGTCCCAATCTTCGTCGAAGACCGAGAGGCCGTGCAGGTACATCCACAGCGCCAGCTCGGCCGCGGGCGCGTGACCGGCATTGGCCAACTTGATGAACCGACCATAGGCCTCGGGAAAGCGCGCCTGGCGGAAGGATGCCAGGGCGTCGGCGTGCAAGCGTTCGGCAACACCGGGCTCTGATCGCGCAGGTTGCACCGACTGTGCAACAGCCCCCGGTGCGTGGAGACCCAGCGCCAGCAAGACGACGGGAATGAATTTGATCGCGGCGGTAGACATAGCGAAACCTCCTGAAGCGACAGATTGAACAAGGTGAACCCGCTGCGGCCGGGTGGGCCGTTTGCTGCGGTGGACGCATGTTCGCGGCGCAAGACCCGGTCAGCTTGAGTGTGATCACCCAATTCGATGGACCGCTGATTGAGTTTGGTGATGGACAACAAAGCCATCGCCGAGCGTGATCGGCGCCGCGATGCACCGGTTCAGGGGGCGCTGCCCTGGCCGATCGTGGCCGAGCGGTTGATCAGAGCCTGGCGGTGGCACAGCTGCCGGCATGAGCGAAGACCAGTCAAGACGGCGCTTCTTGTTACCGACCGGATCGAATTTTGACCGCCACGCCAGACTCGGTGTTGATGGCGCCGGCGACAGTCGCATCAAGCTCGGCAACGCTGCCGATCACGGAGCAGTTCTTGGGGTAGCGACCGAAAACCGGGGAACAAACAGGGGAACAAAACCCGTAATTCTTCTGAAAAGTGAGGCTATCACCGGGCTATAGCGGCATCAGTGGGCTCCCCTCCGGGGACCACGCGAGCTTTTCAGCTTGCGCCAGGTTTGATCGGTCGGCGCGCTGCGCCGAACCGGGCCCGGAGCAGCGTTGACGCACCGAACTCCACCGCTTGGAAAAGACCGCTCAGTCAGCAGGATGCAGCGTTCAAGGAAGAGGTCGAGAGTCAGACCGTCAGGACGCCGCCTGGGCTGAACTGACATTGGTTTTGAAGCGGTTTGAAGGGCCGGACGGATTCATCGGGCCTGGGGAGATCAATTTGGTGGTGAGACGGAAACCCATCCCATAAAGCCCGCACACGCAGGGTCGCCGGGACAGACGCAGGGTGACGAGGTGAGCGCTTCAGGTCAAAGGTCGACGCACAAGATCGTGACGTCGTCGCGCCTGAGCTGCGCGCCTTGCCATTCGCGAACAGAGTGCTCGAGCGCTTGCACCACTTCAGCAGCGCTGCTGTCGACGCTGTTCGAGAAGACCTCTTGCATTCGCCGGTAACCGTAGGCCTTTGGGTTCTGTGGCCCGCCGATCTGGTCGGTCACGCCGTCGGTCACGAACAGCAGACGGTCGCCAGCGTCGTAACTCAGTTCACAGCCGCTGGTCCGTGTCAAGGATTCGAGCTTGGCGTTGATGCCGCTGCGTGGTGACTCGATCCATTGCACGGTTTGGCTGTTGCGCCGGTAGAGCATCAGACCGATCCCGCCAAGCCCGAGCTTGAGCGTCTTGCGCTCGCGGTCGATCTGCAGCAGCAACAGGTCGCATCCGTTGTCTATCGCAGTGACTTGATCAGCGGTGCCAAAAGATTGGCTCAGCGTTTGCTGGATCGCCGCGAAGTAGTCTTGCGGCGCGCTGCCCGGCGCTGCCAGACACTGCCGTTCCAACGCATTGCTGACCAGTATCGCGGTCATCGCGCCAGGAACACCGTGACCGGTGCAGTCGATCAGGCCGATCGAGAGGATGTCGTCGATGGCCGCCCCCGACATCCACCAGATGTCGCCGCCGATGATGTCCTTGGGTTGCCAGTGAACCGCCAGATCGGTCAGCTTGTGTTGCCACTGCGCGGGATTGGGCAGAAGATTGCGCTGCAGCAAGGACGCATAGCGAATCGATTCCATCGTGTACCGGTTGCTCAGCGTCAACTCTTTCAGCGTCTGCGTCTGCTCTTTCATCATCTGCGTCAGCTCCTGCAGTGCTTTCTCGGCGATGGCCTCTTGCTCGAACGCGTGACTCAGAGGCTGAGAGTTTTTCTCCAGCCCATCAAATTGGTGAGTACTTGACTGAGAATTGGTCATGAGCACACAAGATCAACAGGGAAAGAAGGCA
>JBILYN010000486.1:0-3276 GCA_044377715.1 Aquabacterium sp.
GATTCAGCCGAGACGGCCTGCAGCTGGGTCAGCTGGCTTGACAGCTCATTCAATCGCATCGTCTCGACATCGAGACGCTCGTCGCTGGCGATGATGCCTTTCGCGCGCTGAAAAGCTGACGCCTTGGCCTGGGCGCGTTCAACCGCCTCGCGGGCGTCTTTGGTCTGCACGTCGAAAAACTTCTTGAACTGCTGCGCTGGGTCAACCCTGAGCTCGAGCGTGGTGGCGATGTAGGCCTGTGCAAATGCATTGGCCAAGCCGGCAGCAAAGCGCGGGTCAGGGCTCTGGTAAGCAATGCTGATGACGTTGCTTTCGCGCGATGGCTTGATGTTTAGCTTTTTTTGCAACAAGTCAACCAACCACTGCTCGATCACGCCTTTGCCCTCAGTCTCATCCAGCCACTGTGCGCGCAACTGCGGGTTGTCTAGCAGCTTGAGGTCACGAATCACGCGCAGCGCAACCCGGTCTGAGTTCATGATCTCAACCTGCGTGGCCATGAAGCTGGGCATCGCAGCGGTCGGGTTCATCATTGCCGTCACCGGGTCGGGCTTGGCATCGATCACCACACTGGCCGTGCCGGTGTAGGTTTTGGGCAGCAGCAAGCTCACAGTCACGGTGGTGGCCACCACCAGCGCAAACACCATCAGCGCCGCCCATTTGCGTGCTCGCAAGATCGAAAGAAACTGTCCGAATGTCATGGCTCGATTCCCTTGGTTCAGAACAGGCTCTCGCGCACGTAGACCACGTCGCCGTCCTGCACCTTGTCGTCCAGCATCGGCTCAAGCACCTGCACCTTGCCATCGGTTGCCTTGCGGTGGATGCGAATCCCTTTTTGCGTACCGCGCTGTGTCAGCCCGCCGCCGGTGGCCAGAGACTGCATCACCGTCATGCCACGCTCAACCCGCATCGGCCCGGGTCGCTGCACTTCGCCATAGATGTAGACCAGCGGCTGACGGTCTACCCAGATGCTGTCGCCGTTGTTGATCAGCATGTCTTTGCCCGTGCCGCCGGTGGCAAAAACGGATGGCATGTCGACCTCAGCCCGGAAAGGCTTGCCTTCGCGTGTGCCTGTGACCACCACCATGTCCGAGCCATTCACCGCCGTGCCGCCGGCCATCGCCAGCAGGTCTGTCAGGCGCATGTCTGCCACCTCGATTGGATAACGACCAGGACGGTTGACCATTCCCAGCACACTGGCTTGGTTGCCACGCACCTGCGTCACCACCAGCGTGACCTGCGGCTGCTTGACGAAGTTGCCGCTGCGCAGGCCATCGGCAATCAGCTTCTCGGTCGCGGTAACGCTCAAGCCGCCTACCCGGATACTGCCGAGCAGCGGATAGCTGATCAGGCCGGCCTCGGTGACACGCGTCTCGATCGCAAGATCAGGGTTCTGGTAGACGTTGATTCGCACCACGTCGCCAGACCCGATCCGGTACTCGGCAGCGGCCGTGGTTTGCGTGTTCGGTTGCGCTGCTGCGTCCACCCAAGCCATGCCGACGCCGATGGCCAGCACCAGTGCAGCCGCGACGGATCTGCGTTGCATTGTGCTCACTTGAGTCCCATCCCGTTGCTGATGTCGTTGGCGCTGAGCTTGCCGTTGGCCGGTGCAACAACTGCGGGCGCTGGCGTGGCAGCCTGTGGCACTGCGCCCGGCAGGCCCTCACCAAACTTGCCGACATACTCGACCTTGGCCGCCGCGCGCATGGCTTTGACGTCTTCGTCAACCAGCTTGCGCTTGCGCTCGTTGCTGAGAAATTGTTCGATCGCCGGCCTGGCCTGCTCTTCGCTGACAGGCTGACTGCGCGAGCCTGCCAGCATCAACACCTGCACGCCGTTAGCGCCCTGGTTGAGTACGGCCTGCCCGTCTTGCAGCTTCGCGAGGCTGTCAAGCGCTTGCAGCGGCAGTTGCTCAGCTGCGCGAACGGCTTGGTTGCCCGAGAACTTGAAATCGTTGCTCTTGAGGTATTCGACAAAGTCGTTGATGTTCTTGGCCGCGCCCAGCTTTTCGCGAAGCGGGGTCACCTGCTCGGGTTTGGCCTCGATGGTGATCTCTTGCAGGCTGTAGATGCGGCGCTCTTTGAACAGCGCGGGCTTGTCTTCGTAATACTTCTTGATTTCTTCTGGCGTGGGCTTGGCCGCCGCCTCGCCCACTCTCTCAAGATAGGCGCGGGCGATGATGTCGCGCTTGGCGGCTTCGAGTTGCTGCACCACACGCGGGTCACGGTCGACCTTGAGGTCGTCGGCTTTTTGCAGCGCCAGCTCCTGGTCGATCAGCCGCTCGAGGATCTGCTTGCTGGCGGTGTCGGTCTGCTCGGGTTTGAGGCCGCGCTGCTGCTGCAAGACGAAGTTGATCTGGTGAACGGTGATCTCTGACTTGTTGACCTTCGCGGCCGTCTGCGAGGCCAATTTTTCTTTCTTGTCGCCGCAGCCCGTCAACAAGACAAGTGCTGCGGTCAGGGCGATCAGGCTGGTGCTGGCCTTCTCATTGAATGTTGTCTGGCTTGTTCGCGTCTGCATGCTCTGTGCAACTCCTGGCCCACCACTGTCGATATTGCGGCAGTGCCTCTGCGGCCCGGCCTCCCTGAACACGCTGAAAGTGTAGAGGCGCAACGACGCTAATCCCTAGCCTGTAGGACGCTCAAACGGGGGGCTTGCATGACCAGTTTCACACCGGACGCGTCAATCTAGCCGAGGCTTGGGGGGCTCGCGGCTTGCGCGGCCAGGCGCTGCGGCGCTACTGGGGTGTTGGCGGGTCAGGGCTGCGATTTGCAGCCGATCCGTCAGGGTGGCGCTTCGCGCTGCGACTGCAAGCGTGGCTGATCGGGGTCGGCCACCCACCACAGGTACAGCGTGTCGGTGACTCGGTAGGCACTCACTGGCCAGCCCGGTTGCGCCGCGCCAGCCGCTCCTGCGCTTGGCGCACGTCCAGCGCCAGTGCACCGCGGTCCAGCGCGGGGTCGGCCAGATCGTGCAGCGCGTCGGCTCGGCCCATCAGCCACAGCGCTGCCGCGTACACGCCCATGCCCATGCCCACCCCCGGGTCGCCCGCTTCCATCCGCTGCAAGGTGCGCACCGACACGCCGATTCGCTTGGCCCAGTCTCGCAAAGGCTCGCGCCGCCGAGCCCGGGCTGCGCCAGGTTGGCACCCAGCGCGCGAAGCGCTTCAACAGCTTGCGGCGGCAGCCAATCGTTGTGGGCTGAGGACTTTGACATGCCATTAAATATTACATGGCCGGCCTGTTTCGGCTATTGATGGCGCCTTGCTCGCATCTGATG
>JBILYN010000487.1:0-3271 GCA_044377715.1 Aquabacterium sp.
GGGCTGGACGCCCGCGCGATCGAATCGGTGTCAACCGACGAGGCCAGTCTGCTGGGCTGGGTGACGCGCTTCGCGGGCTACCGCGAGCAGTGGCTGCAGCGCGGCGTCGGCGTGATGTTGCGCGCGCTGATGACCGACCTCGGCGGACGTGACGCCAGCGAAGGCTTGAGCGAACGCCTGCTGCGTCGCGCCGACGGCGAGCGACGCTTGACCAACCTGCTGCACCTGGGCGAATGCCTGCACGAGGCGGCGCAAACCCAGTCCAGCCCGCAGGCCTTGCTGCAATGGCTGCAGACCCAGCGCAGCGAGGACCGGCGCGACGACGCGTCCCAGTTGCGCCTGGCATCCGACCGGCACCTGGTCCAGATCATCACGGTGCACAAGGCCAAGGGCCTGGAGTACCCGGTGGTGTTCTGCCCTTTCCTGTGGGACGGCCACCCGGGGTCTTCGCAAAGTTTGGAGGGCAGCGAATACCACGATGTCGACCAACAGCCGGTGATCGACTGGCGCAGCGGAAACGAACTCAAGCCTGAGCAGGATGCCATCAAGGCGCAGGTCAAGCTCAGCCGCGCCGCCGAGAACCTGCGACTAGTCTACGTCGCGCTGACCCGCGCCGTGCACCGCTGCTATCTGGTGATGGGCAATTACCGAAGCAACGGAAAAAACCCGTCGACCCACGAGAGCTGCCACAGCCTGCTCAACTGGTTGGTGGCGGGCCAGGGCCAGTCGCCCGCCAGTTGGATGCAGAACAAGCTCAAGCCGGGGGACATCGCCCCGGCCTGGGACGAGTTCGCCCAACGCAACGCGCCACAGATCGGCCTGGCGACCTTGCCGCAGGACCCGCCGGTGCCGTTCCAGCCGCCCCGACCCGCGCCCGAGACGCTGGCCGCGCTGGCACCCCCGGCACAGATACCGACGGGCTGGTGGCTGGGCAGTTACAGCAGCCTGGCGCACGGTGCCCGACACGAAGGCGCTGCGGTCGACCACGATCTGCGCTTGCCGCCGCCTGACACCGCCACGCCGCTGAACCCCGCGAGCCTGCCGGACGAGGACGACATCCTGAACTTCCCGCGCGGGCCAGTACCCGGCGAATGCCTGCACGATGTGTTCGAGCGCATCGATTTCGACGACCCCGGCAGTTGGCCCGAGGTGATCGCCACCGCCTTGCGCAACCGGCCGCAAAGCCTGCCGGGCGGCGACACCACGCTGGCGCCGAAGATGATCACCAACATGCTGCGCGATGTGCTCAACACCGCGCTGCCCGGCGCAGCGACGCTGGCTGGTTTGCCGCGCCGGCGCTGCCTGGTCGAACTCGAGTTCAACCTGCCGGCCAAGAGGCTGAGCGCGAGCCGGCTCGCCGCGCTGATGCAGCAGCAGGGCTATCCGGTGCCGCCACTGGTCTTCGGCAGCCTGGAAGGCTATCTGCGCGGTTTCATCGACCTGGTCTTCGAGCAAGGCGGTCGCTTCCACGTTCTCGACTGGAAGTCCAACCACCTGGGCTTGAGCCCCGCCGATTACGGCCAGCGACCGATGGCGCAAGCGATGGCGAGCAATGGCTACCACCTGCAATACCTGCTCTACACGGTGGCATTGCACCGCTACCTGCAGCAGCGCCTGCCCGACTACGACTACGAGCAGCATGTCGGCGGCGTGCTCTACCTGTTCGTGCGCGGCGTGCGGCCTGACTGGCTTGATGACCAGGGACAGGCTTGTGGCGTCTATGCCCACCGGCCGACGCGGCAGACCGTTGAGGCGCTGTCGGCCTTGATGGACAGCGCATGATGAGCGCCGCATGAACGACACGGCACACGACAACGACTCCCCGGCCCGCCAACTGGCGCTGGGCTTTGCCAGCCATGTCGAGCAATGGGCCAAACGTCTGCAGGAAATCGATGTGGGCAGCCCATCCGGCTTGAAGCTGGCAAGCGTCAAGCTGGCAGGCGTCAAGCAAGCGGCGTTCGAGCTCAGCCTGGCCACCAGCGACGGCCATGTCTGCCTGTCGCTGGCGGATCTCGCGACGACACTGACCCCGGCACCGCGCATCGCGACGCTGCGCGCCGACTTGCTCGCCTCCGGGCTGGTCGGCACGCCGCAGGCCTTGGGCGCGATGCCGATGATCCTGGACGACCAAGACCGGCTCTACCTGCACCGCTACTTCGACTACGAGCGACGGCTCGCACAGCGGCTGATGCGAGCGTCATCGGCAAAGCCGGTCACAGTCGATGCAGCCACCCGCGAACAACTCGGTGCGCTGTTCGAGCCTCAGTCGGCGCAGGTACCGCCGCACGTACCGCCGCACGTACCGCCGCACGTACCGCCGCAAGCGCCGCCAAAAGCGCCACCGCAAGCAACGGGGCGAAGCTCAGGACAGGTCGATTGGCTGGCAGATTCGCTGGTCGACGAAACGCCGCCTGAGATCGGCGCGACGCAAGGTCCGCCCGATTGGCAAAGAGTGGCCACCGCGCTGGCCTTGCGCCAGCGGCTGACCGTCATCAGCGGCGGGCCAGGCACCGGCAAGACGACCACGGTGGTCAACCTGCTGGCCTGCCTGATTGCACAGAACCCGGATTGCCGCATCGCGCTGGCAGCACCCACCGGCAAGGCCGCAGCGCGGATGACCGAAGCGATCCGCTCGCGTTCAGCACACTTGCCGCCGGCGATCCGCGACAGGCTGCCCGCAGACTCTTTCACGATCCATCGCCTGCTTGGCGTCAAGCCAGACGGATTCATCCACCACGCGGACAACCGACTCGCGATCGATGCCTTGGTCGTCGACGAGGCCTCGATGCTGGACCTGGCGCTGGCAACGCAGTTGCTGGAGGCCGTGCCGGAGACCGCCCGGATCATCCTGCTGGGCGACAAAGACCAACTCTCGGCCGTCGAAGCCGGCGCGGTGTTCTCCGATCTCAGCGCCGACCCGACGCTGAGCGACGACTGCCGCAACGACATCGCGCCCTTGTGCGGCATCCCTGCGGCGCAGATCGTCTCACCGGAGGCGATACGCAGCAGCGCTTTGCGCAACACCGCGACCTGGTTGCGCCGCAACTTCCGCTTCGCCGCCGATTCAAGCATCGCCAGGCTCGCAGCCGACATCAACGGCGCGCGACCGACACGGGCGATCGCCTCGTTGACTCGTGGCGGTGGCGATGGTGGTGGCGGCGACGGCTCGGTGCGCTGGCTGGACGACGGTGCCGCAACGCCGGGCCAGGCCACCCTGGACCGCATGCTGCAAGCCTATGGCCCTTACCTTGAGGCCGTGCGCCGCGACCCG
>JBILYN010000488.1:0-3256 GCA_044377715.1 Aquabacterium sp.
TCAACCTGCTGGCGCCGCCGCTCCTGGGATTGCTGGCCTGGAACCTGGCCGTCTACCTGTTGTTGCTGGGCCGTTGGCTGTGGCGCTCGGCGGCACGGCCAGGCCCTGGCTTGCCGCGGCGCCATGCCGGCCCCCTGCAGCGCGGCCTGCTGGCACTGGCGGGCCGCTGGCAGGCCCGGCTGGTGGCGGCCGGCGAGGCGCTGGCACAGCCGATCGCCTTCGCGCTGGTGCGCTTCCAGCGGGATTGGCTGCAGGCCAGCGCCGCGCTGCAATCGGCCCGGCTGGTGTCGTTGATGCATGCCGCCGCCGCCGCACTGGCCATCGGCGCGCTGCTCTCGATGTACGCCCGCGGCCTGGTCTTGGACTACCGCGCCGGTTGGGACAGCACCTTCCTCGACGCCAGCGCGGTGCGCACGCTGTTGGTCGGTCTGCTGGGTCCCGCGGCGGCGCTGAGCGGCCAGCCGTTGCCCGATGCTGCAGCGCTGTCGAGCTTGCGCCTGGCCACCGGCGGCGGCGAGGGTGCGGCGCGCTGGATCCACCTCTGGGCCTTGACCCTGCTGCTGGCGGTGGTGCTGCCGCGGCTGGCCCTGTCGGCGGTATCCGCCTGGCAAGCCCGCCGGCTGGCCCAAGACCTGCCGCTGCCCGACGACGACGGGCTGCACCGGCAACTGCGCGCCGCCGCCGGCCAACGGCGGCCGGTGCTGGTGCTGCCCTACAGCTACCAGCTCGATGCGGCCCAGCAGGCGCCGCTGCTGGCGGCGCTGGACGCCGCCTGGGGACCGGGCGTGATGTCGCAGCTGCAAGCCAGTCTGGCCATGGGTGCCGAGGACGACCTGCCCGGCCACTTGCCCGCCCAGTTGCCGGCCACCGTGGTGGCCCTGTTCGCGCTGACGGCCACGCCCGAGCGCGAGACCCACGGCGCCTTCCTGCGGGCACTGGCCAGCCGCGTCGGCCCGCCGGACGGGCTGGCCGTGATGGTCGACGAATCGGGTTTTCGCCAGCGGCTGGCCGGCGCCATGCTCGCCGAGCGGCTGGCTCAGCGCCGCGCTGCGTGGCAAGCTTTGGTGGCGAGCCAGGGGCTGAGCGCTCGTTTTGTCGACCTGTCGCCACCTGCCGGCGGCAGCCCGCCATGACCGCCTCCGCCGAGTTGTCGCTGAGCCTGGTCTCGCACACCAACGTCGGCAAGACCACGCTGGCGCGCACCCTGCTGGGCCGCGACATCGGCGAGGTGCGCGACGAGGCGCATGTCACCGAGACGGCCGAGCCGCATCGGTTGATCGACAGCCCGGCGGGCGACCGCCTGCTGCTGTGGGACACGCCCGGCTTCGGCGACAGCCATCGGCTCGCCAAGCGCCTGGCGATGGCCGGCAACCCGCTGGGCTGGCTGTTGACCGAAGCCTGGGACCGATGGCGCGACCGTGCCTTCTGGGCCAGCCAGCGCGCCATCCGCCATGTGCTGGACCAGGCCGACGTGGCGCTGTACCTGGTCAACGCCGCCGAGGCGCCCGACGATGCCGCCTACCTGGCGCCCGAGTTGCAGGTGCTGGCCCTGCTGGGCAAGCCGGTGGTGGTGGTGCTCAACCAGTTGGGCGCGCCGGGCGACGAGGCGCGGCAGGTGCAGCGCTGGCAGGCTCATCTGGCCGGGTTGACGGGGCAGCCGGGCATGCTGCCGTCGCCGGTGCGGGCCGTGCTGCCGCTGGATGCCTTTGCCCGCTGCTGGGTGCAGGAGGGCGTGCTGCTGCAGGCCGTGGCCGAGGCCTTGCCGGACGACCGTCGCCCGGCGATGGGCCGCCTGATCGATGCCTGGCGCCAGCGCCAGCAAGCGACCTGGCAGGCTTCGATGGCGGTGCTGGCCCAGCGGCTGGGCCGCGCCGCGCTGGACCGCGAGCGGGTGGCGTCCGGTGGCTGGCGTGCGCCGTTGCGCCGGGCCGGCCAGCTGTTGGGCCGTGGGCTGAGCCGGGGACTGGGTCTGGACCCCGGTCGACCCGGCGACGACGACAGCGCACAAAACTTGGCTATGGCTGCGCTGGCCGACCGGCTGGACGCCGACATCCGCCGCAGCACCGCGGCGTTGATCGCCCTGCACGGCCTGCAAGGCGATGCCGCCGGCGAGGTGCTGGCCCGGTTGGCGCAGCACTTCTCGCGCCGCGAGCCGGTCAGCGAAGGCCGCGCCGCGATCTGGGGCGGCATCGTCACCGGCGCGCTGGCGGGGCTGAAGGCCGACCTCGCCAGCGGCGGCCTGACGATGGGCGGCGGACTGCTGGCCGGCGGTGTGCTGGGTGCGCTGGGAGCGGCCGGAGCGGCGCGCGGCGTCAACCGGGTGCGTGGCATCGCCCAGCCGGTGCTGGCCTGGGACGACCGGGTGCTCGACGCCTTGCTGCGATCGGCTTTGCTGGCCTACCTGGCGGTGGCCCACCATGGCCGCGGCCGCGGTGAATGGCGCCAGGGTGAGCCGCCCGCCGCCTGGATCAGCGCGGTGGATGCGGCCTTGGCGCAGCACCAGGCAGACCGCGACACCCTGTGGCAACTCCGCGCGGAAGCCCTGGCGGTGTCACCGGCCGGCGTACCGTCGGATGTCGATGACGAGGGTCGGCCGGTCAGCGCTTTGCCAGCCGCCGCTGCGGCCGCGACGCCGGCGTTCGACGACGCGCTGGCCAGCCTGGGGCAGGCGCTGGGCCGGTCGGTGTTGCGCCAGCTCTACCCCGACGGCGCGTTGCGGGCCGGGCTGTAGCGACGAGCGCCAGGCGCTCGCCCGCTGCCGCGCCGGCGCATCAGCCCGGTTTGTGGGCCTGCTCGCAACGCACCTGCGTCACCTCGCGGCGGCCGCCGTCCACCCGCGCGGCGGTCAACGCGCCGCCCCAGACGCAGCCGGTGTCGAGCGCCAGCAGGTCGGGCCGGTTCTGCAGGCCCAGCGTCGACCAGTGGCCGAAGGCGATCGGCACGCCCGCCGTCAGCCGGCCGGGGCTGTCGAACCAGGCCTGGTGGCCGGGCGGCGCGATGCCGCTGCCGTCCTTGGTGTCGAATTCCAGCGTGCCGTCGGTTGTGCAGTAGCGGAGGCGCGTCAGTACGTTGAGCACCGACGCGTTCCTGGAGTGCGGCATCCTCGCGCACGGCTTCCTGAGGCTGCGCTGCGGGGAGTGTGGCCACGACAAGCTCGTCGCCTTCAGTTGCAAGCGGCGCGGCATTTGCCCGTCGTGCGGCGCGCGGCGCATGGCGCAGACTGCGGCGCACCTGGTCGACCATGTCATCCCCCACG
>JBILYN010000173.1:0-9699 GCA_044377715.1 Aquabacterium sp.
GTCGGTGCCGGAGCGGATGCGCACGAACTCGTCAGCCTTGGCTGCGGTGCGGGTAAAGCGCGGATCAACCACGATCATCTTGCAGCCGTTTTCCTTGGCGTGCAGCATGTGCAGCATCGACACCGGATGCGCTTCGGCCGCATTGCTGCCGATGTACATCGCAGCTTTCGAGTTCTGCATGTCGTTGTAGGAGTTGGTCATCGCGCCATACCCCCAGGTGTTGGCCACGCCGGCCACCGTGGTGGAGTGGCAGATGCGTGCCTGGTGGTCGGTGTTGTTGCTGCCCCAGAAGCTCATCCACTTGCGCAGCAAGTAGGCCTGCTCGTTGTTGTGCTTGCTCGAACCCACGACAAAGACCGAATCCGGGCCGCTCTGCTTGCGCAGCTCGAGCATCTTGGCGCTGATTTCGTTCAAGGCCTGGTCCCAGGAGATGCGCTCGTACTTGCCGCCGACCAGCTTCATCGGGTATTTCAACCGGTACTCACCGTGGCCATGCTCGCGCAGTGCCGCGCCCTTGGCGCAATGCGCGCCCAGGTTGATGGGCGAGTCGAACACCGGTTCCTGGCGCACCCAGACGCCGTTCTCGACCACCGCGTCGACCGCGCAACCCACCGAGCAGTGGCCGCAGACCGTGCGCCTGACTTCGACTTTCTTGGCCGCGCCATCGGCTGGTTTGGCGGCGTCAGCAGCTTGCACTTTCTTGACCAGCAGCAGCTGCGAGGCGGCGATGCCTGCGCCCACGCCCAGACCCGATCGGCGCAGGAAGACGCGCCGGTCCATGGTTGGGATCGCGCGCGACACACCGCGTGACAGGCTCGCCACCAAGCCGGATGGGGTCGCTCCATCGGTGGATGTGGGGTTTGATCTGCGGGTCAGCAACATGGTGGGCCTCCGGCTTCAGACCTTGGCGGTCTGGTAATAGCGCTGTACATGGGCGGTGAGCTGGTAACCCCCGCCGGCTTTTGGTGCGGGCTTGGCCGCCGCCACAGGTGCTGCCTCACGCTGTAGTGGCAGCACCGCCGCAGCCGCAGCCAGCGCGCCTGCAGTACCGGCGCCGGCAAACAAGTTGCGCCGTGACAAGGGGGTGGAGGCTGTCTTGCTCATTGGGGAACTCCAGTTGTGCCAGCCCATGCACGAGCTTGCATATCAGTTTGATTAAATAACTTTTTTTACACAATTGCAATCAAGAAATAGCCTAATTTGTGATGTCGGGGGCTGGTTTTTCCAAGGCGAGGCGACAGAATTCTTGACCGCGCGCGGTGTTTTTTCGCTTCCTGCTCAAAATTCGAGGGAATACCCTTGTTGCGCTGCACGCAGACCCTGATGCGTCCATGGAGCCTGCGGTCGCGGCTAGACTCGCGCTGCGATGCCACAACGTCCTTCCATTCCCGTCGCCGTGGTGATCGAGCGCCACCGGCAGCCCAATGTCTGGCAGGACTGGACCTTCGACATCGTCGAAATCGTTCGCGACGAGGGGGTTTTCGGCGAACAAGCCCGCACCTTGCGCGACGACGGCAGCACTGCGCAACTGCTGCACCCGGGGCTGACCGTTACGCTGCACCGCGACGAGGCCGAGGGCTATTACCTCAACCTGAGTTCAGGCGCGCCGGTCTGGTTCGTGATGTGGCGGGTCGATGACGACGACACGTCGCGGGCCTGGCCCGAACTGGTGACGCTGTCGTACAACGAGGCGGGTCGCTTGCTCGACGCGCAGGAGCGGGTCGACAACCTGCCGCTGCCCGTCGAGGTTTGCTCCTGGCTGCAGGCCTTTGTCGACGAGCATTACAAACCCGAGGTCAAGCAGCGCCGGCGGCCGGCGTCGTTCAAGTCGCCTGAGCGTCGCTGATGGGCGGGCCAATGCCAAACCAGGACGACGAAGGCGGGTTCCTCTCGCGCTGGTCGCGACGCAAGCTGCGCCGAGGCGATGCGGTGGCCGAGCCTGCTGTCATGTCCGTCACCGAGTTGCCGCCTGAGCGCCCTCAGGCGCCGACGGCGCTCGCCACTGGCGAGCTCGAGATCGCCGCGCCACCCACCGCGCCACCCACCGCGCCACCCACCGCGCCACCCACCGCGCCACCCGCCGCGCCAAGCCCGCCACTGCCGACCTTGGCCGATGTGGCAGCGCTGACGCGCGAGTCCGATTACGCCCGTTTCGTCGCGCCGGGTGTCGATGCCGGCGTCAAGAATGCGGCGCTGAAGAAGTTGTTCACCGACCCGCATTTCAACCTGATGGACGGTCTTGACACCTACATCGACGACTATGGCCGGCCCGACCCCTTGCCTGCGGGCATGTTGCGGCAGATGGCGCAGTCGAAGTCGCTGGGCTTGTTCAGCGACGACCCGGACCCGGCAGATCTCAGCGCCAACCCTTCGCCGTCCAGCGGCCCCGATCCTCGTCTGACAACCCAGCCCCGACCCGATGAAGACCTTGATCTGCGATTGCAACCGCACGATGACGATCGACCGCCCGGCCTTGGCCAAGGCCTTGGCCCAGACGCCGGGCGCGAGCACGGACGGACTTGAGACGCCGCTGAGCCTGCTGTGCCGACGTGAGGCGCAGACCTTCCAGCGCGCCGCGCAGGACAGCGCTGCGCTCGCCGAGCCGCTGCTGGTGGCTTGCACCCAGGAAAGCCGTTTGTTCCTCGAGCTCAACGACCAGACCGAGGGTGCGGCGGGCACCCAGGTCAGGCCGATCCACTTCGTCAACCTGCGCGAGACCGGCGGCTGGTCGCGCGACGGTGCGGCCGCGACGCCGAAGCTGGCCGCGCTGATCGCCGCCGCCCAGCTGCCCGACCCCGAGCCCGTGGGCACGGTGAGTTACCGCTCAGCCGGGCGCTGCCTGGTGATCGGCGGCGCTGACGCGGCCGAACGCGCCGCCGCCATGCTGGCCGACAAGCTCGACCTCAGCCTGCTGATCGACCGCCCCGGTGGCGCGCTGGCCCAGACCCATGGCCACCCGGTGCACAGCGGTCGATTGACCCGGCTGACCGGTTGGCTGGGCGCTTTCGAGCTGCAATGGCAGTCGGTCAACCCGATCGACCTCGACCTGTGCACCCGCTGCAATGCCTGCATCGACGCCTGCCCCGAGGGCGCGATCGACTTCAGCTACCAGGTCGACCTGAGCGCTTGCAAGAGCCACCGCGACTGCGTGCGGGCCTGCGAGTCCGCTGGCGCGATCGACTTTCAGCGCGAGCCCCAGATCGTCGACGAGCGCTTCGACCTGGTGTTAGACCTGCGCGATCAGTCGGCTTTCAGCCAGCACCAGTTGCCGCAAGGTTATTTTCACGCTGGCGCCGATCAGGACCGGCTGGTCAAGGCCGTGCTGGCGCTGCGCGAGCTCAGCGGCGAGTTCGACAAGCCGCGTTTTTTCAGCTACAAGCAAAGCCTGTGCGCGCACAGCCGCAACCAGCAGATCGGCTGCACCGCCTGCATCGACGTCTGCTCGGCACGCGCGATCCGCAGCGACGCCTCGCTCAAGGGCAAGCTCACCGGCAAGAGCCGCGGCGCGATGCCTGGCGCACCGGGCTCAGCCGGTCCGCTGGCACAAGGCGGCGGCGTGGTCGTCGAGCCGCACTTGTGCGTGGGCTGCGGCGCTTGCAGCACAGTCTGCCCTAGTGGGGCGATGAGCTTTGCCTACCCCGGCACGGTCGACCAAGGCAAGCGGCTGCGCACGATGCTCACGGCCTACGCCAAGGCGGGCGGCCGCAGCGCTGCGTTGCTGCTGCACAGCCAGGGGGCGGGCAGCCGGCTGATCGACGATCTGGGCCGCGCGGCGCGCAGCGACCGGCGCAGCCAGGCGCTTGGCCTGCACGGTGTGCCGGCCCGGGTGCTGCCGGTGGCTGTCTGGCACACCGCGAGCATCGGTCTGGACCTGTGGCTGGCGGCCATCGCCCAGGGCGCGAACCAGGTCTGGCTGTTGCTGACCGATGAGGAGGCGCCCGAGTACCGCCAGGCCTTGACCGAGCAGATGGCGGTGGCCGAGGCCTTGTTGCAAGGCCTGGGCTACGGCGGCGAGCATTTCAAGCTGATTGAGGCGCGCGACGCGCGCGACCTGCAAGCGCTGGACGCCGCGCTGCGCGCCCCCGCAGCCCAGGGGGTGGCCAGGGCCGCCAGCTTCGCTGCGCAGGCCGACAAGCGCGGCACGCTAGAGCTCGCGATCGACCACTTGCTCACCCATGCGCCGAGGCCGGCCGAGGCTGCTGCCGAAGCGATCGCGTTGCCAGCGGCGGGCTCACCCTTCGGCAGCTTGCGGGTCGACACCGCCAAATGCACGATGTGCCTGAGCTGCGTCGGTGCTTGTCCCGAGAGCGCATTGCTCGACAACCCCGAGCGGCCGCAGCTGCGCTTCATCGAGAAGAACTGTGTTCAATGCGGTCTGTGCGCCACCACCTGCCCCGAGTCGGCGATCAGCCTGCATCCCAGGCTGTGGCTGGCCGACGAAGGCAAGGCGCGCAAGGCGGCGCGGGTCTTGCATGAGGTCGCGCCTTACGCTTGCATACGCTGCGCCAAACCCTTCGGTACCTTGATGGCGATCGAGGCGATGATAGGCAAGCTCGCAGGCCATTCGGCATTCCAGGGCGCTGCCGCCGAGCGGCTGAAGATGTGCGGCGACTGCCGGGTGATCGCGCTGCACACCGACCCGAACGAAACCCGGATCACCGACCTTTGAACGAGCGCGACATGAACGACAACATGAGCGACAACATGAGCGACAACATGGGCAACAACCCGCGCAGGCTGAGTTTTGCGCCCGACCAGGACCGTGAGGAACTGGCCCGCGCCGAACTCTACGGCCTGTTGGCCGGGCTGTGGCTGGCGCCGCCCGACGCCGCGCTGCTGCAGCAGTTCAAGGTGGCGGTGACTGAGGCGCCGCAGCCCGGCGGCCACCTCGAGGCACCCTGGGGCGAACTGGTGGCGGCGATGCGCGCGACCGATTTGGCGGCCGCAGCGGCCGAGCACCAGGCCTTGTTCCACGCGGTGGGCCGGCCCGAGGTGCTGGCCTACGCGTCGTTCCACCTCAGCGGATTTCTCAACGAGCGCCCGCTAGCCTTGCTGCGCGACGACCTGGCGCGGCTGGGACTGACACGCGACGCCGATGGCCTGGAGACCGAGGACCACATCGCTTTTCTGTTCGAGGTGATGCGCTGGCTGATCGCCGGCGACGACGGTGCGCTGTGCAACCTTGAGCAGCAGCGGCGGTTTTTCCGTGCCCATTTGCAGCCCTGGGTCGACAAGCTTTGCGAGGCGGTCACTGCCCACCCGCGTGCCGACACCTGGCGCGCAGTGGCGGTGCTGACCCAGGCTTTCGTCCAGGTCGAAGCCCAGGGCTTTGACCTGCTGGAGAGCTGAATGATCGCGATCTCTTCCGACGACATCACCGGCCTGATCCTGGCCGGGGGCCGCGGCAGCCGCATGGGCGGCGTCGACAAAGGACTGCAGAACCACCTTGGCATGCCGCTGGCGATGCACGCGCTGCTGCGGCTGTCGCCCCAGGTGGGCCAGGTGATGATCAACGCCAACCGCAACCTTGGGGCTTACGACTCGATGGGCGTGCCGGTGTGGCCCGATGCGCAGGCCGGCGGTTCCGAGGCCTACCCCGGCCCGTTGGCTGGGTTCCTGGCCGGGCTTGAGCACTGCGAGACGCCTTACCTGGTCACCGTGCCCTGCGACACGCCGAATTTCCCCATCGACCTGGTCGACCGGCTGGCCCAGGCCTTGGTGGCCGAAGACGCCGAGATCGCGATCGCCGCGACGCTGGAGGACGGCGTGCTGCAAGCGCAGCCGGTGTTCTGTCTGATGGCGGCGACGTTGCTGGAGAGCCTGGTCGTCTTCACCCAGTCAGGTCAGCGCAAGATCGACCGTTGGACCGGGTCGCAGCGCTGCGCGACGGTGGTGTTCGACAACGCTGACGCATTCTTCAACGCCAATACCTTGGCAGAGTTGCAGCAGTTGCAGCCGAAATGAGGCGATCACTCCACCTTCGCGCCTGAGGCTTTGACCACTGGCCCGTACTTGGCCAATTCGGCCTTGACGAAGGCGGCAAACTGGTCGGGTGTGCTGGGCGAGGGCTCGGCCATCAACTGGGCCATTCGAGTCTTGGTCTCCGGCGCATCGAGCGCTGCGACGAAAGCCTTGTTGAGCCTGGCCAGCGTCTCCGCTGGCAGCCCGGCCGGGCCGAACAGGCCGAACCAGGTGCCGATGTCGAATCCGCCCAGCCCCAGGCTGCGGCCCGCTTCGGCGATGGTGGGCAGATCGGGCATCGCGCTGGCACGGGCAGCGGTGGTTACCGCCAGCGCACGCAGCCTGCCCGACTTGATGTTGGCTGAGGCGCTGGCCAGGTTGTCAAAGCTCAGGTCGACCTGGCCTGCCAGCAAGCCCAGTTGCGCCGGGTTGCCGCCGGCGTAAGGGATGTGGACCATGAACAGGCCTGCTTGCGCCTTGAACATCTCGCCCGCCAAATGGCCGGCGCTGCCATTGCCGCCTGAGCCGTAGTTGAGCCGACCAGGGTTCTTCTTCGCGAACGCCACCAGATCGACCAGGCTGGTGATGCCGAGCTTGTTCGCTGTCTCGGCGTTGAGCACCAGCACGTTGGGCACCTGGGCCACCCGGGTGATCGGCGTGAAGTCGCGGATCGGGTCATAAGGCAGTTTGGCGAACAGCCAGGGGTTGATCGCATGGGTGGCCACCGCTCCCATCACCAGGGTGTGGCCGTCCGGCGCCGCTTTGGCCGCCAGGTCGGCGCCCAGGTTGCCGCCTGCGCCGGGCTTGTTGTCGACCAGCACGACACCCAGGCTGTCCTTGACCGCCGCGGCCAGCACCCGCGCCACAGTGTCGAGCGGGCCACCGGGCGGGTAGGGCACGATCAGGCGTATCGGTTTGGCGCTCTGGGCCCGCGCGACTGGCAGGGCTATCGTCAGGCTGGCCAAACCGGCCAGCGTGAACAGACGTCGGGTTGGGGTCATGGATTGGGGCTCGATTTCATGGCTTGTGTTTGTCGGCTTCGGAGGTGAAGGCGTCGGCCAGAAACTCGTCTGCCGGCAGGGCGCAACGCGCAAGGAAGTCTCGTTGGGCGGCTTCGACCATCAGTGGTGCACCGCAGGCGTAGACCTGGTGTCTCGACAGGTCGGGGTGATCGGCCATCACCGCTTCGTGAACATAGCCGGTTCGGCCGTCCCAGCCGTCCTCGGGCCTTGGCTCGGACAGCACGGGGATGTAGCGCAGCCAGGGCAGTTCTGCCGCGGCCTGTAGCGCCCAATCGTGCAGGTAGAGGTCGACCCGGCTGCGGCAGCCCCAGTACAACTGCGCCGGTCGGGTCAGGCCCTGGTCGCGCATCTGCTCGATGATCGCCTTGATGGGCGCCAGCCCGGTGCCTGAGGCCAACAGGATCATCGGTTTGGCCGGGTCGGCAGCCCCCTCGCGCAGGAAGAAGCTGCCGAACGGCCCCTCGATTCGCAGGATGTCTTTTTCTTTCATCGAGCCGAACACCGCATCGGTGAACAGCCCGCCGGGCAGGTGTCTGATGTGCAACTCGATCGCCGGTGGGCTGCCGAGTTGACCCGGGGCATTGGCCATCGAGTAGCTGCGGCGCGCGCCGCCGGCGAGCATGAACTCGACGTATTGGCCGGCGTGGTAGCGGAACTGCTGGTTGGCCGGCAACTGCAGCCGAATCAGTGCCACATCGGGCGCCGGTCGCTGCAGGCTCAGCACCCGCGTGGGCATCTTCAGCACCGCGAACTCGCCCGCGCCGGGAACGCTTCGCGCCTCGACCACGCAGTCGGTTTGCGGCGTGGCGCAACAAGTCAAGATCAACCCGGCCGCTTCTTCCGCGCTGCTCAGGGCTTTTTGCTGGTGTGCGCCGTGCGCGACCCGACCTTCGAGCAGCTTGCTCTTGCACGATCCGCAGGCGCCGTCCCGACAGCCATAGGGCAGACCGACACCCTCGCGTATCGCTGCGTTCAGCAGAGTCTCGCTGTCCAGCACATCGAGACTGCGGCCCGAAGGCAGGAGGGTGAGCTTGAAGGTCATGGTTCAGGGCTTGGGGCAGGCGATCGGGCGGCACGTAAACTGGTCGAGGATTGTGCCCGTCGCTGCAATTCAATCTGGCCACGGCCAAGCCTTCGTCTGTTCCTGCTCATTCCAACGACCTATGCCCGATCTGCGCAAGCCTTCGAGTCCCACCTTGTTGGTCGTGGGTTGTGGCGACATCGGTATGCGGGTGTTGCGCTTGCTGCGCGGTCGCTGGCGGCTGCTGGCGCTGACATCGTCTGCCGGGCGCTGCGAGGCACTGCGCCAGGCCGGCGCAGTGCCGCTGCTGGGCAATCTGGACCGGCCGACGACGCTGGCGCGCTTGGGCGGCTTGGCTGACGCCGTGCTGCACCTGGCGCCACCGGCGCCGCAAGCTGCGACCGACCTGCGCACAGCCCACTTGGTGCAAGCGCTGGCGCGTGGCGGGCGCCTCAAGCGTCTGGTCTACGGCAGCACCACCGGGGTTTACGGCGACGCAGGCGGCGCCTCCTTCGACGAGACCCGCGCTGTGGCACCGGCCACCGACCGGGCGCGCCGACGCGTCGATGCCGAAGCCAGGCTGCGGGCTTTCGGGCGCGACTTCGGCGTTGTCGTCAGCGTGCTGCGGATCCCGGGCATTTATGCCGGCGATCGACCCGGTGGCCATCCGCGCGATCGGCTGGCGCGCGGCGCTCCGGTGCTGCGTGTCGAGGACGATGTCTACACCAACCACATCCATGCCGACGATCTGGCACGGGCCTGCGTCGCCGCGCTGTACCGCGGCTTGCCGCAGCGCGTGGTGAATGTCTGCGACGACACCGACCTGCGGATGGGCGACTATTTCGACCTCGCCGCCGATCTCTGTGGCCTGCCGCGGCCACCCCGGATCGCCCGTGATCAGGCGGCTTGCGCGCTGTCACCGATGCAGCTGAGTTTCATGGCGGAGTCGAGAAGGCTGCAGAACCGGCGGCTCAAGCTCGAGCTGGGACTGCGGCTGCGCTACCCCACTGTCGAGCAAGGCCTGATGGCTTGAGGGCCTGAACCGGCTGCGCCGGTGCGGGGCTCAGCGCCTGAAGCGCGGGCCACCGCTGAAAGGCAGCTTGCCGCGCCACCAACTGATCATCAGCCAGGCGCCGAGCATGCCGCCCAGGTGCGCGAAATGTGCCACACCACTGCCGCCGGTCAGTCCGAACAGCAGTTCGACGCCGCCGAACACCATCACGAAGGTGCGCGCCTTCATCGGGATCGGCGGAAACAGCGGCATGATCACCCGGTTCGGGAACAGCATGCCGAAGGACAGCAGCAGACCGAACAGAGCGCCTGAGGCGCCCACCGTGGGTGCGCGCGAGCCGGTGAACATCGTGAACAGCAGCTGCACCAAAGCCGCTGCCACCACGCTGGCCAGCAGCATCTGCAGGTAACGGTTGCGACCCCACAGCCGCTCCAGTTCGCTGCCGAACATCCACAAGCCCAGCATGTTGAAGAACAAGTGGCTCATGTCGCCGTGCAGGAAACCATAGCTCACCAGCTGCCAGGGCCAAAAACGCCCGCTGCCTGGCGGCCACAGTGCGAACAGCGCATCCACAGGCAGCATCGGCAGCAGCAACTGGGCGCAGAACACCGCAGTGCAAATCAGCATCAAGGCCTTGGTGACCGGGGGCAGTGGCGGCATAGGGGTGCGGGGGATGTTGCCCG
>JBILYN010000489.1:0-3247 GCA_044377715.1 Aquabacterium sp.
CGCCGCAGCTTGGCGTTGCTGGCACGCAGGTCGACCATCAGGTTGCCGTGCACCTTGTGCAGCTTGACCATCAACGCGCTGGAAAAGCTGTTGAGCGCGATCTTCTGCGCCGTCGCAGCCTTCAACCGGGTGCTGCCCGAGATCACTTCGGCGCCCGTGTCGAGCAGGATGCCGATCTCGGCCTGTTCGATCAGCGGCGCGCCGGGGTTGTTGGCCAGCGCGATCGTCAGCGAGCCCGCCGCGCGCGCTTCGCGCAGCGCACCCAGCGCGTAGGGCGTGCTGCCCGACGCGGCGATCAGCAGCACCACGTCGTTGGGCGTCGGGTCAACCGTGCGCAGATCGGCTGCGCCCTGGTCGACATCGTCCTCGGCGCCTTCGACCGCAGCGAACATCGCCCGCTCGCCGCCGGCCAGCAGGCCGATGGCGCGGTCTCGCGGCCAGGAGAAGGTCGGCGGCAGTTCGACGCTGTCGAGCACGCCCAACCTGCCGCTGGTGCCTGCGCCGACATAGACCAGCCTGCCGCCGGCGCGGATCCGCGGCAGTGCAGCGTCGACCGCCAGCGCGAGCTGCGGCGCTGCGGCCTGCACGGCCGTGACCGCGTGCTGCTGATCAGCGACCAGCGCTGCGATCAGCTCGGCGCTGCCGTACAAGTCCAGCCTGGCGTGCTCGGTGTTCGGTGTTTCGGTGTTCAGGCGGGTCGTCATGGTGCGCTGTGGGCTCGGGCAGGGTGGATGGGGCTGTGGCTCAGCCGGGCTGCAGCGCGCTGCGCTCGCTCTCGATGCCGCAGCGGTCGACCGCGCTGACCACCAGCGTCTCGGTCGATCCGATCGGCAGGCTGCGGGCTTGGCCGGGCAGGACCTCGAAGCGCCAACCCTCAGCGCTGCGACGCCAGACCGCCCACAGTGCGGGTTGGTCGCCGGCGCCCGGCGCCAAGCGGGCCAGACCCGGATCGGCCGCATCGACCGACAGCGAAGGCCGTCCAAGCGCACCTGAGGCCAGCCAAGGTGTGGCGGGCGGCAGCGCGGCTTGCGCGTAAGCGCCAGCCTTCAGCCGGGTTGCGAGCCCGTCGCGGTCCTGCAGCAGCGCCACCATGCTGAAGTGCAGGTGGCCGTCGGCGCCGGGCCGTTGGCGCAGCTCAGCGACTTGGTTCACGATCTCGGCCGCCGGCCAGGGTTTGTCTGCCCGCCCGACCGAGCTGCTGTACAGCCCCGGCCAGACATGGCGGCCGGCGCTGTTGCGCGCCAGCCAGTAGTCGAGCAGCACAGCGAAAGCCTGGGCTGTGCGGTCCAGCGGCCAGTACAGCTGCGGCGCCAGGTAGTCGAGCCAGCCCTGGGCCAGCCAATGCTCGACATCGGCGTACAGCTTGTCGTACTGGCTGAAGCCCTGGATGCCCGGCGGGCGCAGCGCCGGCTTGCCCAGACCGAAGGGGCTGATGCCAACCAGCACCCAAGGCTTGATCTGGTGCACCGCCTGGTCAAACGCCCGGACCAGGCGGTTGACGTTGTCGCGACGCCAGTCTTCCAAGCTGAGCGTGCCGCCCTTGTCGAGATGGCGCTGGTACGAGCCGGCATCGGGGAAGGCCAGCTCGCCGCCGCCGGGGACGGCCAGCGGATAGGGGTAGAAGTAGTCGTCGATCTGAACACCGTCGATGTCGTAGCGCGCGACGACGTCGCGCACCACCGCCAGCGTTTGCGAGAACGCGGCTGGTTCGCCCGGATCCAGCCACAGCTGGTCGCCGTAGGTCTTGACGATCTCGGGCCGGCTGACCGACAGGTGATTGGGCGCTGGCGCCGACCGGGCCGATGACTGGCGCGCTCGGTAGGGGTTGAACCAAGCGTGAAGCTGCAGTCCGCGGCGGTGCGCCTCGTCGACCCAGAACGCCAGCGGGTCGTAGAACGGTGCCGGCGCGCGGCCTTGCTCGCCGCTCAGGTACTCGCTCCAGGGCTCGATCGCCGAAGCATAGAGCGCGTCGGCGGCCGGCCGCACCTGCAGCACGACCGCGTTCAAGCCGGTGTCGCGGGCGCAGTCGAGCAGGCGCAAGACCTCGTCTTGCTGCTGCGCGCTGGTCAAGCCGGGGCGACTGGGCCAGTCGATGTTGGCCACCGTGGCGACCCAGGCAGCGCGGAATTCGCGCGGCGCTGTCGGTGTATCGACGGCCGGCCGGTCGGTGGCCGCTGCGGCGCGGGTGGGATGGGCGCAGCCCGCCAGTCCAGTCGACACCCAGCCCGCGGCCAGCGTTGCGGCACTGCCCAGGGCCCAATGCCGGCGCGTCAGCTGACCAGTGCTCACGGCTGGTTCAGCACCTGCAGGATCGCCGCGGTCTCTGCGTCTGGCTCGCCGTCGTAGCGCGCGGGTCGGTACTTCATCTGGAAGTTCGCCAGCACCTGCCGGGTCGGCGCGTCGAGCAGGCCGCTGGCCGGCAGCTTGAAGCCCAGTGTGGCGAGCCCGGCCTGGAACCAGGCCAGGTCTGGCAGCGCGCGCTCGAAACGGGCCCGCTCGCTGGCCACGCGCTGCGCATCCGGCCAGCGCACCAGCCCGAGCTCGGCCAGCCGCAGCCAGGGGAACTGCGGGCCGGGGTCGGTGCGTCGCTGTGGCGCGATGTCGCTGTGGCCGAGCACACGGTCTGGAGAGATCGCGTGGCGTTTGACGATGTCCTGCACCAGTGGCACCACCAGGTCGATCTGTTCGGGCGAGAAAGAGGCGTAGCCTGGTCGGCCGTCAGACCCAGTGATCGGCCCGGCGTTGACGATCTCGATGCCGATCGAAGCCGCATTGAGCATCGTGTGGCCCTTCCAGTAACTCTCGCCGGCATGCCAGGCGCGGCGGTTCTCGTCGACCAGTCGGTAGATTTTCGGCATGGACCCGTCGCTGACCAGATAGTGCGCCGACACCTTGCCTTGGCTGAGGATGCGCATCGAGCTGGCCATGTCCTCGGCGGTGAAGTGCAGGATCAGGAACAGCACCCGGCTGTCCTGGCCGACCGCAGCTATGCTGGTGTCGATCGCCGGCGGGGCTGCTGGCTGCGCTGGCCGGCTGGCGCAACCGGCCAGTGCGGTCAGCAGCACTGCCAGCAACGCCAGCAACGTCTGTTTGCCAAGCTTCGTTCTCGTCATGGGGTCTTCCGTGCGCCGGTCAAAACCGGCAAGGTGTTGTGAATGAAAGTTTCATACGTTGAAGGCTTAGCCAGCTACGGCGGCCCCGAGTCATGCGTGTACATCCGTGAGGGTGTGGGCGAAGCGTTGACAGG
>JBILYN010000019.1:0-29156 GCA_044377715.1 Aquabacterium sp.
TTACCTCGAGTCCCAGCGCCAGGAAAACGCCGCGCTCATGACGCCGGTGCCCACCAAGCGCAGCAAGCCTCGGCTGAGCGGCCCTGCTGCGGCCTGACGCGGGTCAAACCGATACTTGCGAGTCAGTCTGGCTATCGTCAGCAGATGGCTCAAAACAGCGTCGGCGCCAGCACCTGACAAAGCAGGGCCTGGCTGTCGCGGCCTGAAGTCAGTGCCTCGGCATACATCAAGCGCCGCGGGTGGCGTCAAGCCGTGCCGTAGCGCGCTTGCAATTCCCGGGCGATCTGCGCTTCGGTCTGTAACCGGCTGCCGCCCAGCCAGAGCGCCTTGGCGCGGCCTCGCGCATCACGCTGCAGGCGCGCCGGCTCGCCATGGCTGCCAAATCCGCCAGCCAAGGCGATGCGGCCCTCACCCGCATCGCCGTTCGGATCGATCTGCATGGCGTCCTGCAGCGGGTTGGCCAGGGCCGGATTGGCCACCAGCACTCGGTCTGCCATCGGCAGCAGGTCGAACGCGCCCGACAGGCCGTACCAGCGCCCGCGCCAGTCGGCGGTACGTGGCGTTGGCGCGCCGTACTGCAGGTGGGCGCGCAGGATCTGCAGCGCACCGTCGATCCAGGTGTGCGACGCGCCATCGGCTGCGTTGCTCAGCGCTGACAGGCACAGGCCTTGCTGCGGCAGGCAGACAGTGCGCGTGATGGTGCCCTGAAAACCACCGGTGTGGCCGAACCAGTCCCAGTCGGCGCCAGCGCCCGCGGTCGGGCCACTGATCGTGCCCAGGCCATACCAGCGCTCGATGCTGCTGTGCGGATCGCGCCAATGGCGGCGCAGCATCTCGAGTCGACTCGCCGGTGACAGCACGCTGGTCTTGGCGTCTGGCATCAGGCTGCTGTAGAAGCGCGCCAGATCGGCGGCGGTGCTGACAAACCCGGTGGCCGAAGACAGGGCATCGGTCGGGTTGTCGCCGGGGATCAGCAAGCGCCGACCGAGCGGCCACTTGGCGCTGTGACCTCGGGCGAACGGGAAGGCCGGGCCGGTTGCTGAGGCCGAAGCCGGCGGCATGTCGGGCGTTGTTTCGCGCAAACCGGACGCAGCGACGATCTCGCGCGCGACCCAGTCGTTGTAGGGCTCGCCCGTGCAGTTGGCGATCGCCAGCCCCAGCAGACCGTAGCCATGGTTCGAGTACTTGAATCGGGTGTTGGCCGTCAGCACCGGGCCGGCAGCCAAGTCGGCCAGCAAGTCAGCTGGGTCCAGGAACGGTCGTCGGTCGGCCCATTGGCCGGCGTCGGCACCGTCGCGCACCAGGCCCGCGCTGTGCGACAGCAACTGGGTCAGCGTGGCCGATGCCACCTGCGGATGCAGTCCCGGCACGTATCGCCCCACGGCATCGTCGAGCTGCCAGCGCCCTTTTTCTCGCAGCTTGAGCACGGCCGCTGCGGTGAAGGTCTTTGAGTGCGAGGCGACGCGAAAGCGGTGTCGCGGTGTCAACTTGCGCACCGCATCGGCTTGGCCCATCGCAAATTCGGCCACCACCTTGCCGAGGTAGGCCACTGCAAACGAGCAGCCGGGCTGCTCGGCGGCGCGCATCTGGTAAGCCACCCATCGCGGCAGGTACGCCAACGCGGTGTCCAAGGTCTTGTCGACAGTGCTCAAGGGTTTGCTCCGCTGGGCCGCCGTTGGCGGCGATTGATAACGGTTGATGGCGGCGTGCCAGCGACCGGCTGCGTGCTAGCTACTTTGCAGGCAGGCCGCCAGGACTTGATGGCCCACGTCAGAGCTTGCGCCGGAAGAGATCGAACAGTCTCTCCCAGTGCCGCTCGGTGGCATGCTTGTTGTAGACCGACTTGCGCGTGTGGAACGCAAAGCCGTGGTGCGCTTCTTCGTAGACCTCGATCGACGCATTGATTTTCGCAAGGTCGATGACCTGCTGAAGCTTCACCAGCGTCTCGGGTGAGGCATAGATGTCGTGCTGCGCGCAGGCGAAGTACATCTCGCCTTGGATGCGGTCGGCCAGCAGGTGTGCGGAATCGGGCAGATCGGTCATCAGGCGCGCGCCGTAGACCGACGCGGACGCGGCCACACGCTCGGGGAACGCGCCTGCCACCCGGAACACGAAGCGCCCGGACATGCAGTAACCGACGACGCCCAGCTTGCCCTTGCGCGCCTGTGGCTCGCTGTCGAGAAACTCGAACATCGCCTCGGTGTCCTGCTCGATCAGTGTGTTCGTCAGGTGGCGGTTGAGCTTCCACATCAAGGCCAGGCCGTCGGCATATGCTGGATCGTGTAGCCGGTCGCCGTCCAGGTCCACTGACCGTGCCAGGCGGTAATACAGATTGGGCATCAGCACGTAATAGCCCACGCCTGCGATGCGCCGTGCCATGTCGCACAGTTCCTCACGAACGCCCAATGAGTCCATGTACAGGATCACCACCGGGTGAGGGCCTGGCCGGTCGGGATGAAAGACGAACGAATTCATGTCGCCGTCGCGGGTCTGGATGTCTATGGTGCGTTCTTGCATCTTGCCTCCTTGATTGTCGGTGCCGATCCAAATCTGAGCCCGGCCGAATTTTGAGCCGGTGGTGGAAGTCGACTTTGAGAGGGTCGGCTGTGGATAAGTGTAGGTGTCGAGTTGTGTCGTTGACCTCATTGAGGTTGTGTTGATCGCGTCGGGGAAGACACGCACGGAGCAGCTCGTAGCGGCTTGCCCGGCACGGCGATCCGACCAGAAGTCGTCCTGCGGCAGGTCGGGTTTGATGGCTTTGAGCGCTTGGTGTGCTCGTGCTCAGCTGAGCAAGTAGAACAACAATGCCCGCGTCTTGGCATTTCAGCAAACCTCTACCTCACCCATGCCTCCAGCGATTCATTCGGAACAGACTGGCTTCCTTGGTCCGGCTTGGAAACCTGCCTAAGCTAGGCAATGACCGCGACGGGTGAAATGGCTTATTTGCTATTGAGTTGCCACCCAAAATGGCTTTCACTGCTATTTCGATCCATCAGCTAAGAAAGCTGGATTGCGATGGGCCTGAACCACTCAGGCTTCGGTAGAAAATTATTCAGGATGGATTTTTTTGTGGAATTGTGGGGCGAGGTATTAATTGATATGAGGTCGCCACACCTTTAGGAGTCACTTTCGCCAGAACCATGTCTCCCGATGCGATATTTTCTCCAACGAATTCAAAAATGTTAACATGATGAGTAACTAAAATTAGAACTTTGGGTCCTTTAAGTTTAATTTTCTCAGCAATAAAATTTTGAAGTCTAGCGTTGCTCTCTTTACCTTTTTCGGGATTATCAAAGAATGAAGCCAATGCAGGCTCCACTTTATAGCCGTTAAAGTTGAGTAGCATAGCGGTATCTTTACATCTGCACCAAACACTTGAGTAAACCTCAGCAGCTTTTATTCCTTGCACTTTAAGCCACTCACCAATGTAGCGAGCTTGATCGCGACCTTCGGTGTTCAGATTGCGCTGTGTTTTGCAGTCTTCTAAAGAATAGTTCGCAGGATCTCCAACACCTGGCGCCAGAGCGTGCCGCATGAGCAATACATAATCGGATGATTGGAGTTTCTCAGATAAATCATTGGCTTGAGCAAAGAATCCTAAATTAAGAAGCAAAGAAAATAATATAATTTTAGAGAATTTCATATGGCTTTTCCTAAACGGCTTCAGAAAACTGCGCATCCTTTCGTGCAATGACCAGAGCGGCAAGCCCAATTCTTCCACCTGGCGCTGGACTGTATCGCCTGACCGCCACATCGCAGTGGCCCAGCGGGCTGCACGAGGCACTGAAGCTGAAAAAACCAACCCAAGACGCCCGGTTAAGCTTGCTGTAGTGGTGCGTTGAAGGCCGCATCCTATACAAATCATTCACTTATAGCCGTTAGTGTCGAACTCCGGGGTGCAGGTCAGTGATGGCAGCGCGCTCATGCTCTACGAGGATGGAAACGGCAACGAACACGCCCGGCAGGAGATCCCGTACACGGACTTTCCCCTGCGCAGCATCTCCCTTTACGCCTGCTGGGATGGCGAGCACTGGGTCATCATGCTGCCCAGCGAGTACTGACGCTGGCGCTGCCTGCAGGTTGCAGCAAGCACGGATAAACTAATGTGATGAGTCCGGAGTTGATACCGAAATTCACGCCGCCGGCGGCGAGAACATCTACCCGGCCGAGATCGAGAACACGCTGATGAAGCACCCGGCCGTGGCCGACGGCGCGGTGATCGGCGTGCCCGACGACAAGTGTGGCGAGAGCGTGAAGGCCTGCGTGATCCTGCGCCCCGGCGCCACCGCCACCGACCGCGACATCATCGACTGGATGCGCGAGCGGTTGGCGCACTACAAGTGCCCCAAGAGCATCGACTTCGTCGACACCCTGCCGCGCAACCCCAGCGGCAAACTGCTCAAGCGCATCCTGCGGGCGCCCTACTGGGAAGGCAGGACGCGCGGCGTGAATTGAGCCGCGCCTTGCAAGCGGCAGCCCGGGCCATGGCCCGACGGCCATGTCCGGTGGTCACACCGACGAGCCTTCGAAGATCTGCCCGAACCGCACCCAGCGCTTGCCGTCGAATCGCTGCAGCTGCATCTGCTCCAGGGGCCGGTGGTCAGTGGGGCTGGTGTTGAGCTTGATGCCGGGCAGCAGCATCGGGTTCTCGACGTTCTTCAGGTTGTTGGCCTGGGCCATGATGTTCTTGCGCGAGAAGTCGCCGTTGCACTGCTGCAAGACCTGGTGCATGACCATGGCGGTCATGTAGCCGTAGGCGTTGTAGAAGTCGTCCGGGTTGCCTTCCGGGAACCACTTCGCCATAAAGGCCTTGTAGGCCTTAATCCCCGGATCGTCGGCCAGTCCGGGGTCGCTCGGGTCTTTGGCGTAGACCGTGCTCAGCACACCGACGGCGCGCTCGACGCCCGCGGGGATCAGCGTGCCCTGGACCGAGGTGACCCCGGTGGCGATGTAGTGGTTGCCCTTGAAGCCCATCTCGTTGGCCTTGCGGATCGACATGGCGCCGAACTTGCCCGTGACGCCGGAGATCAACGCATCCATCGGCGTGGAGAGCAGCTGCACCAGCGTCGAATCGAGCGTGGTGTCGGTCACCTCGTAGCTGATCGCCTTGACCTGGCTGTCGTACTTGGCGCCCAGCACATCCTTGGCGCCTGCAATGTAGTCGCGGCCGAAGTCGTCGTTCTGGTACAGGATTGCGATCTTGGCGTTGGGTTTGGACTGCATCGTGTGCTTGATCGCCACCTGACACTCCACCCGGCCGCTGGGCGCGAACGGCATTGACCAGGGGTTGGCCTTGTAATCCGTCCACTTGTCGCCATTGACCGACAGGAACAAGTGCGGCACCCCGAGCTGGTTGACGTACTTGACGATCGCCGAGTTGGGCCCGGTGCCCAGGTTGCCGAACAGCAGAGCCACCTCGTCCTGCTCGATCAGCTTGCGCGCCATCTCGGCGGTCTTGGCCGGGTTGAAGCCGTCGTCGTGGAAGATGAACTTGATCTGCTTGCCGCCCACCCCGCCCTGGCTGTTGATCATCTTGAAGTAGGCCGCCTGCGAACGCGCGATGGTGCCCAGCGCCGAGACGGGACCGGACAGCGACGTGGTGTTGCCGATCAGCAGCTCGGTGGCGGTGACGCCGGGCAGCGACTGGGCGCTGGCGGTGTCCGGCAGCACCAGCAGTCCCGCGGCTGTGGCGGCAACGGCATGCAGGAAGGCCCGCCGCTGGGCAGGCTCGGCCGGCACGTCAGTGGGCACGCCTGACGCAACCTGCGGGTGTGATGGATCGTGGTTCATGGTGCATGTCTCCTCTTTGGGGTTCGCCGTGTTTGGCGGTTGATGGAACCTGGGGGCGAGTCGGTGGCCAAGGTCAGCTCTCGAGCGGCACCTTGGCGTCCTTGATGGCCTGGGCGAACGCACCCGACTGTGACTCTATCAGCCGCGCCAGGTCGTCGGCCGAACCGTTGCCGTCAACTTGCCCGGCTTAAGCGTTGCTGCCTATCGAAAGCACCCCAAGCACCCGGCGACTCGTGACCTCGCATCGCAGGGCTGATTTGAGTGCTGCTTGCCGCACTCGAGCACCCCGACCAGAACGAGACCCTCATCTTGGAGTGTCGGGTTGAACCGACACCTGCGAGCCAGGGGGTGACTTCCAGTAGCCCCCGAACAGGAGCCGAATCACATGGCTGTAGGCCGTTCAAAACAACATTCAAGCCAACTTGTCCGCCGCCATCGTCGCCGTCAACTTGCTGTAGTTCCTCTCCAGCATGAGCACACTAGTGCCCATCTGTTTTGCCAGCGTGTGGATGTCCGTGCCCGCCAGCAGTTCAGCGGTGGCGTAGGTGTGGCGCAGGCTGTAGAGCGTGCGCTGCTGCCCTTGTGCGTTCAACCTGAGCCCGCTGTCCTTCATCAACTTGGTGAACAAGCCGTTGAAACTGCGCGGTGTGTTGCCGCCTTCGTTGCGGAACACTTGCAGGGCGGTCTTGCCCAACACCGCTTCGAAGGGCTTTGGGGCAATGTCCACCTGCCTGCCGTGCAAGCGGCGCAGAACAGCAACGGCTTCGTGCTTGGCAATGAGCCAGCGGGGTCCCGTCTTGCCCGAAACCCAAACACGCAGGTAGCGAACCCCGTCGGCATCCCACCACTCGGTGTGCCGCCATTCGATGCCCATTGACTCGGTGCCGTGCCGGATGCCGGTGAGCAGCAGGAATTCCACATAGTCGCACAGCAGGGGGCGCTGTAGTCCGTCCACCCGCAGGCGGCCCTGTGTCTGCCAGGTGGCCATAAACTGACGCAACTGCTCAATCTCAGCGGGGCTGAAAGCAGGGCGCGCCTGTCCCTTCTCACCACGGGTGTTCAACTTGGGCACGGGCACGCGTTCACTGAGCCATCCTCTGTCGACGGCGGTTTGATGGACGCGGCTGAAGGCGCTGGCAAATGTCATCAGCGTGGACGACTTGGGCGCACGCCCCATCTTGTCGTTGCGCCACCGCTCGAACGCAGCAATGTCCGCGTGCTTGATCGGATGCTCTGCAAGTGCCGCTCGCCAAAGTAGGGCAGCAGATAGCGCTCTATGACTGAGCAGTAGTCGACATAGACTTTCTTGCCTGTGCCGGCTGCGATGTCGCGTTGGAGTTCAGCGACGGTGGCTTGGGCAATGCTGGCAAAGGTTCGCTGCTGCGGCGCCAAGCCCATTTTTTGGCGGAATCTTGCCTCGTCGTATTGTTCGCAGGCGACCCGAGTTGCCAAGTCCAGCGAGGTCTTGCCGGTGGTGATGCGAGCCCAGCCACCTTGTTCTTGCTTGTAGCGGCATTGCCAGATTCGGCTGCGGGGACGGCGGTAGAGCACCACTTCGCCGTCGCGCAGGTGGTGGATGTGGGGTTCAGCGGCAGCAGCGCTAGCCAGTCGCAGCGGTGATGCTGTGCCGGCGACGGTTGCTGGTTTGTCGTTCAAAACGACATTCACAGCGGTAGCCGTGCCGAGCCTGGGGAAAACCACTAGTCCCTGCTTCACGGCGCAGCCACCCGCAGTGCTCGCATCGCTGTGCCAGCGTGCGCCAGCGTTTCAATCCGTCTCGCAGCAGGCTGCCGCAAGTGTTTTGCGGTGTGCGCGGTGTGCGAAGACTGTGCTGCTTGCGCTAAGCAGCGTTGTCGGTGGTGCCCTCGGCCAGACTCGAACTGGCACGCCTTGCGGCGGCGGATTTTGAATCCGCTACGTCTACCGATTCCGTCACGAGGGCAGGTCGCACCGGGAGATGCGAAGTAGAAAGGTGATTATGTCATGGGGGCAACAGCGAGCTTGAGCCGCGGCTGACACAATCGGGGCTGGAGGTGCAATTTGCCCAAGTCCAGTTCGAAGCTTGTTCCCCCTGCTGCCACGGCGTACCAGACCATCGAAGATGTGATCGGCGGCACGCCGCTGGTGCGTCTGCAGCGCTTGCCTGGTTCTGCAGGCGCTGCCCGTGGCAATGTGATCCTCGGCAAGCTCGAGGGCAACAACCCGGCAGGTTCTGTCAAGGACAGACCAGCGATCAGCATGATCCGTCGCGCTGAGGAGCGCGGCGACATTGCGCCAGGCGACACGCTGATCGAAGCCACCTCGGGCAATACCGGCATCGCGCTGGCGATGGCCGCTGCTATACGTGGTTATCACATGGTGTTGATCATGCCCGAGGACTTGTCAATCGAGCGGGTCCAGACCATGAAGGCTTATGGCGCCGAGTTGATCCTCACGCCGCGATCGGGTGGCATGGAATACGCCCGAGACTTGGCCGAGCAAATGGCACGTGACGGCAAGGGCAGGGTGCTGGATCAGTTCGCCAATGGTGACAACCCGCTCAGCCACTTCGAGACCACTGGCCCCGAGCTTTGGCAACAGACCGATGGCCGCATCACCCATTTCGTCAGCGCGATGGGTACCACCGGCACCATCTCTGGCGTGGGGCGTTACCTCAAAAGCCGCAAGCCAGGAGTGCGCATCGTCGGCGCCCAGCCGGCTGAAGGCTCTCGCATCCCGGGCATTCGCAAATGGCCTGAGGCTTACCTGCCGGCCATCTATGACCCGGCACAGGTGGACGAGCTTGCGCTGGTCAGCCAGGCTGATGCCGAGGACATGGCGCGCAAGATGGCGCGCCAGGAAGGCGTGTTCGCGGGCATCTCGGCTGCCGGTGCTTGCTGGGTGGCGCTGCAGATCGCGCAGCAGGTGCGCGACGCCACCATCGTGTTCATCGTCTGCGACCGGGGAGAGCGCTATCTCTCCACCGGCGTATTCCCAGCTTGATCCCACATTTGATAGGAGCGATTGCGTCCCATGTCGAACCCTTACCGTTTCTGCCCGAGTTGCAGCACCGAACTGCAGCCTGTCGAACAACTCGAAGATGGCGGTCTGAAGACTCGCCTGCGTTGCCCGGCCTGCAGCTGGACGCATTGGAACAACCCGACGCCGGTGCTGGCCGCAGTGATCGAGTGCGCCGACCGGGACGGTCAAGTGCTGCTGGCTCGCAACGCCGCTTGGTCAGGCCGAATGTTCGCGTTGATCACCGGCTTCATGGAAGCCGGTGAGACGGCCGAGGAGGGCATCACTCGGGAGGTGGCCGAGGAGACTTCGCTCGAGGTCTTGTCGCTGGACCTGATCGGGGTCTACGACTTCCAGCGCATGAACCAGGTGATCATTGCCTACCACGCGCTGGCGCGGGGCGATATTCGGCTGTCGCCGGAGCTGTCCGAGTACAAGCTGTTTGCGCCGGCTGATCTGGTGTGCTGGCCTGCGGGCACCGGCCACGCGCTGGCTGACTGGTTGCGGCGGCGCGGCATCGAGCCGCGCTACATGGACATGCCGCGCCGCTCCTAAAATCTTGTTTTTACAGCTGAAAGCGCTCGCCCATGGACGTGCAGAAGGAAGTCGATACCCGCGGCCTGAATTGCCCGCTGCCCATCCTCAAGGCCAAGAAAGCGTTGGCCGAACTGCAGGCCGGCGATCTGCTCAAGGTGCTGTCCACCGATCCGGGCTCAATGCGTGATTTCCAGGCTTTTGCGCGCCAGACCGGGCATGAGCTGCTTGAGCAGCAGACGGTTGGCGACGAGTTCATCCACTACCTGCGTCGGCGCTGAACACGGTCGGCTGAACCGTGTGAAGGCACTGCGGCTTCGGGGCATTAGGGGCATTCGGGGCATATCGCCGCGAGGCACAGCCCCTGGCGCTGTCAGAGTTCCAGGCCCCTGAGGTAAGCGCGGAAGGACTCTGATACTTCGGGGTGCGACAGCGCCAGTTCCACATTCGCCTGCAGCCAGCCTTCCTTGCTGCCACAGTCGTAGCGCCGCCCCTCGTAGCGGTAGGCGAACACTTTTTCGCGCCTCAGCAGCGAGGCGATGCCGTCTGTGAGTTGAATCTCGCCGCCCACGCCGCGCGGTTGGGTTGCGATCTCGTGGAAGACGCCTGGCGTCAGGATGTAGCGGCCGGCCACGCCCAGGCGAGACGGGGCGTCCTCGGGGGCTGGCTTTTCGACGATGCAGCTGATGTCAACCATGCGGTCATTGACGGGTGTGCCGGCCACGATGCCGTAGCGCCTGGTGTGATCTGCCGGCACTTCTTGCACCGCCAGGATCGAGGTCCGCCATTCGGTGAACTGGTCGACCATCTGCTTGAGCACCGGCGGTGAGCCGACCATCAGGTCATCGGCGAGCAGCACAGCGAAAGGCTCGTTGCCGACCAGACGTTCGGCGCACAGCACGGCATGGCCGAGTCCCAGCGCTTGGGCCTGGCGGATATAGATGCACTCCATGTCGTGCGGCTTGACGCTGCGAACCACCTCCAGCAACCCAGTCTTGCCGGCTTGCTCCAACGCGACTTCGAGCTCGAAGGTCATGTCGAAATGGTCTTCGATCGGGCGCTTGTGGCGGCCTGTGACGAAGATCATCTCGCGAACGCCGGCGGCATAAGCCTCTTCTACCGCGTACTGGATCAGCGGCTTGTCGACCACTGGCAGCATTTCCTTGGGTTGGGCCTTGGTGGCCGGCAGAAATCGGGTGCCTAAACCGGCGACCGGAAAGATGGCTTTCTTCACCAACATGGAGGAGGTCCGTTACGCAGTGGAATGACTTTCATTCTCACACGGTGTTTGCGACGCTTGCGCAAGCGCTGTGCGGGCAAAGTCACGATGTGCCCCACCGCGAATTGCCTGCTTGAGCGGGCTCACAGCCTGTCCCAGGCTGCAGGCCGCCGAACCGTCCTGGCTGCCTCAGATCGGCGGCAGTTGCCGTGCCTGATCCTGCAGGCGCACCAGGGTCTGGCTGAACTCGGCCATCCGTGCGCGCTCCTGTTCGACCACGACCGCAGGCGCCCGCGCGACGAAACTCTCGTTGCCGAGCTTGGCGTGGGCTTTAGTGATCTCGCCTTCCAGGCGGGCGATCTCCTTGGCCAGCCTGGCATGCTCGGCGGCGACGTCGATCTCGACGAACAAGGCCATGCGCACGCCGCCTTGCACGGCCACCGGCGAAGTCTTGCTGGCTTGGGCGAACTCGGCCTCGTCGCTGAAGATCTTTACCTCGGACAGCTTGACCAAGGCTTGCAGCAGCGGCGCGGCCTGGGCCATGAATTCGGCCTCGCCGATGACGTAGAGCGGCACGCGGGCGGCCGGTGACAGGCCCATCTCGCTGCGCAGGCTGCGGCAGGCTGCCACCTGCGACTTGAGCCTGGCCATCCAGGCGTCTGAGGCCGCGTCCACCCGCTCAAGCTGGGCTTGCGGGTAGGCTGCGCTGGCCACGGTGCTCATGTCGGATGCCGCGTCGGCCGGCTTGCGCCCGGCCACCACAGCCACCGTGTGCCACAGCTCTGCGGTGATGAAGGGCGTGATCGGGTGCAGCAGGCGCAACACGGTCTCGAGTACGCGCAGCAGCGTTCGGCGCGTGGCCCGCTGCTCGGGCAAGCTGCCTGACCTGGCAGCTTCGGCGATCTGCGCCTTGGCGATCTCCAGGTACCAGTCGCAGTACTCGTCCCAGACGAACTGGTAGATCGCGTTCGCCACGTTGTCCAGACGATAGTCGGCAAAGCCTGTGGCCACCGCGGCTTCGACCCGCTGCAATTCGCTCGTGATCCACTTGTCGGCGGGCGAGAACTTCAAGTAGCCATGCGCCGGCCCGCCGGGCTGGCATTCCGCCTTGCTGTGCTCCTTCAGGCCGCAGTCCTGGCCCTCGCAGTTCATCAGCACGAAGCGGGTGGCGTTCCACAGCTTGTTGCAGAAGTTGCGGTAGCCCTCGCAGCGCTTGCTGTCGAAGTTGACGCTGCGGCCCAGCGTGGCCATCGCCGCGAAGGTGAAGCGCAACGCGTCGGCGCCATAGGCCGGGATGCCCTCGGGAAACTCTTTCTCGGTGGCCTTGCGCACCTTGGGCGCGTTCTCGGGTTTGCGCAGGCCGGTGCTGCGCTTGTCGAGCAGCGGTGCGAGTTCGATGCCGTCGATCAGGTCGACCGGGTCGAGCACGTTGCCCTCGCTCTTGCTCATCTTCTTGCCCTGCGCGTCGAGCACCAGGCCGTGGATGTACACATGCTTGAACGGCACCTTGCCGGTGAAGTGCTTGGTCATCATGATCATCCGGGCGACCCAGAAGAAGATGATGTCGTAGCCGGTGACCAGCACGCTGCTGGGCAGGAACAGGTCTTGTTCCACCGTCTTGGCCGGCCAGCCCAGCGTCGAGAAAGGCACCAGTGCCGACGAGTACCAGGTGTCGAGCACATCGGGGTCGCGCGTCAGCTGGCCTGTGTATCCGGCGGCGTCGGCCGTGGCGCGGGCCTCGGCCTCGTCGCGGCCGACGAACAACTCGCCAGCGCTGCCATACCAGGCCGGGATCTGGTGGCCCCACCAGAGCTGGCGGCTGATGCACCAGTCCTGGATGTTGTTCATCCACTGGTTGTAGGTGTTGACCCATTGCTCGGGCACGAACTTGACCTCGCCGGATTGAACGACCTCGATCGCCTCCTCGGCGATGCTCTTGCCGTTGCGGCCAGGCTTGCCCACCGCGACGAACCACTGGTCGGTCAGCATCGGCTCGATCACCTGGCCGGTGCGCGCGCAGCGCGGCACTTGCAGCTTGTGTTTCTTGGTTTCAACCAGGAGGCCCGAGGTGTCCAACTCGGCGACGATCTTTTTGCGGGCGACGAAACGGTCCAGCCCACGGTAGGACTCGGGCGCTTCGTCGTTGACTTTGGCATCCAGCGTGAAGATGGTGATCATCGCCAGCCCATGGCGCAGCCCGACCTGGTAGTCGTTTTGGTCGTGCGCCGGGGTGACCTTGACCACGCCGGTGCCGAAAGCCTGGTCGACATAGCTGTCGGCGATCACTGGCACCAGGCGCCCGGTGATAGGCAGCCGCACCTGCCGGCCTATCAGCGCGCTGTAGCGCTCGTCCTCGGGGTGCACCATCACCGCGGTGTCGCCCAGCATGGTCTCGGGGCGGGTGGTGGCCACCACCAGGCTGGTCGGGACCCCGGCGGCGGCCAGGCTGCCATCGTCGTCCACGACCGGGTAGCGGATGTACCAGAGCCAGCCTTCCTCTTCCTCGCTCTCGACCTCCAGGTCGGACACCGCGCTCTTGAGCACCGGGTCCCAGCTCACCAGCCGCTTGCCACGGTAGATCAGCCCTTCTTCGTACAGTCGGACAAAGGTTTCGGTGACGGTGGCCGACAGGCCTTCGTCCATCGTGAAATATTCGTGATCCCAGCTCACGCTGTCGCCCATGCGGCGCATCTGGCGGGTGATGGTCGCGCCCGAGGTCTTCTTCCAGTCCCAGACATGCTTGAGGAAAGTCTCTCGGCCCAGGTCGTGGCGCGACAGGCCAGCCTCTTGCAACTGGCGCTCGACGACGATCTGTGTGGCGATGCCGGCGTGGTCAGTGCCGGGCAGCCACAGCGTGTTGAAGTCGCGCATGCGGTGGTAGCGCGTCAACGAGTCCATGATGGTCTGGTTGAAGGCATGCCCCATGTGCAGCGTGCCCGTCACATTGGGCGGCGGCAACTGGATGCTGAACGACGGTTTGTTGCTGTCCAGCGTGGGGGCGTAGAGGCCGCTTTTCTCCCACAGCGGGCCCCAGTGGGCCTCGATGGCGGCGGGTTCAAAAGACTTGGCGAGTTCGGTCATGGTGACGGCAGCGCCGGCAAGAGGCCTGGCGTTGGCCGCACTGCGCAGGCGCGCAAGAGATGGGGGACGCTGATTGTAGGGGTGGTGCCAGTGCCCGCAGTGGTCGCGAACAGGTCGTTCAGCGCTTGCTTGCCGGTCACCGCGGCGCAGTAGGCCGCAGCGCGCTGGCGTGGCCTTCGGCTGCTGCCGCAAGTCTCATTTCTTGCCCGGCGTGACCACGTCGACGGTTTTCTCTATCACCTTGCCGGCGGCCGAGACACCGGTCGACACCACCGCGCCTGTCACGCTGATGACTGCGCCAGCCGCAGCGCCTGCCACGCTGACCACCGCACAGCTGCACAGTGCCGAGGCCAGCAGCGCGGCGCTCAGGCAGCGAATCATCGAAGCGATGGTTTGAGAGCTCATGGTTTGCTTGGGTTGAGTGGGGGCTCTGGCTCGCCGAAGGTGTCGGTGAAGCTGAACCACAGCGAGACGTAGAAAACCGTTGAAAAGACCAGCCCTATCGGCATTGTCAGCAGACCCAGCGCCTGGCGGGCGCCGGTCAGCATGCCCACCACCATCACCAGCAGCGCGACGGCCGTCATCAAGCCCACCCAGCCCAGCAGATAGACCGTGAAGGCTGCGCGATTTCGCCACAGTGCCAGCGTGCTCGTGAACATCGCCTGAACAAAGCCTTGTCCGCCCCAGTGCACCAGTGCCGGCGCGTGCCAGAAAGGCACTGACAGCAGTCCGGCCAGTACGACCCGCACCAACATGCCTTGCACCAAGCGGGGATCGGCCAGCACGGCCTCGAGTTGAGGCGACGGCTTGCCGTCAGCACCAGTCTGTGAGATCAGGCGTTGCAGTTTCTCGAACAAGCCGCCGTCGACCCAATCGGCCAACGCGATCACCGTCATCGAGGCGATCGCATAGCCGCCGCACAGCAGCCACTGCGCCCGTCGCCTTGCCCGGTCTGGGTGGCGCAGGCCGTCGGCGAGTTGCAACGCGTGCGCTGGCCCGCCGGCCAGCGTACTTCGGCTCGCCACCATGAAGCCCAGACTGAGCATCGGCAGCAAGGCCATGCCCAGCGGACCGCCCAGCACCGGTACCAATACCATCAGCAGCATCACCGACAGGAAAAAGAATGTGAACAGGGCAGCGAAGGCGATGGGTCTGCGCCACCACAATGCGAAGGCTTGTCGTATCCATTGCCAGCCCTGGGCGGGCGCCACGCGGTTGAGTCGAAGTCCCATGCGGTGATTGAGTTGTTTGCTGTGGGTGTTAGTGCGCCGGGTGCCAAGGCTTGTCCACCCTGGCGCGCAGAACGCGCTCGAAGTGGCCCGGATCCTTGGGCTCGAGCAGGCTGGCATCGCGCGGCAGATGCTTGTCGCCGAGTCGCGACAGCCAGAAGCGCAGCGCGGCGGCGCGCATCATCGCGGGCAGCAAGCGGGTTTCGGCACCGGCCAAAGGGCGTACCTGCTCGTAGGCTTGAACCAGTGCTTGTGCCCGGTCCTCGTCCAGCGAGGCGTTGTCGGCAGCCAGGCACCAGTCGTTCAGGCACACGGCCAGGTCGTAGGCAAAGCGGTCGATGCCGGCAAAGTAGAAATCGAAACAACCGGTGAGCTTTTCATGCCCTGGCAGGCCGTCGAACAGCACGTTGTCTCGGAACAGGTCGGCATGCACTGCGCCACGGGGCAGCGCGGCGTATGAGGGCGACGCCGCCAGCTGTTGCTGGAAGCTCAGCTCAGCGCTCAGCAACTGGCGCTGCGCCTTGCTGAGGTGCTGCTGCACTTGCGGTGCCATCTGCTGCCACCAGGCCAGGCCACGAAGATTGGTCTGGCGCAGCGCGAAATCGGCCACGCCCAGGTGCATGCGGGCCAGGACTTGACCGAGCTGTGAGCAGTGGTGCAGGTCGGGCGCGAGTTGGTGTTGGCCCGGCAGCCGGTTGACCAGCGCCGCCGGCTTGCCCGCGACTTCATGCAGCAACAGGCCTTGTGAATCGGCAAGCGGTTTGGGCACCGGCAGGTCTTGCTGCGCAAGATGACGCATCAAGCCGAGGTAGAACGGCAGTTGCGCGGGTTGCAGGCGCTCGAACAGCGTCAGCACCCATTCCCCTTGGTCGGTGCTGACAAAGTAGTTGGTGTTCTCGATGCCTGCGCTGATGCCTTCGATGGCTTGCAGCTCACCGGCACCCAGGCTGCGGGTCAATGCGGCAGCCTCGTTTGCCGATACCTCGGTGAAGACGGCCATCGATCAGAACGTCAGCACGGACCACACCCGCTGGCCGGCAGCGTCGCGGTTGCTCGACAAATCGCTGCCCGCCGCAGGCTGCAGGATGTCGTAGTCGCGTGTACCCGGCACCTTGGAATGCACGGTCAGTCGTTGCGTCTGGCCGCGCACGCGCAACTCGTCGATGCGAACGTTGTCGTCCTCGCTGATGAGTCGTTGCGCCGAGGCCTCGGTGCTGCCGCTGGTCCGCTGGGCCATGCCGCTGGCGCAGCCCGTCAACTCACCGACGGCCAGCAGTCCGGCCAGCAACGGCAGAAGTGAGGTTTTCATGCCCGGATTCTAGGTGCGGGGCCTGCTGAGCTGCGACAAAGTCAATCCGCGACCACAATCCGAGCCATGAGTGAATCTCCAACGCCCCTGGCCGCGACACTGCCCACCTTGCTGCTGGTTGACGGCTCCAGCTACCTCTACCGGGCTTACCACGCGATGCCTGACTTGCGCGGCCCGGACGGTTTTCCCACCGGCGCCATCCACGGCATGGTGGCGATGATGAAGCGCTTGCGCGATCAGGAGCTGGGTGGCGGCCAGGACGGCCACCCGATGGGCCATGCGGCCTGTGTCTTCGATGCCTCTGGCCCGACCTTCCGCGACGGCTGGTACGCCGACTACAAGGCCCAGCGTGCACCGATGCCCGAGGACTTGCGGGCCCAGATCCCGGCGATCCACGAGGTGGTTCGGCTGTTGGGTTGGCCGGTGCTCGAAGTGCCGGGCATCGAGGCCGACGACGCGATCGGCACCTTGGCCCGGGTCGGCGCTGCCGCCGGCCACCGTGTGGTCATCTCCACCGGCGACAAGGACCTGGCGCAGTTGGTCAACGAGCAGGTCACGCTGATCAACACCATGTCCAACGAGCGGCTAGACATCGATGGCGTCAAGGCCAAGTTCGGCGTGGCGCCGGACCGCATCATCGACTACCTCACGCTCGTCGGCGACGTGGTGGACAACGTGCCAGGCGTCGAGAAGGTGGGTCCCAAGACAGCCGCGAAGTGGATCGCGGAGTACGGCTCGCTGGACGGCGTGGTGGCTGCGGCGGGTGGCATCAAGGGCGCGGTGGGCGAGAACCTGCGCAAGGCGCTCGACTGGCTGCCGCAAGGGCGCCGTTTGATCACCGTGGTGACCGATTGCGATCTCGGCCCATTCCTCGAAGGCTGGCCGGGTGTCGAATCGCTGGCGATGCGTGCGGTCGACCAGGCCGGTCTGCTGGCTTTCTACCAGCGCTACGGCTTTCGGGCCTGGCGCAAGGAGCTCGAAGCTGCATCCGGCGCCAAGTCGGGCGCCGCAGTTTCGGCCGAAATACCGCGAGCAGCCTTGCCCAGCCGCTCTGCCACACCGGATTTGTTCGATCAATCGGAGGCCCCGGCTGTGCCGAATCGCGCGGATGGCGAATACGAGACCGTGCTCGAACGTGATCGACTGGCCGCCTGGTTGGCGCGATTGAGGACCGCGCCGCTGGCCGCGCTCGACACCGAGACCGATTCGCTCGACCCGATGCGGGCGCGCATTGTTGGCATCTCGTTCGCGGTGCAGCCGGGCGAGGCGGCTTATGTGCCGCTGCGCCATGACTTCCCAGGTGCGCCAGACCAGTTGCCGATCGACGAGGTGCTGGCTGCGATGCGGCCCTGGCTCGAGGACGCCAGCGCCCCCAAGGTCGGGCAGAACATCAAGTACGACACCCATGTGCTGGCCAATCACGGCATCACGGTGCGCGGCTGGCAGCACGACACGATGCTCGAGAGCTACGTCTTCGAGGCCCACCTCGGGCACAGCCTGGAAAAGCTCGCTGATCGTCACCTCGGCCGCAAAGGCCTGAGCTACGAGGAACTGTGCGGCAAGGGCGTTAACCAGATCTCGTTCAGCCAAGTCGACCTTGAACGCGCCACCCGCTACAGCGGCGAGGACAGCGAGATGACCTTGCAGGTGCACCAGGTGCTGTACCCGCAACTCGCTGCGCTGCCCGGGATGCTGCAGGTCTACCGCGACATCGAGATGCCGGTGAGCCTGCTGTTGCAGCGCATCGAGCGCCACGGCGTGTTGATCGACTGCGCTTTGCTCAATGCCCAGAGCCAGCAACTGGCCGAGCGCATGCTGCAGCTCGAGCAGCAGGCGTATGACATCGCCGGCCAGCCCTTCAACCTGGGGTCGCCCAAGCAGATTGGCGAGATTTTGTTCGTCAAGTTGGGGTTGCCGGTCAAGAAGAAGACCGCCTCTGGCGCGCCCAGCACCGACGAGGAGGTGTTGCAGGAGTTGGCCGCCGACTACCCGCTGCCGGCGCGCTTGCTGGAATACCGCAGCCTGGCCAAGTTGAAGGGCACTTATACCGACAAGCTGCCGCTGATGGTCAACCCGACCACCGGCCGGGTGCACACCAACTATGCGCAGGCGGTGGCTGTGACCGGTCGCTTGTCGAGCAACGAGCCGAACCTGCAGAACATCCCGATCCGAACCGCCGAAGGCCGGCGTGTTCGCGAGGCCTTCATCGCCCCGCCTGGCCACAGCATCGTCTCGGCCGATTACTCCCAGATCGAGCTGCGGATCATGGCCCACATCAGCGGCGACCCGGGCTTGACGCACGCCTTTGCGGCCGGCCTGGACGTGCACAAGGCCACTGCGGCCGAGGTCTTTAACACCACGGTCGAGGCCGTCACCACAGAACAGCGGCGCTATGCCAAGACCATCAATTTCGGGCTGATCTACGGCATGGGCGCTTTCGGCCTGGCGCAGTCGCTGGGCATCGAGCAGAAGGCCGCGCGCGACTACATCGATCGCTACTTCGCCCGCTTTGCCGGTGTCAAGCGCTACATGGACGAGACCCGCGCCAGTGCGGCCGAGAAGGGCTATGTCGAGACCTTGTTCGGCCGGCGCATCGAACTGCCTGAGATCCGTGGCGGCAACGGGCCGCGCCGAGCCGGCGCCGAGCGCCAGGCGATCAACGCGCCGATGCAGGGTACGGCGGCCGACCTGATCAAGCTGGCGATGATCGCTGTGCAGGCAGCCCTCGACGACAAGGCCATGCGAACGGTGATCGTGATGCAGGTGCATGACGAATTGGTGTTCGAGGTGCCCGAGGACGAACTGGACTGGGTGCGCGCCGAGGTGCCTCGCTTGATGGCTGGCGTGGCGCAGTGGAGCGTGCCACTGCTGGCCGAGATAGGGGTCGGGCCGAACTGGGAACAGGCGCATTGAGGCAAACAGCCCATGGGCCGTCTATGTCATCGGCTTGACTTGAAATCTTCATAAACTGCCCAGCATGAACGATTCGATTTCTGTGCCAAGCCCTCAACTGGTGTTGCTGAACCGCGAGCGTGCGATCCTTGCCTTCAACCGTCGGGTGCTGGCTCAGGCCCGTCGCGACGATGTGCCGCTGCTCGAGCGCTTGCGATACATCACCATCGTGTCGTCGAACATGGACGAATTCTTCGAGGTTCGTTTCGCCATCGCGTTGGAGGCGATGCGCGGCGCCAGCGGCAACGACGACCCGCAGCGCGACGAGTTACGCCAGGTAGCGGCCGAGGCCCATCGCCTGATCGACGACAAGTACGCGCTCTTCAACGACGAGGTGATGCCCGCGCTGCAGCACCAGGGCATAGGCATCATCAACCATGCCGAGCGCAACAAGCCCCAGCGCGCCTGGGTCGCGCGCTACTTCGAGACCCAGGTGCTGCCGCTGCTGCTGCCGGTGGGCTTGGACCCGGCGCACCCGTTTCCACAGGTGGCCAACAAGTCGCTCAACTTCATTGTCAAGCTGGGCGGCAAGGATGCCTTCGGGCGCGCAAATTCGATTGCGATCGTCAAGGTGCCGCGTGCGCTGCCGCGCGTGATCCAGCTGCCGCCGGCGGTGTGCAGTCCTGGCGAGCAGTCCTTCGTGCTGCTGACCAGCGTGATACGGGCCCACCTCGAGGATTTGTTCGGCGGCCGGCCGGTGGAGTCGTTCTCGCAGTTCCGCGTGACCAGCGACTCCGAGCTCGAGGTCGACGAGGACGACGTCACCAACCTGCGCCAGGCCATGCGCAGCGGCCTGACCACCCGACACTACGGCGAACCGATCCGGCTCGAGGTGGTGGCGAGCTGCCCTGAGCCGCTGTGGCGTTTGCTGCTCGACCAGTTCAACCTGCCGCAGGCCGCGCTCTACCGTGTCAATGGCCCGGTCAACCTGGTGCGCTTGAACCAGCTGATCGACCAGGTCGATGCGCCGGCTTTGCGTTTCTTGCCCTGCAAGCCGAGTTGGCCGGAGGCTGAGCTGCCGCGCGGCAGTTCGATCCTGGCACGCCTGCGCCAGAGCGACGTGCTGCTGCACCACCCGTTCCAGAGTTTCGATGTGGTGGTGGAATTCCTGCGCGAAGCGGTGTATGACCCGGCGGTGCTGACGATCAAGCAGACGGTTTACCGCACGGGCAGCCAGTCGGTGCTGATGGCTTTGTTGATCGAAGCGGCACGGCGTGGCAAGGATGTTTGCGTCGTGGTCGAGTTGAAAGCGCGCTTCGACGAGGAAGCCAACATCGATTGGGCCGAGCGACTGGAGGCGGTGGGTGCGCAGGTGGTCTATGGCATCGTCGGTTTCAAGACCCACGCCAAGCTGCTGCTGGTCACCCGGCGCGAGACCACCCGGCGCGGCAAGTTGGTGCTGCGCCGCTATGCCCACCTGTCGACCGGCAACTACAACCCCGGCACTGCGCGGTTGTATACCGATGTCGGCATGCTCACAGCCGACGAATTGCTGACGGCTGACGCCGATGCGGTGTTCCATCAACTGGCCAGCCTGACCAAGGTGCGAACGCCTCGCCACCTGTTGACCGCGCCGTTTGCGCTGCACCGACGCTTGGTCGCTCATATCGGCCAGGTGGCAGAGGCCGCAAAGGCAGGGCTGCCGGCGCGCATCGTCGTCAAAATCAACGGCCTGACCGAGCCGACGATGATCGAGGCTTTGGTGCTGGCGGGCCAGGCCGGTGCCGACATCGACCTGATCGTCCGCGGGGCCTGCATGTTGCCGCCGGGCATCGCGGGCCTGACCGACCGCATCCGCGTGCGCGCGGTGGTCGGGCGTTTTCTGGAGCACACCCGGGTGATGTATTTCCGTTGGGGCGAAGGCGAGGCGAACGAGGCGCTGTACCTGTCGTCGGCAGACTGGATGGGCCGCAATATGTTCCGCCGCATCGAGATCGCCTGGCCGGTACGAGACGCTGCGTTGCGCCAGCGCGTGATCGACGAATGCCTGGTGCCCTATTTGCACGACCAGCGCGATGCCTGGCTTCAGGCCAGCGATGGCAGCTATGAGCGGGTGGCCGAGACAGGTGTCAGCGCGCAGGCCGCGCTGGCGTCACGCTACATGGCTGGCGCTTGACTGCCGACCTTGACAAGCGAGCGACGATGGACTTGATCCTCTGGCGCCATGCCGACGCTCGTGACGCCGAAGGCGAGTCGGTCGAAGACGATCTAGACCGACCGCTGACGCCGCGTGGTGAGAAGCAGGCTAGGCGCATGGCCGAGTGGCTCAATCGCTTCCTGCCCGACAGCAGCCGCATCCTGGTCAGCCCTGCGCTGCGGGCACGCCAGACCGCCCAGGCGCTGGGCCGCAAGCTGCGTATCGTCGACGCGCTGGCGCCGGGCGCTTCGCACAACCAGGCGTTGGCGGCAGCGCGCTGGCCCGACAGCCGCGAACCGGTGTTGCTGGTCGGTCACCAGCCCATGCTCGGTCAGCTGGCCGCTTACCTGATGGCCGGCGCTGCCACACTGGATGCACCGCCTTGGTCGGTGCGCAAGGGTGCGGTGTGGTGGTTGCGCCACCGCGAGCGCGACGGCGAGGTGGCGCTGGTGTCGGTTCGAACCGCAGAAAAGTTCTGAGGCTTGCGTGCCGGCGCGGATCAAGCCGGCATCAGCACCAATCGCGGCGCGTCTTGGCGTGCCCAGCTTTCTTCCTCTTCACGCAACAGGTGCATGGTGCGTGGGTGACTGTTGGCCCAGTCAGCGAGGAATCTCAACCGAGCTTGCTTGCCGTCGCGCTTCAAACGCAAGGCCTGGGTGTCGACCGGCGAGCGGGCATGGCATTTGATGACCGCGAGCCGCAATGCCAGCACCTGCCAGCCGAAACGCTCATTGCTGAGCTGTGACTCGAGCTTGCGCAAGCCCCCGCGCTGACCCAGTACCAGATCGGCGATGCGCCGTTGTTGGCTTTGCGAAAAACCCGGTGCGTCGACATGGCCCATCAGGTAGGCGCTGTGTCGGTGGTGGTCATGGTGCGAGACCATCAGGCCGATCTCGTGCAGGTCGCAGGCCCAGCCGAGTTCGAACAACACTTCGCTGTCTGCGGTTTCGGCCAGTTCGGGCAGCGCGCTGTGCAGCATGGCGCTGGCCGTCGACTTGACCCGCGCAGCCTGGTCGGTATCGACGCCGAAGCGTGCTTGCAGTGCGGCGACGGTCTGGTCCCGCAGGTCGCCGCCACTGGCCAAGCGGCGTGCGGCATGTCGCTCGTGCAGGTCGATGATCACGCCCTGGCGCAACGCGCCTTTTGCGGGCTTCAACTCGGTGATGCCGAAATGCGTTGCGAGCGTGTAGAGCAGCGCCAAGCCGCCGCCGATGATGGCTTTGCGGTCTTCGCGCAGCGACGGCAGCATGAGCTTGTCGGCGCTGCCGGCGGTCAGGCATTGGGCGATGCACCAGCGCAGGCCATCTGGCGTGATCGTTCCATCGGTGATGCCGGCCGCAGCCAGGATCTGCGACACCGCACCTGCTGTTCCCGACGACCCCAGCGCTTCGCGCCAGTGGTTTGATGCGAAGGGCTCGAGGGCTTCCTCTAACTCGGCGCCGGCAGCCACCTGGGCGTCGCGAAAGCGTTGTTCAGTGAAAACCCCATCGGGAAACCAGCGCATCGACAGGCTCACACTGCCAGTCTTGAACGACTCGACTGCGCTGATCTTGCGGCCTTGGCCAACAATCATCTCGGTGCTGCGCCCGCCGATGTCGATCACCAGTCGCTTCGCCTGGCCCGGTTGCAGGAACGACACCCCGGCGTAGATCAGCCTGGCCTCCTCGCGCCCCGACACCACTTCGATGCCGAAGCCCAGCGCGGCCTCGGCACGCAGCAGGAACGCATCGCGGTTGCGCGCCTCGCGCAAGGTCTGGGTCGCCACCGCGCGCACCTGGAACGCCTCAAACCCTTGCAGTCGCTGCGCAAACCGGCGCAAGCAGTCCAACCCGCGCTGCGCTGCCGCTTCGGTAAGGTAGCCGTTGGCATCGAGTCCGCCACCCAGTCTGACAGTGTCTTTCAGGTAGGCGATGCGGCGGTAGCGGCCGTGCTGCAATTGCGCGATCTCGAGCCGGAAGCTGTTGGAACCGATGTCGATCGCGGCCAGGGGCGCAGCGGCGCTGGTAGGGGGCAGAGGCATGCAGCATGCTACAGGTAAACCCTGGCCTGGCGCTGCAGCCCAGCGCAGGTTCCTAGAATGTAGATCTCGTCTCTTACTCTGACAAGAACTCACTTTGCGCGAAGACCTCGACACCCTCAACACAAACCGCGGTTTCAGCCGCAGGGATTTCGTTCGCGCCTCGATCGGCTCGGGCTTTGCCGCTGCTGTGCTGCCGGTGGCGGCACAGACGGTGATCAACACCGACAGCGTCGGCCTGCTCGTTGGCGAAGTGACGATCGCAGCCGGCGACTTCAAGCTGCCAGCCTACCGTGCCGCGCCATTGGACCGGGTCAATCCGCCGGTGGTGCTGGTGGTCAGCGAGGTCTTCGGGGTTCACGAATACATTGCCGATGTCGCACGCCGACTGGCCAAGCAAGGCTATTTTGCGGTCGCGCCCGAGTTGTTCGTACGCCAAGGCGACCCCGGCGCTTACGGCGAAATCGGCAAGTTGCTCAGCGAGGTGGTCGCCAAAGTGCCTGACGCCCAAGTGATGGGCGATCTGGATGCCACGATGGCCTGGGCTGCTGGGCAGGGTGCCGATACGTCCAAGCTGGGCATCACTGGATTTTGCTGGGGCGGGCGAATCGCCTGGCTGTACGCTGCGCACAACCCTGGGGTCAAGGCGGCGGTGGCTTGGTATGGGGTGTTGACGGGTCCGATATCGGCTCTGAAACCGTCCCATCCGGTGGACTTGGCGGCCAAGCTCAAAGCGCCGGTTTTGGGCCTTTACGGTGGGCAGGACAGCGGCATACCGCTTGAGTCGATCAACGGCATGAAAGCTGCGCTGGCACTGGGCAACGATGCCGCCAAGCAGTCTTCGCTGCACGTCTACCCTGAGGCGCCGCATGCTTTTCACGCCGATTACCGGAACAGCTACCGCCAGGACGCGGCAAGCGACGCCTGGCAACGTTGCCTGGCCTGGCTCAAGATCCAAGGCGTAGTCTGATCGCCGCGAGCGGCTGCATCCAAGCGTGCCAAACTGGCGCGCTTGCTATCTGGAGGCGAAAGACGCCATGACCTTGCTCTACATCGTGCTGTCCACGCTGGCCGGCGGCTTGCTATCGGTGCTGATCGCTGCGTCGCTGACCCTGGCGTTGCTGGGCCGATTGGTGCGCCACTTGGTCAGCCTGTCGGTGGGCGTGCTGCTGGGCACGGCCTTGCTGCTGGTTCTGCCCGAAGCTTTTGAGAGCAAGGTCGACCCGCACCGCCTCTTCATGACTTTGCTCGGAGGTCTGCTGTTCTTTTTCTTGCTGGAAAAAGCCGAGCTCTATCGCCACGGCCACCACCACGAAGGCGACGGGCACGAGCATCACCATCATTTCGACACCGACCAAGCTGGCCGCGGCGGCTGGAGCGTGCTCGTGGGCGACAGCATCCACAACTTCTGCGACGGCATCATCATCGCGGCGGCATTTCTGGCCGACACCCAGCTGGGTTTGTTCACCGCGCTGGCGATCATCGCGCACGAAATCCCGCAGGAGGTTGGCGACTACATCGTGCTGCTCAACGCGGGTTTCAGTCGCGCCAAGGCCTTGCTTTACAACGCCTTGTCAGGCCTGGCCTCGGTGGTGGGTGGTGTGCTGGGCTATTTTGTCGTGGGTCCCTGGGAGGGGCTGTTCCCGTACCTGCTGGTGGCCGCGTCCAGCAGCTTTGTCTATGTTGCTGTGGCCGACTTGCTGCCGCAGTTGCAACGCCGTCTGCCTTTGAGCGCCACCGCAGCCCAACTCGGTTGGATCGTCGCTGGGCTGGGGCTGGTGATGGGGGTCAAGGGCTTCGCCCACTGACCATCTTGGGGCGGTGGCCTTGAGGCTCAACTCACTTGACGACCAATACCGGTAGGGGGCTGTGGGTCAGTACTCGACTGGTCTCGCTGCCGATCAGCAGCGCCGCCATGCCGCGTCGGCCATGCGATGCCATCACCACAAGGTCGCAGCTCTTTTGTTTGGCCATGTCCAGGATCGCCTCCCAAGGGTGCAATGCCTCGACCGTGGCGCCGGCGCAGCTCACCCCTGCCGCTGCGGCAGCATCCAACACGGTTTTGACCCGGCCGGCGGCGATACGCTCCTGCGCGTCATAGAACTCTTGCGGCGGCACGGGCTGCATTTCTGAGATCGCGCTGTAGGGAAAGGGCTCCTTGACGCTCAAGGTCACGATCGCAGCGCCAGATAGCTTGGCCAGCGCAATGGCGGTGCTGACAGCCTTGGCCGTGATGTCTGAACCGTCGGTGGGAACAAGAATGCGTTGGTACATGGTGGGCTCCGTTGCGGTGGGCCGGCCATCCAGCCCGCTTGATCAGCAGTGTCTGTGGCGCTTGGGCCCTGCAACTTGAGATGTGTCAAGGCGGCGTCCGCAGCGCTAGACGCATGCCGAGTTCTTGGGCTCCCTCAGCCTTGGGTGGCGTTCGTCACCCAAGGCTGAGACCCAATGGCGGCGCATTGTTTTTCGACCTAAAGCTCTGGACTCGACAGATGATCAAGCGCAGCGCTTGCTTTGGTGGCAAATCACGTGCTATAGTGCTAGCTGTCGCGGAGTGGTAGTTCAGTTGGTTAGAATACCGGCCTGTCACGCCGGGGGTCGCGGGTTCGAGTCCCGTCCGCTCCGCCAAGCGATGCAACAAAAAATCCCCGTAACTCAGTGAGTCACGGGGATTTTTTTCGTTCTCCTGAGCGGGCAGTTGCCTGGCGGCGTCAGGGCCGTGTTGATCGTGGGATGCGGAGGCGCTTTGTTTCCGAACCTGGCAGCCTGCCCGTGCGCGTTTGTGCCGATCGTTCGACACTGCCTGCATCGAGCTCCCCCAGCGTCCAACCGTCGGCTTGCGCCCTTGTTTGGCGGCAGCGCTGGAGATTCACCCCATAATGAGTCGTATCAATTGCGCCCCAGAGCGAGGTTGAGACGCCAGCCTGAGCCGTGAGGCAATGGCTTGTTGCGCTTGTTCTAGGTCGGCAATTAATATTATAGCTACTGAGGATTTATTTTACATTGGCTGGTACTGGCTGTCTTTCGGTTGAAACTGATTGTTGCGGGAAATCATAACAGACTATGATGTTGGAAATAGATTCACCAAATAATATTTCCACGCTTTGGGCGAGTCATTCATGTCGTAGCATGGACTGGGCGAAGACGGCCTACGGTTCTTTTCTGAATACACTTGATCCAACCTTGGCTCGGCAATACCAGCAACACGCCGATGAAGTCACCCTGGCGGTCTTCGGTAAAGTCCAGACTGGCAAGACCGCGTTGATCCTCGCGCTCTTGGGTATCGCACCGGAATATTTTGGGCTGGCCACGCAGGTGCTGCATGGTGTGCACTCCCGCGATGGCGCTGCGGAAATCATCATGAAATTCAGTCGCTCGGGCGACAATCACTGGCATCTGGGGGTGGATGGCCACAGCGTGCGCTTTGTCAATCAACAGGCTATCGAAAATCGCATCACAGCGATCCGCAGCGAACTGGGTATCAGTGGCCTGCGTCCGAAAGATCCAATAGAGCTAAGATTTCCGGGGAAATTTTTCACTGCCAACGCCAAAATCGAGCATCCTGTCAATATCATTGACTTGCCCGAAGATAATTCAAGCAATAAAATCGATCAGGCGTATATAAATTCGATTGCTGAAAATTATATTCCAAATGTTGATTTGGTGTTGCTGGTTGGTGATATTGATGATTTGAGTTTCATTGATCCGATAAGAATGCGATTTCCTGTTTTGCGCGACTGGTGCTATAGCCCGAGCAGGTTTCGCATTATCACGACCTCAACGGCTCGGGCAGCCTGGTATCGGGGCGTGCGTGCGCAGCAAGATCCAGTCGAACACAGAGCACTGTGTCAACAGGTCTTGACAGAATTGGTTGATGCCGGAGGACTTTTCATTCCCGAGTCGGCGCTGAATCTCTGTTTATATTATCCAATGGATTTTGGCGTGAAGGAATCCGCGCTCGGTGCGGCTGCTTTTGAATTCCAGCCTCAGACCAAGCTGGTGTCGGCGCAGTTGTTGTTGGAGCTGAAGCGAGATATTCAGTATTCTGCTTCTGTGCGCCAGCGACTCCGGCATGCGGCGCAGGTTCACATTGTGGCCAATGAGCACAAGCGAGCGCGCCAGATGGAGTACGAGGCGCAAATCAGAAGTGTTTCAGCCGATTCGCTCGAACTGGAGCAGAAGACGCACATCCTGAAAGCGGCGGCGGCATGGACCCGGCTTGATTCAGGACGCCTTCCAAGCTCTGAACGAGTCCGGCATTATCAATCCCGTTTGCGCGCTAGCATCACGAGCTCAGGTAATTGGGCGAATGAGGACTCGGCTGCAATAAAATATAGAATCAGCGAATTGCTGCGCTTGCTTCATGATTGTGTCGATGACCTCATGCGCACTGCGGCCTACTGTGATCCAGCAGATTTGGTCAGTTTGAGTCTCATGAATCACATGCCGACGATCGATAGGATTCGCGACAAGTGGCTTGAGCCGCAATTGCTGTCACTCAAGCAGCGCCTTGAGTCGTATTTTGACCCTGCGAGGCAAGTCAGTGCGGCTGTGCCGACTTCGTTGGACAGCGACTTTTCCGACTTGAGGCGATTGTCAACGCTGGGCGTTGAAGTGCTTCATGTGGCGCTTCGTTTCAATTGGGAGTCAGTGATCACTACGCTCGACCGTGATGTCAATCAGCAGCGCAAGAAAGCAGTAAATAGAATTAATATAGACAAAGATGACGCAGCCGGAAAATCGACTGGGTTGAGGTCTTTTCCGATATATTTGAAAAACATGCAGCAGCAGTTGAAAGATTATTCAACCCGGCTCGAGCATGATGAAGCGAACGGGCGCTGTTTTCTCGCGATGTTGGCAGAAGCTTTTGAACTTCAGACGCGGGAGATCAGGGCAGGTCTGGCTGAAAATATTTCATCCACCACCAAGCTCGTCCTCTTGCTGGCATTGCGCCAATTGGACGATGAGAAGCTTCTGCTGCTTTCACCGGTGACAAATTTCAAGGAACTAGACCAGTGAGTCTGATGAAGGAAACTAACACCATGCCTTCTCTTTCGGCCGAAGAGTTGGACTTGAAGGCTCTGTTGGACAGGGTTCTGTCAGCGAGCACTGTGCAGCCATTGCGCGACGACTTGGCGCGCGCGCTGCCTGAAATTCAAGCCGGACTCGAAAGGTCCATTGGCGCTGCACAGAAACGACTGCTGCTGCAAACCGTCAGCGTTAAGGATCAGTTGCGGGAGGTTTTTGAGTCCGAGTTGGATGCTGTCAAGCACAGCTTTCGCGAACAGTTGGCTCAACTGAGCATTGAGACCGGCGGCAAGCTTACGCAGGAAGCCCGGAAGACGCGCGTGCTGCTGGAGATGTCCGGGGAGAGTAGCGCCGCGATGCTGGGTTCGGCATCAGAGCGTATGAAATTGTTATTTGATACGATTGAACGAAAATTCGACGATCAATTCATCCAATTGGCAGCCGACGCCCATGGGCGACTGACTGAGGAAGCCAAAGAATACCGGGCTTCTTTGGGCTTGTCTGAGGAAAATATATTTGTTAATTTATGGACGAACTCTCAGCGTATGGAAAAATCGCTGAGTCTGCAACTGCAGTCAAGCCATGCCGAGGTGGTCAAAGCGCTCGCTGCAGTTGATCAAAAAATGCATGCACAGACTGAGCAGCTGGTCGTGAGTGTCGACCGTCGAGTCAATGACATATTGTCAGTTGGCATCAAGTTCATGCGCCGCAGTCTGACCCTACAACTGATCGGGATAGTTCTGGCTGCATTGAATCTTTCACTGCTGGTCTACATGGCCTATGGAAAATAGGCAGGCGTTGCCCTCATGCGCGTGGCACAAATATCCTGAAGCCCTAAGTGGGTGGCAGAGAATTTCTGCCCA
>JBILYN010000490.1:0-3214 GCA_044377715.1 Aquabacterium sp.
CCATGGGGCTGGACAAAGTGCTGAGAGTTCAGGAGCTGGCGCTGGAGAACAAGCTGCCATTCGTGCAACTGGTCGAGAGCGCGGGTGCCAATCTGATGGCCTATCGGGTCGAGGATTTCATTCGCGGTGGCAATTCGTTCCGCAACCTCGCGCTGATGTCGGCCGCGGGGCAGCCGGTGGTCACGGTCACGCATGGCTCTTCAACCGCTGGAGGTGCTTACCAGACCGGGCTGTCGGACTACATCATCCTGGTGCGCGGGCGCTCACGTGCCTTCTTGGCTGGCCCACCGCTGCTGATGGCCGCCACTGGCGAGGTCGCCACCGAGGAAGAGCTGGGGGGTGCTGAGATGCACACCAGCGTGTCAGGGCTGGGCGACTACTTGGCCGAGGACGACCCCGATGGCTTGCGGATCGCACGCGAAATCATGGCCCAGATCGATTGGGACCTGAACACGCCTGTGCCGGCTGCAAGGGCTTTCAAGCCGCCGCGCTTCGACGCCGAGGAGTTGCTTGCGGTGATGCCGATGGACCACAAGCGCCCGGTCGACATGCGGCAAGTGATCGCTCGCATCGCCGACGACTCCGACTTTCTCGAATTCGGCCAGAACTACGGCTCGGCCACGGTCTGCGGCCACTTCAAGATCGAGGGCTGGCCGGTTGGCGTGATCACCAACAACGGGCCGATCGACCCAGACGGCGCGGCCAAGGCCACCCACTTCATCCAGGCTTGCTGCCAGAGCCGCACGCCCATTCTCTACCTCAACAACACGACGGGCTTCATGGTCGGCAAGGCCTACGAGGAGGCCGGCATCATCAAGCACGGCTCGAAGATGATCCAGGCCGTGACCAACGCGACGGTGCCGCAGATCACGATCTACTGCGGCGCGTCATTCGGTGCCGGCAATTACGGCATGTGCGGTCGCGGTTTCCATCCGCGCTTTTGCTTCTCCTGGCCCAACGCCAAGACCGCAGTGATGGGTGGCGAGCAGGCCGCGGGCACGATGGTCATCGTCACCGAGGCGGCGATGCGGCGCAAGACAGGCGAGGTCGACCAGGCCAAGCTCGATGCGATGCGCGAGGCGATCATCGAGCGCTTCGATCGCCAGATGAGCGTGTTCACGACCAGCGCACAGCTGCTAGACGACGGCGTGATCGACCCGCGCGATACCCGGGCGGTGCTGTCCAAAGTGTTGGCAGTGTGCCGCGAGGCCGATGCGCGCGAGCCCCAGAAGATGCAGTTCGCCGTCGCCCGGCCTTGAGACCCACAAAGAAGCCTGCCCCATGACAAGCCCCTTCACGAAGATTCTGATCGCCAACCGTGGCGAGATCGCACTGCGCGTGATGCGCAGCGCCCGCGCGCTGGGCTACCGAACAGTAGCGGTCTACTCCAGCGCCGACGCCGACGCTCGTCACGTGCGCGAGGCCGATCAGGCGCTGTGCATAGGCGGGCCACTGCCGGCCCAGTCTTACCTCAACATCCCGGCGCTGATCGATGCCGCGAAGAAGAGCGGGGCCGATGCGGTCCATCCCGGCTATGGTTTTTTGGCCGAGAACGCGGCTTTCGCAGCGGCCTGCCGCGACGCCGGTCTGGTCTTCATCGGACCGTCTCCCGAGGCCATCCTGGCGATGGGCCACAAGGCCGGCGCCAAGCGCTTGATGATGGATGCCGGCGTGCCCTGCATCCCTGGCTACCAGGGCGAGGACCAGAGCGCTGAACGCCTGCAAGCCGAGGCCACGCGAATCGGCTACCCGGTGATGATCAAAGCCACCGCCGGCGGCGGCGGGCGCGGCATGCGGCTGGTGGCTGCAGCGGACGAATTCGCCGACCTGCTGCGCAGCGCGCAGTCTGAGGCCTTGAATGCGTTCGGTGACGCCGAGGTGATCCTGGAGCGGGCGATTGTCGAGCCGCGCCATATCGAGATTCAGGTTTTTGCCGACCGCCATGGGCATGCGATCCACCTCGGCGAGCGCGACTGCTCGGTGCAGCGTCGCCACCAGAAGTTGATCGAGGAAGCGCCATCGCCGGCGGTCAACGCCGACCTGCGTGCACGCATGGGCGCGACAGCGGTCGCTGCGGTCAAGGCGATCGCCTACGAGGGCGCGGGCACGCTCGAGTTCTTGCTCGACGCCCAGGGCCAGTACTACTTCATGGAGATGAACACCCGGTTGCAGGTCGAGCACCCGGTGACCGAGGCGATCACCGGTCTGGACCTGGTTGAGTTGCAGCTTCGGGTGGCTGCCGGCGAGCCACTGCCGCTGACGCAAGACCAGGTGCACTTCTCCGGCCATGCGATCGAGGTCAGGCTGTGCGCCGAGGATGCCGATCGCGGCTTCATGCCACAGAGCGGCATGGTCGCGCTGTGGCAGATGCCCGAAGCTGGCCCTGGCGCGCTGCGCGTCGAGCATGCGCTGGCCAGCGGCGCCGAGATCCCGCCTTACTACGATTCGATGATCGCCAAGTTCATCAGCCACGGCAGCCACCGCGAAGACGCGCGGCGTCGCTTGATCGCTGGCTTGGAGGACGCAGTGGCGCTGGGCGTGACGACCAACCAGGTGTTCCTGACGCGCTGCCTGGCGCATCCGGTGTTCGCCGCTGGCGGCGCGACCACGGCCTTCATCGCCCAGCATCAGGCCGAACTGCTGCAACCCGATATCCAAGCCTTGCAGCGCGCCAGTGCGCTGGCTGCGCTGCTGTTGTTCGAGACCACTGGCGGCTTACGCTCTGCTGCCGAGCACCGTCGGCTGACCCACACGCTGCCGATCAAACTGCGCTTCGACATCAACGGTGGCGCTTGCAGCGTGTCACTGACACAGCGCGCCGCGCACAGCTTCGAAATCCAGGTCGAAAGCCAGGTGTTCGAGCTGGTGCTGGTCTCGATCGCCGAAGGTGAGATCCGCTACGCCTGCGACGGTCTGGTCGAGCGCGCCGTCTACCGGCGCGACGGCCACAGCCTGATGCTGCACCAAGGCGGGCGTCCCTACCAGGTCGACGACCGCACCCGCAGCGCCTCGGCCAGGCAAGGCCAGGCCGCGGGCGGCGACGGCAAGCTGCGCTCGTCAATGAACGGCCGCGTCGTCGCGGTAGCGGTGGCGGTGGGTGAGCGCGTGACGGCCGGCCAGGCCTTGGTCACGCTAGAGGCGATGAAGATGGAGCATGTCCATGCCGCGCCGCTGACCGGCCTGGTGATCGCGCTGCACGTGGCAACCGGCGAGC
>JBILYN010000174.1:0-9573 GCA_044377715.1 Aquabacterium sp.
GGGCCCGGCTGCGGGTGGTGGCCCGGTCGAGCGCGCGGAACCATCCCAGGTAGCTTTCCAGATACGACGTGGCCACCCCTCTGAAGCGATGCATCCAGCCCTTGAGCCTGCCGTGATACGCGTTGGCGTTCTGGATGTGCCAGAGCCCGCGCACACGTTCGCCTGCACTCAGATTCATGGCTTCGTGGTGCACGCCCATTTCCTTGGCGGTCACCGCCATCGCTGCCGAGCCATCCGTTCAAAGAATGGCGGCGGCCTTGACGCGCGGGCTGAGAGCCTCGCTCAGGCACTTTATGGAGACCGCCTCAAGCAGAAAGTCGGCCGTCGCTCCGGAACGGTCGCGGGCGATCAGGACGGGAATCAGGTCCTCGCCACGGTTCTTGCGCGACGCACGGCCTCGACGCTTGCGAGGAGCACTGCCCGGGCGCTGGCCCTTGCTGGAGCGCGGAAAGAAGGTCTTGTCGGCCGGCGTCAGCCGTGCCACCGACGCCAGCCACTGCTTCAGTTCCGCCGTATCCATCGCAAGCTCCGAAAGCCCGCAAGTCGGGGTCTACACAGCTGAGTCTGACTTGGCAATAGCTCATGGAGTGAGCCATCACAAACTAACGCGCAAAGAGCCATGAAAAGCCTCGTCTGGTGCGACTCGACACACACCTCTTAGCGCCTGAACTTGCCCGGAATGGACATTGGAGAGCGTCGCGTGGCCGATGCCTGAATGCTTGATAAACCAATTGATGAATCAATTAAATCAAGCAAATCCATGACCGTACTGGGTTGAATTTGCGCATTCCAACATGTAACGTTGCGTGCACATCCGCTTTGACCTTCACCGAAAGAAGGTATGGAACAGTTTAAGGCGTCTAATTCTTGAATTCTTTAACTTTCTCGAGTCTTTGCTCTTCTGTCATCTCATCGCAGCGGCTACTTCGATCTGGCATGCGAAGCCATTCCTGTGTACCTTTCCTTGGCCCATAAACTCTCTCAAATTGTCTGAATACAGCCCAAGTGACGAACGCCATGCTTATCACAGCTATGTGCCCCATCATGTTATAACCAATAAGCATGAAATCGCCAAAGTACAGCCCAAAGGCCAAACACCAGAAACAAGCCAAGAGAATGGTGGCAAAGTACCTAATATGAGGCGGTGCATGTCTTAGAGGGTTGAGGTTCGGGTCTAAAAGCTTACGACCTTTCTGAAATAAGAAATAGAAAAACTTTAAAATTGAATACATTTAGATTCCTATAAATTTAATATTTTAACAGGGTCCAGAGCTTCGTCTCTCAAACTGTCCCTGATCTGGGTTTTGGCCATCGGCCGAGCCGCTAGTTTTTGTTAGTGTGGTACGGTGTGTTGCGCCAAATAATTTCCAAAATCTTACTTGGAGGTTTGCATTTTTTGACCTTTTTGTATGAATGTTTTCGAGGGCACATTCAAACAAGGGATACCAGAAGCCAACCAGTAGCGGCGATATGGCTCAGCAGCACCAGCACGGCCGCGCCGTGTAGTCATTTGAAACTCAAACGGTCATGAGAGTCAGTGGTTCGAATGGTTGCCTGCCCCAGGAATTGTCGTACAGGAATGCCCGACGAAGCCACGGACCTTGTCAATGACCTTGCTGCACCGTTGGAAATCAATTTACTGCCTGGGAGTTGGGCGTTTTGTCGGGGACGGTATCCGATGATGATTGGTTGACCCAGGCGGCGGTGGGCAGTGCGTGGGGCTGCGTCGGGCGTCCTTTGAAGCGCTTTGAGAAGTCATGAAAAGCCGAGTCGAGTGCGGTGTGGCGCGCATCTCTGGGGGCCTGAGCGTGCCCGTCATGGGCACTGAAGGGCATCACGTAGCCGATGTCTGAACGCATGTGCTGCGTGTGTACTGGGCGAAGAGTGTTCGGCAATGGGGGCGCGCGTCCTCGATGTAGCCGGGCGGTAAGGTCCGGGCTGTCGACGTGCAATCCGAAATGGTGAGGCTGCTGCAGGCCGGCGCAAAACGCAGCGTGCTGCCGCAGATCGACGCGCGGCTCGGCGCGGTCGACGATGTCGGCCTGCCCGCAGGCTCGGTCGATCTGGCGATCATGGTCGACGTGCACCACGAGCTTGCCTTCCCGCACGAGGTGGTGACCAGCGTGATGACGGCCCACAAGCCCGGTGATCGAGTCGTCTTCGTCGAGTACAAGGCCGAGGATCCGCGTGTGCCGATCAAGCCGCTGCACAAGACGAGCGAAGCGCAGATCAAGCGCGAGGTCGCCGTGTTCGACTTGGACTGGGAGTGCACCGTGAGCACGTTGCCCTGGCAGCACGTGGTGGTGTTCCGCAAGCGGGGCTGAGCCCTCGGCGGCACATGGCGCCGTTACCAGCCACCAGCACCAGTCTCCAGCGGTCTCGTTACCAGCCCTCGGTGCCGGACTCGCCTTTGAACGGGCCCGCCAGTTCGGGCGTGATCCAGCCACCGTAAAAGCCGCCGGGCTGCGCGCTCACTGCCGCGCCGTCGACCCGGCAGTCGAGCTGCGCCGGGTAGAAGGCCACACAGTCCGCCAAGGCCTCGGCGCCGGCCAGAGGCCGCGGGTAGCTCCAGGCGACGCCGGGCAGCTGGCGATCGCCGCACACCAGCGTCCAGTACTGTGCCGGGCCCTTCCATTCGCAGAACGAACTGCCTGCTGCGGGCTGCAGCAACTGCCTGTTAACGTCGTCCCATGGCAGGTAGAAGCTGGGCGGGTGCCCGGTTTCCAGCACACGCACGGCGCGGCGGGTGCGCGCGACCTCGACGCCGCCCCAACATACCACCACGTCTCGGACGTCGGGCGCCAGGCGCGGTGGGCGCGGGAAGTCCCAGACTGAGGCCTGGCCCGGCCCAGGTGGCGCAGCAAAGGGCGGACGCGCCTGGCCTCGCCAATGCCACTGCTGGCGCGCCGAGAGGATCCAGTCGGCAGGCTCGGGAATCAGTTTTGCCATTTGCAAATGGACGGTGGTAAGTCCATCGCCGCAGCCCGTTCATGCAGCTCAGGTAAGAACTTGCTCGACTTCTTCATAGCGCCATCTTCTCAAGAATTGGCGCCTCCTCAGAATCCAGGGCGATTCACCCCGCGTCTTCGGTTGGCGCCGTGTCAGCCCCTGGCGCAGCCGACATGGATGGACACTGTTGGTGGGTACTGTTGTTGGGTATTGTTGTTGGGCAGTACCGTTGGCCGCTGCTAGGCTGCGCCCCAATGCAAGCATCACAAACACCTCGCCCCCGGCCGCGCCGCCGCGCCCTGATGGCTGTGGCACTGGTCGCGCCCCTGTTGCTGGCTTTCTCGCAACTGCGTTTGCTGCCGCAGGACCAGGGTGTGCTGCTCGTGGTGGCGGGCACCCCGATGGACCTGGCGGGCCGGCTACAGAGCGGCTGGCAAGCTGTGGTGCGTGATTGCAGTGCGGTGCAGCACTTGCATGCCGGGTCTGTTGCCTGGATGCAGGCCCAGCAGGCCTTGGCCGCACACAGCCCGCCGGCCTCACGCGGGGCCAGGCCGTTGCAGTTGCTGCTGCACGCCAAGACCGACGGCGACTGGCTGCTGGCCGAGGTGCTTTGGGACGGGGTTGGCGCCTTGCCCACGGGCGCGTCCTTGGACCCGGCCATCGTGCCACTACGACGCGGGTCTGCCGGCCTGCAGGTGCTAACCGAAGGCGTGTGGAGTGGGGACACCGGGCCCTGGGCGGCGCCGGCATTCATCCGACGCTGGCTGCAGCATCAGGTGCCTGGCTTGCCGGCGGACTTGGCACTGTGCCTGGATCCGCAGTGGCCAGCGTTTGCGCGTTGAACGGTGCTCAACAGCCTGCCGCCGGTTCAGCGGAGTTGTCGCTCAAAGTCAGATGGCTCTAGCGTGGTGCTGAAATCGTTCATCAGCCGCGGCGGTGACCAGTTGTTGGCGCCGACCTCAAAGTGAGTTGCCGCGCCGACTGATTCGCAGGCTCCGCACGGTGGCACCCGCCAAGCCAGCGCAGGTCGGAGCCGGTGGGGGTGCGCGGCAGTCCGTCATGTCTCGGACTTTGCCCGACAGCCTCAAAGGCGCATGTCCAGCGACAGATTGAACTGCGGCTTGGTCTGGCGGTCGATGCGGGTGAAGTCGCCATTGGCCAGCAGCGTGGCGGTTTGACCGTTGGGTGGACCAAAAGGCTGCACGCCGGAGCTGGCCGCCAGCCGCACCGACAGGCCCGGCCGAAAGATCCATTGCCCGAACAAGTCCAGTGTTCGAGTGCGCGAGCGTCGCTGCAACTGGTCCAGCGTAAGCTGGGTGTCGTAGGGTGGATTCAGGCTCATGCTGCCGCCCACATTGAGAGGTAGGCTGACAAATCGATTGTCAAAACCCAGCGTGGCCGACCAGGGCTGCTGGCCATCGAGCCGGTTGTCGGGGCCGGGCACTGCTGCCACCCGTGAGCGGTAGAAGTTGATCGAAGCGCGCAGGTTCAAGGTCTTGGCATCGGCCAGCAGCACGGGCATCAGCTCGGTGGCGCGACCCTTGACCTCCAGTTCCAGGCCGCTGGTGGTGGCTGACGAGAAGTTCAGCGGCTGCGCCACCCAGCGCGGTACGCTGGCCCAGTCCACCGGTTGCAGCGTGGTCACCGTGCGCACCAGGCTCGTGATCTGGCGATGGAAAACGCCCACGCTCCACAGCCCGCCGGCGGGCAGGTATTTCTCGAAGGCGATGTCCAGTCCGGTGGCCAGTTCGGGCGCCAGCGTCGGGTTGCCGATGCGGTCCGGTGCCAGCTCCGTGTTGCCTGCGTTGGTGTTGGTGAACTGGCTGTTGACCGATGGCCGCGCCAGCAGCGTGCTCAGCACGGGTGCCTTGTAGCTGCGGGTCAGACTGGCGCGCACCATGTCGCGGCCCTTGGGGTCGAACTTGTAGGTCAGGTGCCACAGCGGTGATAGCACGCTGCTCTCGTTGATCACCGGTGCGGCGTTGCCGTGGCTTTCGGTGCGGATGCGCTCGTTGCGCAGCCCCAGGTACATCTGCAGCGCCGGTGAAATCTCCCATTCGTCCTGCAGGTAAAAAGCCTGGCGCCGCACTTGCGCATCGAAGGGCTGGCCTTCGAAGTCGGCCAACACCGGGACGCCTTGTTCGGTGACGGATCGCTCCTCCAGGCGGCGCTTGGCCTCAAGATCCCAACCGACCGTCAGGCTATGGCTCTGGCCCAGCAGCCAACTGTACTTGCCGGCCTGGCTGAGGCCTTCTTCGTCGCCATGGCCCACCGTGCGCAGCCGTTCCGAGCCTTGGCGCAGATTCACAACATCGAGGGTCCACTTCGACTGCTGCACGCCGGCACGCAACTCGACACGCTGGTCATTGCGAAAACGATTCGTCCAGGTCAGGTTGCCGCGCAGGTTTTGCCAAGTGCCTTGCTGCTGGCTGTCGTCTTCCAGCACCGGCTGGCCAGACAACACATGGTTCTCCTGGTTGGTGCGGTTGTGCCAGTAGCCCTTTTGAGCGAAGCCCTGCAATGCCAGCGCCTGCTCGTCGCTGATCTTCCAGTTCAGGCGCGGCCCGAGGTTGTAGCCCCAGCCCCACACCTGCTGATGGCCCAGTTGCTGGGCATGCGCCGGCAGGCCATCGATGCCGGGCATTTGCCGGTCGGTGGCGGTGGTGTTTTCTCGGCGCCATTCGAAGAGCGACACCGGCAATGACAAGCCCAGCGGCCCTTTGGCCTCACCCAGCGTGAGGTTCATGTTGGCCACCGGGCGCTGCTTGCCGTCCGTCAAGCCCAGGCGCAGATCGCGCTGCTTGCGGCGCGGCGCGTCCTTGAGGATGATGTTGATGCTGCCAGCAATCGCCTGCGCACTCTGGTCGGCGGTGGGCGCACGCAACACCTCGATGCGCTCGATCTGCGCGGGGCTCAGTTGATCGAGTGCGAAGCCCTGCGGCGCGGGGTCACCGTTGATCAGGATCTGGGTGTAGCCGGCACCCAGACCGCGCATGCGTGGCCCGCCGGCGCCGACGTTCACGCCGGGCAGTCGGCGCAGCACGTCTAGCGCATTGGTGTCGCCAAAGCTGTCGAGTTCGTCACGGCCGTAGATCTGCTTGGCCACGCTGGCGGCGCGGCGCAGATCGGTGGCGCCTTGTCGCGCGGCGATTTCCACACGCTGCACGCTGCTGGACTGCGGCGTGGGGCCATCGCTCTGGCCGGGGCCGGCATCCTGCGCCAGCGCTGAAAGCGGGCCAGCCAGCAGGGCCAGGCAGGCCGCCAGTGCCAACGCAGCGGGGTGGTCGGGGTGATCTCGGTCGTCAGCGCTCAAGTATTTCTCCAGCATTGGGCCCGCGCAGGCGGGAATCAAAGCGCATATGCTGCCAGAAATGGCCTCGCCCGCGCGCGTGCAATGTGACGCAAGACGGGTCGCGGCAGCCGGACCTGAGGACGGCGCGAACAGCTGCAGCGACAACCTGACGGTTGCCAGCCAGGGCTATTTCAGAGGCCGTTGATGCGATGTCCTTCGAGCAGGATCGCCACCTTGCTGACCTTGCCAGCGCTGGCGACCAGGTCGGTGGCCATGTTGAATTCGGCCATGCCGATCACACTGCCCTTGGGTGTGACCCGGAAGACGTTCTTGAAGCCTCGGCTGGTCAGCAAGTCCGGGTAAGACATCGTGATCAGCGGCACGCCGCGTCGCTCGGTGGCCTCAGAGATCGCCAGCGTCAGCACTGACGCGAATGCGCCCAGGATCGCGCAGCAGTTGTTCTCGGCGATCAGGCGCTATGCCACTGTCGCGGCGTTGGCCGGCGCTGAGCTTGAGTCAGCTCGCGCCGTCGGCGCGGTTCTGGCGCGGTTCTAGCGCGGTTCTAGCGCGGTTCTAGCGCGGTTCTAGCGCGGTTCTAGCGCGGTTCTAGCGCTGCTGATTCTGTAGTCTGTTGATTCGGCTGTCAATCAGGCGTCAAGCTGATTGCCAGATTGTCTGACAAGCCATAACATCCAGGCCATGGTCATTTCACTCACGCTGGTCAAGCCGCAAACCCTGCGCTCGCGGGTCGAGGACAAGCTGCGCCAGGCCATCGTCAGCGGTCAGCTCAAGGCCGGCGAGAAGCTGATCGAGCGCGAGCTGTGCGAGATGCTGGGTGTCAGCCGACCGTCTGTTCGCGAGGCGCTGCGCCGGCTCGAGGCCGAGAAGCTGATCGTCATCGTGCCGCACCGCGGGCCTGAGGTCGCTGCCATCACGCTGCAGGAGGCGCGCGATCTGTATGCGCTGCGCCGGTTGCTCGAGAGCTTTGCGGCGCATGAGTTCACCCGTTTGGCCAGCGACGAGCAGGTCAAGCAGCTGGCCAAGACCGTTCGCCGCCTGCGCGAAGCAGGCCAGAAGAAGCTCACGGCCGGCGTGCTCGATGCCAAGACCGAGTTCTACCGCATCCTGCTCGAGGGCTCGGGCAACGCGCTGGTCAGCGAGATCCTGGGCGGCTTGCTGGCGCGCGTCAGCCTGCTGCGCGCCACGTCGCTGATGCTGCCTGTCCGGCTGCCGCGCAGTCTGGACGAGATAGACGCGCTGCTGGCCTGCATCCAGCGCCGCGATGCCAGGGGCGCGCAGAAGATCTCGCGCCAACATGTTCTCAACGCCGAGCGCGCCGCGCTGGGCGTCTTCAAGCAGGCCGGCCCGGCCCGCGCAGTTCCATCCCCCACCATCCCCCACCCACTGGAGCCCTCCCATGAACCAAGACGCATTCGACAAAGGCCTGAAAACCCGCCGTGAGGTGCTTGGCGCCGAGTATGTCGACGCCGCGATCAAGAACGCCGACGACTTCAACCAGCCGATGCAGGAGCTCGTCACCGAGTACTGCTGGAACGAGATCTGGAACCGGCCCGGCCTGGACCGCCGCACCCGCAGCATCATCAACCTGTCGATGCTGACCGCGCTGAACCGCCCGCACGAGCTCAAGCTGCATGTTCGCGGCGCGATCAACAACGGGCTGTCCAAGGACGAGATCCGCGAAGTGCTGTTGCAGACCGCGATCTACTGCGGCGTGCCGGCGGCGATCGACAGCTTCCGCGGTGCCAAGGAAGTGTTCAAGGAAATGGGGATCTGAATGGCCGCGGCCACTGTCGGATTCATCGGCCTGGGACAGATGGGTGTCCCGATGGTGCGCAACCTGCTGCGTGCCGGCATCAGCGTGCTGGGCTTCGACCTCAACCCGCAGGCGCTTGCGGCCTTGGCCGATGTGCCGGGCTTTAGCGCTGCATCCTCGGCCGCGCAGCTGGCGCAAGACTGCCCGGCGCTGGTGCTGATGCTGCCCGACAGCCGCATCGTCGATGCGCTGCTGTGGGGCGAGCCCGGCGCAACGCCTGCCACCGGTCTGGCCGCGCTGCTCAAGCCGGGCCAGTTGTTGATCGACATGGGCTCGTCTGACCCGGTGTGCTCGCGCGACAACGCTGCGAAGTTGGCGGCGCTGGGCATACGCTTTGTCGATGCGCCGGTCTCGGGCGGTGTGCGGCGCGCAGTTGACGCGAGCCTGGCCATCATGATCGGCGGCGAGCCGGCGGCGGTCGAGCAAGCGCATCCGGTGCTGCAGGCGCTGGGCAAGACGCTGGTCCATGTCGGCAGTGCCGGTGCGGGCCATGCCGTCAAGGCGCTGAACAACTATGTCTCGGCATCGGGATTGCTGGCCGTGTGCGAGGCGCTGGTAGCGGCTGAGAAGTTCGGCATCGACCCCAAGCTGGTGAACCAGGTCTTCAACGCCTCAACCGGCAAGAACAACACCACCGAGCACAAGGTGGAGAGTTTCATGCTGTCCGAGGCATTCAACTCGGGCTTCTCGCTGGCCTTGATGCGCAAAGACCTGCAGACCGCGCAGGGCTTCATCTCGCGAATGGGAACGCCGGGCGAATTCGCGGCGAACTGCCTGCAGACCTGGACCGCTGCCGAGGCGGGGCTGGCGCGCGGCGCAGACCACACGGCGATGTTCAAGTTCGTGCGGGATGCTGTGTGAGCCTGGCTCAGGAGCCGGTGCGAAGTGTTCGCCTGGACCTGGTGCGACTTGACTTGGTGCAACTCCGCGAGGTCTTGCGCTGCGCGCTGGTGTTGCCCGAGCTGTTGTTGCCTGGGTTGCTGGCCGACGCCAGGCGCTGCCGAACACGCATCGCTCGCCGATTCGCCGCAACACGTCATCGCCGGCCACGACCCGCTGACCCAAACCCTTTACCGCAGCGCCGGGCCCGAGGGCCTGGAGATCGTGTCGCTGACCTCGCCGCTGTTACGGTGTTTGACTTTTCAGGATTGAACGACATGCCAGATCGAATCTCGACCCAGCGCGCCAAGCCGGTGTCGCGCCGATTGATGTGGTGCTTGCCCATCGCGCTGGCTGCGCTGGGCTTTGCTGCGCCGGTGCTCGCGCAGTCCGACTACCCCGCCAGGCCGATCACGCTGGTAATCCCGTTCCCGCCAGCCGGCTCGACCGATGTGCTGGGCCGATTGCTGGCCCAGTCGCTGGGCAAGGCGCTGCAGCAGACTGTGGTGGTCGAGAACGTCGGCGGCGCAGGCGGCACGATAGGCGCTGGCCGGGTCGCGCGCGCGCTGCCCGACGGCCACACGCTGCTGTTCCACAACATGGCGCATGCCAGCGCGCC
>JBILYN010000491.1:0-3208 GCA_044377715.1 Aquabacterium sp.
GCGCTACGACGACCCGCTGCTCAGCGAATGCGGTTTGGTGATCGTCAGCGGTGACGAAGGCGAGGAGCAAAAACGCTACGACCGCTTTCGCGACCGGATCATGTTCCCGATCCGCTCGGTGCGCGGGGAGGTCATCGGCTTCGGCGGCCGGGTGCTCGATGTCGGCGAACCCAAGTACCTCAATTCGCCTGAAACGCCGGTCTTCCACAAAGGGCAAGAACTCTACGGCCTGTTCGAGGCCCGCCAGGGGCTGCGCGCCAAGGGCTACGCACTGGTCGTCGAAGGCTATATGGACGTGGTGGCGCTGGCCCAGTGGGGTTATCCCAACGCGGTGGCCACGCTGGGAACAGCCTGTACCGCAGAGCATATGGCCAAGCTGTTCCGCTTCACCGAGTCGGTGATCTTCAGCTTCGACGGTGACGCCGCCGGACGCCGCGCGGCTGGACGCGCGCTCGAGGCGGCCCTGCCTCACGCCAGCGACCTGCGCAGCGTGCGCTTCCTGTTCCTGCCAGCCGAACACGACCCCGACTCCTTCATCCGCGAACAAGGCCCCGAGGCTTTTGAGCGCGAGGTGGCCCAGGCCGTGCCGCTGTCGACCCAACTGATTGCGCAGGCCGGCGCCGACTGCGATCTGGCGACGCCTGAGGGGCGCTCGCGAATGCTGACGCAGGCCGGCCCCTTGGTCGCATTGCTGCCCGACGGGCTGCTGCGCGAGCAACTGGTGCAAGCCTTGGCCAAGTTGGGCGGGATCGCGGTCGAAGTGCTCCAAGCCCATTGGGCCAAACGAGGCAAGCCTCGCGCCGGGCCCGATGCCGCAGGCTCGGCCCATGCGTCAGACCGAGGCGACCGCGCCGACGATGACGACCCAAGGGCTTACCAAGACCGGGACAGCAGCGGGTGGCGCAACAATCGCCAGCCCCATGGGCGGCTTCGCCTGCACCCCATGGGGGGCCGGCGTCTGCCGCCCCAGGCCGCCACTTTGCTTGACCGCACGGCCTGGCTGCTGGCTCGCCATGCCGCGGTGTGGCTTGACCTGCCTGGCGAGTCGCATGATTTTCTGATCGCCCAACCTGCACCCTACAACCAGTTTTTTGCCGGCTTGGAGCGCGTGCTGCACGAACACGGCGCCGTCACGATGGCCGCGCTGCTCGATGAGTTGCGTGGCAGTCAAACCGGGGCAGCCGAAGATGAGGAGCTGGATCAGGCCAAGCTGCGCGAACTGCTGGACCGGTTGGCCGGCTACCACGAAGTCGAAGACGAGGAGTCGCCCGCATTGCTGGTCGAGGCCGTGCTGCGCCGACTGCACCAGCGAGCGGTGGCCGACGAGTTGCAGTGGCTGATCGAATCTGGTGAGCTGTCTGAGGCGGCGACCGAACGCCGCAACGCCTTGTTCGCGCTGACGGCCGAGCTCAAGAAAAACTTGTCTGCGCCATCGACGCACGGCCGCTGAGCGTGCCGGTCGGCGCGCCCGGGCCGCCGAGTGTTGGCCTCAGCGCAGAACACTGACCCTTTGTTGGGCGCGTCGAATCAAGGTCAGCTGCGCTGGCCAAGCGTCACAATTTCACGATTAAACTGGCTTGCATGACGAGCATTGCCGAACGGACAGTTTTGTTCGCCGACCTGCGGGGCAGCACAGCGCTCTACGGCAGCCTGGGCAACGCTGAAGCCACATCGGTGGTGACGCACACTGTCAATGCACTGGCACGGGCGGTGCCGGCTTGCGGCGGCGAACTGGTCAAGACCCTGGGCGACGGCTTGATGGCGGTGTTCGACAGCTCGGCCGATGGCTTGCAGTCGGCACAGCAGATGCACGAAGAGCTCGACCGCCTGGTCAGCAGAGGAAGTGAGCATGGCGCATCTGCCGGTCTGCGTAGCTTGCGCTTGCAAGTGGCGCTGGCGCGTGGCGAGGTGGTCGAGATGGCAGGAGATTGCTTCGGCGACGCTGTCAACGTTGCCGCACGCCTGATCGATCACGCGAGCGACAACGAAACACTGGTCACCGACGAAGTGCTGGCAGGCCTGTCCATGGTGCTCAGACCCCGCTTTCGCTCGCTCGACTGGATGCACTTGCGAGGCCGCGCTGCGCCGGTCCATGTACACGTGCTGGGTCGCCGTCGCGCTGTCGATGCGGTCGCCACCCAGTTCGGCGAGGTGGCCAGAACCATGGAGCCCGAATCGGTTCGACTGGTCTGGCTCGACAGCAGGGAGGTCTTTGACGGTGCCCACATGCCCGTCATGCTGGGCCGCAGCCGACAGGCCAATTTTCGAGTCGACGACGGTCGTGTTTCACGCTCGCACGCTAGGCTGGACTGGCAGGGCGGGGCTTTTCAACTCACCGATCTCAGCTACAACGGCACCTATGTGCGGTTCGGCAACGCCGTGGAAACCATCACGCTGCGACGCCGCCAATGCACGCTCCATGGCTCGGGTTGGATCGGCCTGGGTGGCTCGCCCAGCGATCCCACGGCGCCCAGTATTCGCTTCGAGCTGCTGTCGTTCGGCGACACCCTGCCGATGCGGCCTTGACCGATCCGCTCCCAGCACGACTGCGCCGGACGCGCATCCATACCCAGCGCGCATCGCCGACAATCACCCCCGATGAGCTTCGCCCCCGAACCCCCTCACGCCCACGGCAATGCCGAACGCAGCGCCGTGCTGCTGGTCAACCTGGGCACACCCGAGGCGCCCACGGCTGCTGCACTTCGACGCTACCTCGGGCAATTCCTGTGGGACCGGCGCGTCGTGGAGATCCCTCGGCCACTGTGGTGGCTGATCCTGCACGGCGTGATCCTGCGCCTGAGGCCAGCCAAGTCAGCTGCCAAATACGCCTCGATCTGGACCGACGCCGGCTCGCCGCTGCTGACCTGGACCGCCGCGCAGGCCGCGCGCTTGCAAGACTTGCTGCAAGCACGCGGCCATCAACTCGTCGTTCGCCATGCGATGCGCTATGGCGAGCCAGCAGTCGCCCGCACGCTGGACGAGCTCAAAGCCGCCGGCGTGACAAGACTGCTGGTGTTGCCGCTCTACCCGCAATTTGCCGCTGCCACCACGGCGAGCAGCATCGACGCGGTCGCTCAGTGGGCGCTGCGAGTGCGCCGCGTGCCCGAACTGCGTTTCATCAACCACTACCACGACGATCCTGGCTACATCGCGGCACTGGCCCACAGCGTGCGAACCCATTGGGCCAAGCAAGGCCGCGGCCAGAAGC
>JBILYN010000175.1:0-9564 GCA_044377715.1 Aquabacterium sp.
CCCGGGGACCACCCGGGCGAATTGGTTGTCGCGGTCGCCGAACTCCTGAGGACCGTACAACTCGTCGAGAAAGAACCGGGTCGCCGCCCGGTAGCGCGGCGAGGCCAGCAGGTCGGCATAGCTCATTTCGAAGCGCCTGGCCTGGTAGGTCTTGATCGCCTGCACCCGCTCGGCCAGCGCGGGGTCGCCTTCGCGCGCTTCGCGCAGCTGCGTCACCGTGTTCAGGTGGACCCGGATGCGATCGGCAATCAAGGAGCTCATGGCCGGAGGTTAACCCGCTGGCCTGCATCGCACCAGGGTCCCCTCGTGAACGGCTTGGCCGGCCCGCGCGCCACTGCTCATGCGAGACTGCGCCGATGATGGCCTTGATCCAGAGGTGCTTGGTGGCGGTCGCGCTGGTGGCGGCGTGCTGCTGGTGTGCTTGGTGCTGGCACCGGGGTCTGGGCTCGGGCGCGTACTTTTTCGGGCTGCTGTTGGCGCTGGCGCCTCAAGCGCCGCTGCTGGCGCTGGAGTTCTTGCTGTTGGCCAGCTTGGGTCGCGACCCGAACGTGCCGCGACCTGGTGCGGGTCAGTTGTTGCGAGCCTGGGCCGGCGAGGTGATCACCGCCTGGCGGGTGTTTGCCTGGCGTCAGCCTTTTGCCGCCGACCGGGAGCCCGACGTGCCGGGTCAGCCCGGCCGCGTTGGCGTGCTGTTGCTGCACGGTTATTGCTGCAACCGCGGCCTGTGGGCTCCTTGGTTGCAGCGCATGCGCCAGCTCGGCGTGCCCTGCACCGCGCTGACGCTAGCGCCTGCGTTCGGCCGCATCGACCGCTGCCTGCCGGCGGTCGAGGCTGCGGTGCTCGACCTGACGCGCCGCAGCGGCCGGGCGCCGCTGCTGGTGGGGCACAGCATGGGCGGTTTGGTCGCGCGAGCCTGGCTGGCAGCGCAGGCAGACAGCCAAGCCGCTGATGCGCGCGTGCTCGGCGTCGTGACGATAGGCACACCGCACCAGGGCACTTGGCTCGCGCGTTTCGGGGCCGGCGCCAACGCGCGCCAGATGCGGCGCGGCAGCGACTGGCTGGCTGCGCTGGCGGTGCGCGAGGCGCCGCAGCGCCTGGCGCGCTTCACCTGTTTCTACAGCCATGCCGACAACCTGGTGATGCCGGCCAGTTCGGCGATGCTCGAAGGTGCCGACAACCGCCACCTCGACGGCGTGGCGCATGTGCAGATGGTGTTCGATCCGGCGGTGTTGGACGAGGTGTTGCGCCGGGTCGGCGTGGCACCGCGAGACGTCGGCCCACGTTGAGCCTCCGGGCTACAGGCTCAGGCTGTGCAGCAGGTGCAGCGTCGGCCCCGGCGCGAGGTTGAGCAGTTCGGCGATGGCTGTCACATCGTCGGGCAATGCCGGGTTGTCCCAGCCCTGTTCGCTGTGGCGGGCCAGCCGGATCGCCAGCTGCACGTTGCGCACCTGGGTCAGCGGGCTCTCTCGGCCATCGCTGATGCGCACCAGCAGCTCGGGCAGGCGCCAGGTCTTCATCAGCGCTTGCTGCAGCTCGCCGAGCTCGATGTGCAGCAACTCGCGCTGTGCGGCTCGCGACCGCAGTCCGGGCTGCTCGCGCAGGCGCTTGAGCACGGCCAAGGCCAGTGACGGCGCATGCAGCCACAACAGCATTTCGGCGAAGCCGTGCAGCAAAGCGGCTTCGTGGATCAGCGCGGCGTCGTGGTCTTGCCGGTGCACCGCAAATCCCAGCGCAAAGCGGGCTGCGCGGTGGGCGCGTCGCAGCACCCGGTTCAGCCCGGTCTGGGCGGCGTTCTGCCCGGCCAGGCGCTGTTCGACCGCGCAGAGTTGGGCGAAGTCGCGGAAGAATGGCGTGATCCCCAGCATCACCAGCGCTTCGGTGGCGGTTTCGGGGTCGGAGCGCTCGCGGTCGCGGCGCAGCGCGGCGACATGGCGCAACAGCTTGAGCGTCATCAGCGGGTCGGCCGCCAGCGTGTCGGCCAGCGAATGGGCATCGACCGCGTCCTCGTTGGCGCGCAGGCCGTTCAGCGCCTGGATGGTGGTCGCCAGCACCGGGATGTCGCGCCGTTCGAAGGCCGCAGCCCAGCCGGCCACATCAGGCGGCGCCAGGCTGATGAAAGCTGCGGGTTCGGATAGGTCGGGCACCCTGTTCATGGTTCAACTCCTGTGGCCGGAATCTTGGCTGCATATCGGCTGTCACGGTGCAGGCTTGAGCGGCGCCAGCCTGGCCGATGATCAGGCCTCGTCGCGCACCGTGTAGCCTGCCATCAGTTGCTGTTGCAGCGCGGGTGGCACCGCTTCGTAGTGCGACAGCGCGAGCATGTAGCGGCCCTCGCCGCTGGTCATCGCGTTGAGCCGGGTCTGGTAGCCGGCCAGTTCTGACAACGGCGCCTGGGCCCGGATCTGCATGCTGCCGGCTGTGGCCTGTTCGCTGCCGGCCACCCGGCCTCGGTGCGACGCCAAGTCACCCGTGACATCGCCCATCGCGGCCTCGGGCACGTCGACCTCGACATCGACGATGGGCTCGAGCACGATCGGGCTGGCTTGGCGGACCGCCGCCAGAAACGCCTTGCGACCGGCGGTCACGAACGCAATTTCCTTGCTGTCGACGCTGTGGTGCTTGCCGTCGAAAACGGTCACGCGCAGGTCGACGACCGGGTGGCCCGAGATCGCGCCAGCCGCCATCGCCTCGCGAACGCCTTTTTCGACCGCTGGGATGTAGGCGCTGGGAATCGTGCCGCCCTTGACCGCGTCGACGAACTCGAAGGCTACGCTGTCGCCGTGGGAACGGGGCAGCGGCTCGACCCGCAGCCAGACCTCACCGAACTGGCCGGCACCGCCGCTTTGCTTCTTGTGCCGGCAATGACCTTCTGCCGTAGCGGTGACGGTCTCGCGGTAAGCGATGCGCGGCGGGTGCGTCTCGACCTCGAAGCGGTGCACTTCGCGCAAGCGCTCCAGCAGCATGCGCAGGTGAAGCTCGCCCAGCCCGTAGACGACGGTCTCGTTGGTGCTGACGGCATGCGCGATCCGCAGGCAGGGGTCTTCGTCGACCAGCTTGGTCAGGATTTCCCACAGGCGTTGCTCGTCGCCGCGGCGCTGCGGCGCGATCGCCAGGCCGTGCACCGCGGTGGGAAATGGCAGCGGCTTGAGGTGGATGTGGTCGTCCTCGGCGGCGTCGTGCAGCACCGCGTCGAATTGCAGTTCGTCGACCTTGGCGATCGCGCACAGCTCGCCCGGCAAGGCTTGCGCCACCTCGATGTGCGATTTGCCCTGCAGCCGGTACAGGTGCGCGACCCTGATCGGTTTGCGGCCGTCGCCGACATAGAGCTGGCAGCCGGTGCTGATCGTGCCCTGGTGCACGCGCAGCACGCCGAGTTTGCCGACATAGGGGTCGACGCTGAGCTTGAAGACATGGGCTAGCACATGGCGTGCGGGGTCGGGCAAGGACTGGATCGGCGTCGCCGCGTCGCCCTCGCCCTTCAGGAAGCTCGGTGGGTTGCACTCGCCGGGGTTGGGCAGCAAGTGGGCGATCACGTCGAGCAATTCGGCCACACCGGCGCCGCTATGCGCCGAGACGAAACAGACCGGGATCAGATGGCCTTCGCGCAGCGCCTGCTCGAGCGGCGCATGCAACTCGGCGGCGTCGATATCGCCGTCCTCGAGGTAGCGCTCGACGAATCCCGCGTCGACCTCGACCACTTGCTCGACCAATGCGCGGTGCGCGGCCTCGACCGGGCCGAAGTCGCTGTGGCCGTGGCGCCGATAGAAGCAGTCGACAACCCCGGTGCTGCCGGCCTCGGTCAGCGGCAGGTTCAGCGGCAGGCAGCGGCGGCCGAATTCAGCCTGGATCTGCGCCAGCAACGCTGCCAGGTCGACCCCCGGAGCGTCGATCTTGTTGATGATCAGCAACTGGTCCAGCCCGCGCTCTGCCGCCAGCTTCATCATTCGGCGCGTCATCGGCTCGATGCCGTTGACCGCGTCGATCACCACCGCTGCGGTGTCGACCGCCGCCAGCGCAGGCAAGCTCTGGCCCAGAAAATCGGCGGCCCCCGGGGTGTCGATGAAGTGGATGCGACGACCCAACCACTCGGTGTGCATCACGGCGGCGTTCAAGGAATGCAGCAAGCGGCGCTCGAGCGGGTCGAAGTCGCTCACCGTGTTGCCACGCTCAAGGCTGCCGGCGCTGTTGATCGCACCCGACGCCAGTAGCAGTGCTTCGGCCAGACTGGTCTTGCCGGCACCGGCCGCACCGACCAGCGCGAAGCTGCGGATGTCGGTGACCGAGACGGTGACGGCTTTGCTGGGGCTGGGCATGGACGGAACTCCTTGTGGTTTGGGCTGGCCGCAACGAGCGGTCCGCAGGATGGATAGGTCCAGCCTAGGCGCGTGCCCGGTCGGGCGCAAGAGACCTGCGTCAAGCCGGCGCGATCGCGCTCGAGGCTTGGCGCGCCAGCCGTCCTTGAAATAGCCGGCTTGTGGGGCCGCTGCAACCGAGCGAAGCGCGTGGACTTCTCAATGTGACAACATCCTGGTCATTCGCTTCGGATTCATCACCGCGCATCCGACCGCCTGACGACATCACCTGCCTGAACCTTCTGATGAACCTGCCCCTTCTTGCCTCTTGTCCTGCGCTGCGGGCTTCGCTCGCCTTGTCCCTGCTGTTGGCGCTGGCCGCCTGCGGTCAGCCTGAGTCGCCCAAGGGCCCGCCCGGTGGCGGCATGCCACCGCCGAGCGTCGGCGTGGTCACGGTGCAACCTGGCTCGGTGGCGCTGAGCACCGAATTGCCGGGCCGGCTCGAGGCCTGGCGGGTGGCGCAAGTGCGGGCCCGGGTGCCAGGCATCGTGTCGCAGCGACTGTTCACCGAAGGCGCGCTGGTGAGTGCGGGCCAGCCGCTGTTTCAGCTCGACGATGCAGCCTTCCGGGCCGCGCTGGCCAGCGCTGAGGCGGCGGTGGCGCGTGCCGAAGCCGGCCAGGCCCAGGCCCAGGCCCAGCTCCAGCGCAACCAGCCCTTGGCCGACGCCCGCGCGATCAGCGCGCAGGAATGGCTGCTGACGCAGACAACGCTCAAGCTAGCTCAGGCTGACGCTGCCACGGCGCGTGCTGCCGCGCTGACCGCCCGCATCAACCTCGATTACGCGGCGATCAAGGCGCCGATCGCCGGGCGCATCGGCCGCGCGCTGGTGACCGAGGGCGCGCTGGTGGGCCAGGGCGATGCGACCCAGCTGGCGGTGATCCAGCAGACCCATCCGCTGTATGTCAACTTCACCCAACCCGCAGCCGACGCGCTGCGGCTGCGCAAGGCTTTCGATGCCGGTCAACTCAAGCGCGCCGGCGCTGGCGCGGCGGCCGAAATCCGGGTCTTGCTCGGCGACGGCAGCGAATACCCGCTGCCGGCCAAGCTGCTGTTCAGCGATCCGACGGTCGACGCCGCCACCGGCCAGGTCAGCCTGCGCGCCGAGTTGCCCAACCCCAAGGGCGAACTGCTGCCAGGGCTGTTCGTGAAGGTTCGCCTGGTGCAAGCCAGCAGCGAGAACGCGATTCGGCTGCCGCAGCAATCGGTCACGCGCGGCCCGCTCGGCGACAGCGTGCTGGTGGTGGGCGCCGACAACAAGCCGGTGCCGCGCAAGATCAGTGTCGGCCCCAGCCAGGGAACGGATTGGGTCGTGCTCGGCGGCTTGCAGGCCGGTGAAAAGGTGATGGTCGACGGCTTCCAGAAGTTGGCGATGGCGCCACCGGGCACGCCTGTCAACCCGGTGCCCTGGACTGCGCGGTCCGCCATGGTGCCGCCGGCAGCGCCACCTGCCGTCGCTGCATCATCCGCCGCCAGCCGCTGATCCGGGACGACCAGCATGCTCTCCGGATTCTTCATCGATCGTCCGATCTTCGCCTGGGTGATCGCGCTGTTCATTGCCGGCCTCGGTGCGGTGGCCATCACCAAGCTGCCGGTGTCGCAGTACCCCACGGTGGCGCCACCGTCCATCGTCATCACCGCCAGCTACCCCGGCGCGTCGGCCAGCGTGCTCGAAGACAGCGTGCTGTCGGTGATCGAGCGGGAGCTCAACGGCGCGCCCGGCATGATCTACATGGAAGCGATCGCCCAGGCCAACGGCGCGGGCACGATCACTGCCACCTTCGAGACCGGCACCGACGTCAACCTGGCCCAGGTCGAGGTGCAGAACCGCTTGTCGCGCGCCACGCCGCGCTTGCCCAGCGCGGTGGTACAGCAGGGCGTTCGCGTCGACAAGGCGCGCTCGAACTTCCTGCTCTTCGTCTCGCTGACTTCGACCAACCCGGCCGATGATCCGATTTCGCTAGGCGACTATGCCGCGCGCTACATCCAGCCCGAGCTGCAGCGCATCCCCGGCGTCGGCCAGGCCCAGCTCTTCGGCACCGAGCGGGCGATGCGGATCTGGCTTGAGCCGGCCAAGCTGGTGGCTTTCGGGCTGTCGCCGGTCGACGTCACCAGCGCGATCCGCAGCCAGAACGCGCAGGTCTCGGCCGGCAACCTCGGCGAGCAGCCGAGCGTGGCCGGCCAGACCATGAGCGCGACCGTCGTTGTCAACGGCCAGATGGCCAACGTCGCGCAGTTCGGTGCGATCGTGCTGCGCGCCAACGCCGACGGCAGTTCGGTGCGGCTGCGCGACGTGGCGCGCATCGAGCTGGGTGGGCAAGGCTACGGCAGCTTCTCGCGGCTCAACGGCCAGCCCAGCGCGGGCGTGGGCGTGCAGCTCGCGCCGACTGGCAACGCGCTCGCCACCGCCGACGCGATCAAGACGCGGATGGAGCAGCTGAAGGTCTACTTCCCGCCTGGCATGGAATACAAGGTGCCCTACGACAGCTCGAAGTTCGTCCGAATTTCGATCAAGCAGGTGGTCGAGACGCTGGCCGAGGCGGTGGCGCTGGTGTTCGTGGTGATGCTGATCTTCCTGCAGAACCTGCGCTACACGCTGATCCCCACCATCGTCGTGCCGGTCGCGCTGCTGGGCACTTTCGGCATGCTGCTGGCGCTGGGCTACTCGATCAACGTGCTGACGCTGTTCGGCATGGTGCTGGCGATCGGCATCCTGGTCGACGATGCGATCGTGGTGGTCGAGAACGTCGAGCGCTTGATGGCCGACGAGGGTCTGGGCCCGCGCGAGGCCACCCGCAAGGCGATGGGCCAGATCACCGGCGCGGTGATCGGCATCACCGTGGTGCTGGTCAGCGTGTTCGTGCCCATGGCCTTCTTCTCCGGCGCGGTGGGCAGCATCTACCGCCAGTTCTCGCTGGCGATGGTCTCGGCGATCCTGTTCTCGGCCTTTTTGGCGCTGACGCTGACGCCGGCGCTGTGCGCGACTTTCTTGAAGCCGATCAGCGCCCACCAGCAGCGGCGCGGCTTCTTCGGCTTGTTCAACCGCGGTTTCAAGCGCACCACCCAGGGTTACGAGTCGACGGTGTCACGGGTGCTGCCAAGGGCTGGGCGTTGGATGCTGGCTTTCGGTGCGGTGATTGCCGCAGTGGCTTTGATGTATGGCCGCCTGCCGACCTCGTTCTTGCCCAACGAGGACCAGGGTTACCTGATCGTCAACGTGCAACTGCCGCCCGGCGCGACGACCGAACGCACCACTGCGGTGATGAAGCAGGTTGAGGCCTTCTTCATGAAACAACCCGAGGTCGACCAGGTGGTCGCGGTGCTGGGCTTCAGCTTCTCGGGCCAGGGTCAGAACTCGGGCCTGGTGTTCGTGCCGCTGAAGGACTGGAGCGAGCGGCCTGGCAAGCAGCACTCGGCGCAGGCGCTGGCTGGCCGGGCGTTCGGCGCTTTCATGGCCATCCGCGACGGGTTCGTCTACCCCTTGAGCCCGCCGCCGATTCCCGAGCTCGGGACCGCCACAGGTTTCAACTTCCGGTTGCAAGACCGCGGTGGCAATGGCCACGATGCGCTGCTGGCCGCGCGCAACCAGTTGCTGGGCATGGCGCGACAGAGCAAGCTGCTGGCCGGCGTTCGGCCCGACGGACTCGAGGACGCGCCGCAGCTGCAGCTCGACATCGACCGCGAGCGCGCCTACGTTCAAGGCGTGAGTTTCGAGGCGATCAACAACCTGCTGTCAACGGCGGTGGGCTCGGCATACGTCAACGACTTCTCGAGCAAGGGGCGCTTGCAGCGGGTGATCGTGCAGGCCGACGCCACTGCGCGCATGCTGCCAGAGGATTTGCTCAAGCTGCAGGTGCCGAACAACCGGGGCCAGTTGGTGCCAGTCTCGGCATTTGCCAGCACGCGTTGGATTAGCGGCCCGATGCAGACCGTTCGCTACAACGGCTACCCGGCGATGCGCCTGGCCGGCGACGCCGCGCCTGGCCTGTCGACCGGCCAGGCGATGGCCGAGATGGAGGCGCTGGCGGCCAAGTTGCCGCCAGGCTTCGGCTTCGAATGGACCGGCCAGTCGCGCGAGGAAAAGCTCTCGGGCGCGCAGGCCGGCATCCTGTTGGGGTTCTCGATGCTGGCGGTCTTCCTGTGCCTGGCCGCGCTCTACGAGAGCTGGGCCATCCCGCTGGCGGTGTTGCTGGTGGTGCCGCTGGGCGTGCTGGGTGCGCTGTCCGGGGTCTGGCTGCGCGACATGCCCAACGATGTGTACTTCAAGGTCGGCTTGATCACGGTGATCGGGCTGTCAGCCAAGAATGCGATCCTGATCATCGAGTTTGCCAAGGATTTGCAGGCTGAAGGGCTGGGCTTGATCGAGGCCACGCTGACCGCCTGCCGCCTGCGCTTTCGGCCGATCATCATGACCTCGCTGGCCTTCATCCTGGGTGTGCTGCCGCTGGCGCTGTCGACCGGTGCGGGCTCGGCCAGTCAGCGCGCGATCGGCACCGGCGTGATGGGCGGGATGATCACCGCCACCGTGCTCGCGGTGTTCTTCGTGCCGGTGTTCTACGTCGTGGTCAGGCGCTTGTTCCCGGTCACGCATGTGGCGCCGCACAGCACATCGATCTCGGCGCCCAGGCCGCCATCGCCGGTGCCGCACGCGGTGCCGAAGTCGACCGGCGCCGCGTCGGGAGACGTGGCATGAAGGCGACCCTCGAACGCGGCTGGGTGGCGCGCAGTGCCAAGGCCTTGATCGTGCTGGCTGCTGGTCTGTCGGGCTGCGCCGGCGGCGGCCCGCAGCTGATGTCCGCGGCGCCAGCCGTGTTGCAACAAGCCTCGGTGGCTGCGCAGTTGCCGGCGGGCGCGCTCGCTGCGGCTGACACGCCGATCTTGGCTTGGCGCGACTGGGTGCGCGAGCCGCGTCTGACGCAGTGGGTCGAGCTGGCGCTGCAGAACAACCGCGACCTGCGGGTCGCGCTGCTCAACGTGCAGCGTGCGCAGGCCCAGCTCGGCCTGGCCGACGCCAACCGCCTGCCGACGCTGGGCGTTGGGCTCAATGCCGGCCGCTCGCCAAATTACAAGGGCTTGGAGACCACCGGCTTGAGCGCCGGGCTGCAAGTCAGCGCCTGGGAGCTCGATCTGTATGGCCGCTTGGCCAGCCTGAGCGATGCCGCGCGGGCCCAGCTGCTGGCGACCGAGGCCGGCCGCCAAGCGGTGGCGGTCAGC
>JBILYN010000492.1:0-3204 GCA_044377715.1 Aquabacterium sp.
ACCGCCCAGCTCAAGCTGGCACGGGCAGCAGGCCTGCCGGTGATCCTGCATGTGCGGCGATCGGCCGATGCGCTGCTCAAAGGCCTGCGCCGCATTAGCGTGGCCGGCGGCATCGCGCACGCTTTCAACGCCAGCCGGGCTCAGGCCGATGTCTTCACCGGGCTCGGGTTTCGGCTGGGCTTTGGCGGTGCGCTCAGTTTCGATCGAGCGCTGCAAATCCGCAGGCTGGCAGCCGACCTGCCCGAGACGGCGCTGGTGCTCGAGACCGATGCCCCCGACATCCCGCCGCATTGGCTGTACCGCAGCGCCGAACAGCGCGCTCTGGGCCAGACCAGCCGCAACGAGCCCGCCGAGCTGCCGCGGATCGCCGCCAGCCTGGCAGCGCTGCGCGGTTGGTCGCTGGAGCAGACCGCCGAGATCACGTCGCGCAATGCGCTGGCGGCCTTGCCGAAGTTGGCAACGCTGGCATCTGCGTGAACCCCGAAGCCCTGCTGCAAGGCCTGCCCCCGGTGGTGGGCCCGGTGACGCGATTGCTGCTGCTGGGCAGCTTTCCGGGCCTGGCATCGCTGGCGGCGCAGCAGTACTACGCCCACCCGCGCAACCAGTTCTGGCCGCTGCTGTCCTCGCTATGGGGCATTGACTTGCGCGCGCTGAGCTACCCGGCGCGCTTGGACGAGTTGCGCGAGCGCGGCCTGGGCCTGTGGGACATCTACGCCAGCTGCCGTCGCGTCGGCAGCCTGGACAGCGCGATCACCGACGCCGAGCTCAACCCGCTGGCTGAGCTCGCGGCGACGCTGCCGTTGCTGCGCGCCGCCGCCCACAACGGCGCCGAGTCGGCGCGCGCAGCGCACATCACCAGGGCGCTGGGGCTGCCGGCCCACCGGCTGCCCTCGACCAGCCCGGCCAACGCCAGCTGGTCATTCGACCGCAAACGCGCAGCCTGGGCCGAGGTGTTCTGCGAGCACGGCATCATGCCGGCTGGCTGAGAGAAGACATGACCAAGAAACGACAACAGACCCTGCTGGCCGGCGCGACGATCAGCGAGTTCGACGGCGTGCGTTACCTGCACCTGGGCACCGACTGGGTGCAGGGTGCGATGCGCATCGCCAAACCGCGCAAGCTCGAGCTCGAATACATCCAGCGCATGATGGTCTGGCTGCTGTGGCTGCCGACCGAGGCTTTGGCGGAATTCAAGCCCGGCGGCCCGGGCCGTGCATTGCAGCTCGGCCTGGGTGCTGCGGCGATCACCCGATTCACCCACCAGGTGCTGCGCTGGCACACCACGGCGGTCGAGATCAACCCGTCGGTGGTGACGGCCTGCCGGATCTGGTTTCACCTGCCTGCCGACGACGACCGGCTGCGGGTGGTCGAGGCCGATGCCGGAGCTTGGGTGCAGCGCGACGAGAACCTGCAGACCGCCGACCAACTGTGCGTCGACCTCTACGACCACGACGCCGCTGCGCCGGTGCTCGATGACCAGGACTTCTACAACGCCTGCCGCGATGTGCTCGCGCCGGGCGGGCTGATGACGGTCAACCTGTTCGGCCGCGATGCTAGCTTCGAACGCAGCGCGGCGCTGCTGGCGACGGCATTCGGCGCGTCCCAGGTCTGGCAGCTGTCACCGACCAAGGAGGGCAACACCGTGCTGGTGGCCGCGCGCGGCGTTGACGTGCCCGACCGCGAGACGCTGACTGCCCGCGCCGAGGCGATCGAGGCGCGATTCGCGTTGCCAGCGCTCAAATGGCTGCGCATGGTGCAGCCCTACCGCGCGGCCGACGCGGCGGCCTGAGCGCTGCTCACTCGCCGCCCCTGCCGCTGACCTTGCCGCGCAAGGCCTTGACCTGTCCGCGTATCACCTTGCCCTCAACCCGGCGCCGCTGTGATCCACGGGTCGGTTGGGTCGGGCGCCGGGTCTTGGGCACATGGGCTGCCTCGAGGATCAATTCGCGCAGCCGCTCGACCGCATCCTGGCGGTTTCGTTCCAGGCTGCGGTGGTCCTGGGCCTTGATCACGACCACGCCTTCGCTGCTGATGCGCTGGTCGCGCCAGGCCAGCAGCCTGGTTTTGACCGCGTCGGGCAGGCTGGAGGCCGCGATGTCGTAGCGCAGGTGCACGGCATTGCTGACCTTGTTGACGTTCTGGCCGCCCGCGCCCTGGGCCCGGATCGCGCTGAACTCGATCTCGTCTTCGCGCGGCTGACCCGCCAGCATTGCTGGCATCATCGGCGGCCTCGATCAGCAAGGGTGGTGAACATGTTTGGCGTGGCGGACTATGGCGCTTTTGTGGTGGCGGTGATTGTGTTCCTGGCGATCCCCGGTCCGGGCAACCTGGCCTTGATCACCTCCACCGGCAAGGGGGGCGTGGTCGGCGGCTTGGCGGCGACCATGGGCGTGATCGCCGGCGACCAGGTCTTGATGTGGCTGGCGGTGGCCGGCGTGGCCGCGTTGCTGTCGACCTCGCCCTGGCTGTTCGCCGGCGTGCAGTGGCTGGGCGCAGCCTACCTGGCGTGGCTGGGCTGGCGCATGATTGTCGCCAAGCCTGGCGACGCCCCGGTGCTGCACATCCGCGCCGGTCAGTACTTCCGCCAAGCCATGATGATCACCTTGCTCAACCCCAAGGCGATCGTGTTCTACATGGCGTTCTTCCCGCTCTTTGTCGACCCGGCCAGGCACCAGGGTTTGAGCACTTTCGGCTTCATGGCCGGCACCATCGCTGCGCTGACATTCCTGTACGGTGCGCTGGTGGTGGCGCTGACCCGGCACTTTGCCGACCGGCTGCGCGCCAACCCGCGAGTGGTGCGCTGGCTCAACCGGCTTGCCGGCACGCTGTTGCTGGGTTTCGGGCTGCGGCTGGCGCTGTCGCGCTGAGCTTGGCTGGCGCTGCTGGCGCCGGGTTAGAACAGCCGCAGATCGAGGGCGCGCTCGGCCAACCACGCCGAGGCCAGCAGCGCGATCAGCACCGAGCCGGCGCCGAACAAGCCCCAGCGGTAGAGGCGGCCGTGCCGAAGTGCGAAGGCCAGCGGCAGAAAGGCCGCGACGATCGCCAACTGGCCGGCTTCGACCCCGAGGTTGAAACCCAGCAGCGCCAGCACCAGCGTGGACTGGGTCAGGCCCAGGTCGGCCAGCACGCTGGCAAAGCCGAAGCCGTGCACCAGTCCGAACCCGAAGGCCACGGCCCAGCGCCGGCCCTGGACCAGCGGCAGCA
>JBILYN010000176.1:0-9550 GCA_044377715.1 Aquabacterium sp.
CGTGCTCGACGCCAACTCGGCCTCCGATGCCGACCTGTGGTTCGCCTATGCGCTGCTCGAGGCCGGTCGGCTGTGGCAACGCCCCGACCTCCAGCGCGACGGTCGCTTGTTGCTCAAGACCATCGTCAAGCAAGAGGTCGTCGCGCTGCCGGGTCTGGGTGCGATGCTGCTGCCGGGGCCTTATGGTTTCGTCCAGCCCGATGGCAGCTGGCGGCTCAACCCCAGTTACCTGCCGATCCCGTTGCTGCGTCGTTTCGCGCTGGAGGACCCACAGGGGCCCTGGAGCGAAATCGCTGCCAGCACCGCCAGAATGATCGCCGCGACCTCGACCAAGGGGCTGGCTGCGGATTGGGTCGGCTACCGCGCCATCGCTGACGCCCGACCGGCCTTCACAGCCGACCCGGTGCTGGGCGCGCAAGGCAGCTACGACGCGATCCGGGTCTACCTCTGGGCTGGCATGACCGCTGCCGACGATCCGCTGGCCAAGCCGCTGCGCCGCGCGCTGGCCGGCATGGCCAGGCTGGTGCGCGCCGACGCCGGGCCGCCCGAGAAGGTCGACTTGCGCAGCGGGCGTGGCAGCGGCGTCAGCCCCTATGGCTTCTCGGCCGCGATGCTGCCCACGCTGCGCCAGGCCGGCAACACGGCGGCTGTGGCGCAGCTGGCCGGGCGCGCCCGCGGGCAGCAGGCGGCTTCGATGTTGTCGGCGCATTTGGGTCAAGCGCTGCCCTCTTATTACGACCACGCGCTGAGCCTGTTCGGACTCGGCTGGATCGAAAACCGCTACCAATTCCTGCGCAACGGGCAGGTGCAACTTCAATGGCAAACCCCATGTATTTCCGCAAACACCCACTAGCGTTCGCCGTCCTGCTCGCGCTGGGCTCGCAGCCAGCTCTCGCCCAGACGAGTTCGGCCGCCAAGGCGCTGCTCCAGCAAGGCCAGTACTGGCAGGCCCAGGGCCAACCGGCGCGTGCCGCCGAAGCCTGGAAGAAGCTGCTGCGGCTGCAACCCGACGAGCCGCGCGCGCTCTACGGCTTGGCGCATGGCGAACTCGCCCAGAAGCGCAGTGCCGGCGCGGCCGAGATCCTGGTCCGCTTGCGCGCGCTGGACGCCCAAGGCCGCTGGGCGACCCTGCTGGCGCAGGACATCACCTTGGGCAGCGGCGATGCGCCCAAGGCGCTGGACCAGGCGAGGCTGTTGCACGAGTCGGGCGACATCGAGAAGTCGGTCGAGCAGTACCAGCGCGCGCTCGGCGGCAGCGAGCCGGTCGGCGATGTCGGGCTCGAGTACTACCGTGTCTTCAGCAAGCTGCCGACCGGCTGGAAGGCCGCGCGGGCCGGTTTCGAGCGGCTGGCCAAGGACAACCCCAGCGATCCGCAGATCGAGCTGCATCTGGCTTTCCATCTGGCCCGCGGCGAGGAGCCGCGCTGGGACACCCGCATCGAGGGGATCCAGCGTCTGGGCCGGGTATCGCTGGTGCCCAGCGTCAGCGGCTTTGCCATCGAATGCTGGAAGATGGCACTGAGCTGGCCGAGCACCAAGCCCGAGATGCTGGCGCTGTTCGACACCTACTTGAAGCTCCACCCCGATGACAGCGAGGTGGTCGAACTGCGCGCAGGCGCTGTGAAAAAGCTCGCCACGCTGGCCAAGGCCGGTGAGCCGGGCCAGGCGCCGCCGCAGATCGCCGCCGGGCTGAAGGCGCTCGGCCAGGGTGAGGTGGCGCAGGCCGAGAGCCAGTATCTGGCACGCCTCAAGACCCACCCCAAGGACCCGGATGCGCTCGGCGGCCTGGGCTTGGTGCGCATGCAGCAGAACCGCTTGGAGGAATCGGCGGCGCTGCTGACCCAGGCCACGCAGCAGAAGAATGGCCAGAACTGGGGCAAGGCGCTGCAGTCGACGCGCTACCAGTTGCTGATCGAGCAAGGCACGGCCGCGCAGCGTGAGGGCGACCTGGCGCAGGCGCGCAGCCTGCTGCAACAAGCGGTCAAGCTCGACCCTCGGCTGGACGGCGCGATGCTCGCGCTGGCCGCGCTGCAAGCCCAGGCCGGCGAGGCTGATGCCGCCGAGCGAGGCTTCCGCCAGGTGCTGGCACGCAAGGCCGACGACCCGGCGGCCTTGCGTGGTCTGGCCGGCCTGCTGGCCGCCAGCGACAGGCACGACGAGGCGAGCCGCCTGATCGATGGCCTGAAACCGGCCCAGGTCGGCGGTGTCGACGAGATGAACCGCCTGCGCGCCACGCTGGCCAATGGCATGGCCAAGGCCGCGCTGCGCCGCGGCGACACGGTGCTGGCCCAAGCCACGCTTGAAAAGGCGATGGCCCAGGACCGCAACAACCCCTGGATCCGCTGGGAGCTGGCCGAGCTCTACACCTCGCAGGGCCGCCACAGCGAGGCGCAAGGCCTGATTGACGGCTTGCTCGCCAGCCAGCCCGGCAACCTGGTCGCGCTGCAGGCCAGCGCCAGCTTGGCCGCCGGCCGCGGCCAGTGGCGCTCGGCGCTTGAGACGCTAGACCGCATCCCGGCCAAGGACCGCAACGCCGACATCGCCTCGCTGCAGCGGCGCAGCTGGCTGCAGCACCAAGCGGCCTTGGCGGCCAGTCTGGCGCGCCAGGGCCGCAAGCCTGAGGCCTTGGCGCTGCTCGACCAGGCCGAGCCCTTGACCGCCGGCAACCGCGACCTGCTGGGCGTGCTGGCCGAGTCTTATGTCGACGCTGGTGCGCCCAACCGCGGCTTGGGGCTGCTGCGCGACTTGTTGTCGCGCAGCCACCAGCCTAGCGTCGCCGACACGTTGCAGTACGCAGGCTTGCTGCTCAAGACCCAACAGGACGTCGAATGCGCCGGCGTGTTGCAAGACCTGGCCGCTCGCACCCTGAGCACGGGCGATCGAAAGCGTCTGGACGACCTGCGGTACCACCACGGGCTGCGACAGGCCGACTTGCTGCGCGAGCGCGGCGACCTGGCTGGCGGCCACGCCTTGCTCGGCCCGCTGCAGTTGCAACGACCCGGCGACCCGCTGGGCGACGCGGTGCTGGCCAGGCTGGCGATGGCCGCTGGCGACAAGCGTGCCGGGCTGGAGACCGCCCGCAGCCTGGCTGCCAGGCATCCCGACAGCGTCGAGATTCAGTTGACAGCGGCGCAACTGGCCGCCCGGTTCAAAGACACCGAGCTGTCCGCCGCATCGCTCAAGACTGCGCTGGGCCTGGCCCCCGATGACGCCGAGGTGCTGGCTCGCGCCGCCCGGCTGTACCGCGACCAGGGTCAGTCGGCCCGGGCGGCGACCTTGTTCGAACGCGCCATCGCGCTGCAGAACGCCCCTGCGCCGGGACACCAGGCGGTTTTGGCGGCGGCGGGCGAGGTGGCTGGCGACCCGGCCAAGCTGCTCGACGACCGCAGCGGTCGCGCCGAGTTGCAGACCGCAGCGCTGCTTTTGCCGCCCACGGCGCCGGTGGACTACTGGCGCAGCGCGCCGGTCAAGACCAACGCAGCGCTGCAGCAGGCCGCAACGACTGCTCGCGCGGTCGCCGACGGCAAGTCGGCCACGCTGTTGGCCGCGACCAGCGCGGCAGCGACCGAGGTCGCCACCCCTGAGCAGCCCGCAGGTCCGAACCTGCGCAACGAGCTCGACCAGATCCGCCAGGCTCGCAGCCCCGAAGCATCGGCCGGCCTGCACGGCCGAAAACGCAGCGGCGTGGCCGGCACCAGCGCGTTGCGCCAAACCGAATTGCCGGTCGAGGTGCGGCTGCCTTTGGGCGAGGGCAAGGTCAAGCTGCAGCTGACCCAGGTGTCGCTGGACGCCGGATCGTCTGCCACCGGGGCGACGATCACGCAGAAGGTCTCAGGCGTCGCGCTGGCGGTGGCTTATTCAGCACCCGGCATCGCGGTCGACATCGGCCAGACGCCTAGAGGCTTTGCGCACAGCAACACCGTTGGCGGCGTCAAGGTCGACGGCGCGCTGGCTGACGACGGTTCGTTGCGCTACCGGGTCAACCTGTCGAGGCGGCCGGTCACCGACAGCTTGCTGTCCTTCGCCGGGGTGCGCGACAGCGTCAGCGGCAAGTCCTGGGGCGGGGTGGTCGCCAGCGGCGCCCGCGTCGACCTGTCCAAGGACCTGGGAGGCTACGGCTTCTACGGCAGCGCGGCCCGGCACGACTTGCGTGGCCACGAGGTGGCAGCGAATGGCCGCAGCGAATTCGGCTTGGGCAGCTATTTCAGCCTGCGCAGCCGTGCCGACAGCCAGCTCAGCATGGGGCTGGACCTCAACAGCCTGTCCTACCAGAAGAACCTCGGCGAGTTTGGTTTCGGCCAGGGCGGCTATTTCAGCCCGCAACGCTACAACGCGCTGACAGTGCCGCTGAACTGGGCGCTACGCAGCGGGCCGGTCAGCTACCTGGTGCAGGGCGCGCTGGGCTTCCAGAAGTTCAGCCAGGATATCGCCGGGGCCGTGGCCGGCGGTGCTGGCATGGCGGTAGAGACGGTGTCGTCGTCGGGCATCGCCTACAAGCTGGCCGCCAGCGCGCAGTACCAGTTCAACCCGAACTGGCTGGTCGACGCCAGCCTGCGCAGCGACAACAACGCCAGCGGCAGCTACCGCCAATGGGCCGCCGGGCTGACGCTGCGCTACAGCTTCCACCCGATCAACACGCCGCTGGCGCTGCCCATCAACGCCACCACCGCGCCGTTCGGCCAGTGACCCCACCTATCTTCTTGCAAACAGGCCTCAACCATGCCAATGCTCTCCACCCTGATCGTCGGTGCTTCGGTGCTGGTGATCGGCGACAGCCATCTGTCCAAACCCGACTACCTGATCAAGTCGCTGCATGACGAACTGAGCCGCCAGGGGGCAGTGGTGCACTCCTTGTCGGCCTGCGGCGCGTCGGCCGCCGATTGGCTGGGCGCGGCCAAGATGGTCTGCGGCGCCGAGCGCATCGGCAACGGCCCGGTCACGCTGGTGGTCCAGAACGCCAGCACCCGGCCCATCAAGCCCTTGATCGTCGCCGACAAGGCCAAGCTCGTGGTCATCGTGATGGGCGACACGATGGCCAACTACAAGAAGGACTTTGCCAAGGCCTGGGCCTGGCAGCAGGTGACCAGCCTGAGCAAGGAGATCGCCAGCAGCGGCGCGGCCTGTGTCTGGGTCGGCCCGCCCTGGGGCGAGGGCGGCCAGTACGGCAAGACCGAGGCCAGAGTGCAGCAGATGTCGAACTTCCTGGCCGCCAACGTCGCGCCCTGCCAGTACATCGACTCGCTCAAGCTCAGCCAGCCCAAGACCTGGCCCACGGTCGACGGCCAGCACCTCTACCCGGCCGGCTACCAGGCCTGGGGCGTCGCGCTGGGCAAGGCCATCGCCGAGCTGCCGCTGCCCGCCAAGCCCTAGGCCGACCCTTCCCCCCGCCCCTCGCGATCCACCTCTTTCGGAGTTCACACCATGCCCGCTAACGCGCTGGCCGGACTGGCCTTGCTGGTCATTGGCGAAAGCCATCTGTCGCAGTCCAACTACTTGATCAACCCCTTGCACGAGAGCCTCAGCGCGCAGGGTGCCAAGGTCCACGCCGTGGGCGCTTGCGGCGCCAGCGCGGGCGACTGGCTCAAGACCATCGCCGTGCCCTGCAGCGGCGACCGCAGCAGTGGCGCGGCCGTCATCAAGGGCCGCGACTCGATGACCACACCGATCAAACAGCTGATCGCCAGCGACAAGCCCGACCTCGTCGTCATCATCATCGGCGACACCATGGCGTCCTACGACAAGCCGGCCTTTCCCCGGGCCTGGGCCTGGCAGGGCGTGACGAGCCTGGTCAAGGAAGTCGGCAGCACCAAGACGCCCTGCGTCTGGGTCGGCCCGCCCTGGGGTCAGCCCGGCGGCAAGTACCAGAAGAACGACCAGCGGGTCGAGATGATGTCGGTCTTTCTGGCCAGCAACGTTGCGCCCTGCGCCTATGTGGACTCGCTGAAGATGGCCAAGCCCGGGCAGTGGACGACGCTTGACGGCCAGCACTTCTCGCTCGCCGGCTACAAGTCCTGGAGCGAGGCCATCACCAAGGCACTGGCCGACCTGCCGGCCGTGCAGGCGCTGAAGAAGTCATGAGCCCGCAACGACGGATCGGGATGGCGCTGGCGCTGGCCAGCGCGGGATGGGCCGTGCAGGGCGCCGAGATCCCGCTCTACGAGACTGGCCCCAGCCAGGACGCGGCTTTCGTTCGCTTCGTCAATGCCGGCAACGATGCGCTCGAGCTCAGCGCCGCCGGGTCTAAGGCGCGCAGCCGTCTCGATCTCGGCGCGCCGGCGACGGCGTTCTTCAGCGTCAACGCCGGTGCCAAGGTCAAGGGCGCTTTCCATGCCGGCAGCCAGCGCAGCGACATCGCGCTGAGCGTCAAGCCGGGTGAGTTCGCCACCGTCGTCGCGCTGCCCGGCGCCGGCGCGGTGACGCAGACCGTGCTGCGCGAGCAGCCCGACGACTTCAATGCGCTGAAGTCCTCGCTGGCGCTCTACAACCTCGACCCGCGCTGCGCGTCGGCCGGACTCAGCGTGGTCGGTCGCAGCGCTGCGCTGTTCGAGTCCGTGCCCAGCGGGACGCTGCAGCGCCGGGCCCTCAACCCGGTCAGCATCTCGGTGCAGCTGCAGTGCGGCGGCAAGCCGACCGCGAACCCGCTGGCCTTGGGCAACTTGCAGGCCGGCCAGCGCTACAGCGTCTTCGTGATGCCGGCAGCAGCCGCGCCGCGGCTGTTCATGGCCGCCGACAGCGTGGCGCGCTGACACGCGACCTCTCGCCACCCAACCACAGAGCTTGTCACCATGGTCTTTGCGTCGCTGGAATTCCTGTCGCTGTTCCTGCCCTTGTTCCTGGGCGCTTACGCCTTGGTCAGACCGGCGCAGCGCAATGCCTTGCTGCTGTTCGGCAGTTGGTTGTTCTACGGTTGGTGGAGCCCGACCTTCTTGCTGATGTTCATCGGCTTGGCCGTGCTGGGTTGGGTCGGCGGCCTGGTCATCGCACGCTTTGGCGAGGGGCAGGGCCGCGGCATCGCGCTGTCGCTGTTCATCGCCATCAACCTGGGGCTGCTGTGCTGGTTCAAGTACGCCAACATCGTCGTCGAGAGCCTGGCCGCGCTGCTGGGCCCCGGGGCGATGCCGGCCGACTGGCAGCGCGTGGCCTTGCCGATCGGCCTGTCGTTCATCGTGCTGCAGTCGATTTCCTACCTCGCCGATGTCTACCGGCGCACCGTGCCGGCCGACCCCAGCTTCACCAGCTTCGGGGCCTACCAGTCGATGTTCGTGCACTTGATCGCCGGGCCGATCATCCGCTACGAATGGGTCAAGCGCGAACTGATCTCGCGGCCCTTCGACTGGCCGCAGTTTTCGCTGGGTGCGCGCCGTTTCATGGTCGGCATGAGCATGAAGGTGCTGATCGCCGACACCCTGGCCCCGGTGGCAGACCTGGTGTTCAGCCTGCCGGCGCCGACCCTGGCCGACAGCTGGGCCGGCTGCATCGCCTACAGCCTGCAGCTGTTCTTCGACTTCGCCGGCTACAGCGGCATGGCGATCGGGCTGGGCATGATGCTGGGCTTCCGTTTCCCCGAGAACTTCCGCCAGCCCTACCTGGCCAGCAGCATCCAGGATTTCTGGCGCCGCTGGCACTTGTCGCTGTCGAGCTGGATCCGCGACTACCTCTACATCCCGTTTGGCGGCAACCGCGTCGGCGCGTTGCGGGTCTACGTCAACCTGTTGCTGACGATGGCCATCGCCGGGCTTTGGCATGGCGGCGACAGCTGGAACTTCTTGTTGTGGGGCGCTGCCCATGGCGCAGCGCTGTGCATCGCCCGGGCCTGGGGTCAAGCGGGCTGGCCGGCGCCGCCATCCTGGTTGTCGCGCGCCTTGACGCTGTTGTTCGTGATGCTGGCCTGGACGGTGTTCCGTGCCCACGGCTTCGACGCGGCGCTGACGATGTACGCCGGCCAAGCGGGGCTGCAGGGCATCGACTTCGGCGATGCGCTGCGCACGCTGTTGCGGCCCTCGCATGGGCTGGCACTGGTGCTGGGCCTGGCCTGCGTGCTGGGGCCTGCGATGCAGCCTTGGTTCGAGCGTCGGCTGCCGGCCTCAGCGCTCAGCCTGGCTGGGCAATGGCCGCTGTTCGGATTCTTGCTCGCCTATGCGCTGATCGCCAGCCGCGGTGCAGTGCCCTTCCTGTACTTTCAATTCTGAGGTGTTGATGAACTCCACCACCGTCCCGGCGGGCGTGCCGATCGCGCCCCACTCCGTGCCCCACGCCGTGCCCAACCCGGCGCCCCCACCCGCCGGCGTATTCGCCCGCCTGGCCCGCCACGCCGCCGCACCGCATGCGCTGTCCGGCGCCTGCTTTGCGATGCTGATGGCCGTCGGCCTGGTCAGCAACGGTGTGGGCTGGCTGGCCGGTCAGCTCAAGGTGGCCGATCCGGCGCCCGGCTGGCGCCAGCTGATGGACGCCGAGCCTATGCAGCAGCTGGCCAAGGCGATGTCCGATGTGCCTTTGTCCAGCGCTGCGGCCGGCTGGGAGCGGGGCCTGAGCTGGTTGGCGCTGCGCGACCTGGGCCCGCGGGTTCGCGAGGGCCAGCGCGACTGGCTGTTCCTGGCCGACGAGTTGGCCCCGCATGTCGCTGGCGAGGCCTCGGCGGCGTCGCGCGCCGCCGAGGTGGTGGCGCTGCACAAGCGGCTGCGCGCGCAAGGCATCGAGCTGCTGGTCGTGGTCGTGCCCGACAAGAGCCGGATCGACGTCGCGCACCTGGGCGGCCTGCATCGGCCTGCGCAGTTTGCCGGCCGCGTTGCGCGCTGGACCACAGCGCTTCAAGCTGGCGGGGTGCCGGAGGTCGACCTCAGTGGCGTGCTGGATCAGCTGCGGCAGCAGGGCCAGCCAGCGTTCCTGCGCACCGACAGCCATTGGACCGAGGCGGGCGCGCAGGCGGCAGCCGGTCTGGTGGCGCAGCGCGCCAACGCGCTGGTCACCATCGCCGCCAGCGGCTCGGGTTGGCGCTTGACCGACCGCGTCGACCAAGCGCGCGCTGGCGACCTGGTCCGGCTGGCTGGACTCGATCGCCTGCCGCTGGCGCTACAACCGTTGCCTGAGCGCGCGCTGCAAAGCCGCTTCGAGCGCGCAACGACCCAGGCTGCGCCTGCCAGCAACAACGACGACTTGTTCGGTGATGCCGATCTGCCCCGCGTCGCGTTGATCGGCACCTCGTTCTCTCGCACCTCGAACTTCGAGCCCTTCCTGGCGCGGGCGCTCGATGCCCGAGTCGCCAACTTCGCGCTCGATGGCGGCGACTTCGGCGGCGCTGCGCGGGCTTATTTGGCCAGCAAGGCGTTCAAGCAGACGCCGCCGCGGCTGCTGATCTGGGAGATCCCCGAGCGGGTGTTGCAGGCCGACCGCCGCGGCGACGCGGTCGAGTGATCAGCGCCTGCGCCGGCCGCCCCCCGCGGGGATCAAGCCGCAAAGCCACATTTGCTTGAGACGCTGCGGCGCTGAGCTAGCGCAGGATCAGACCGTCACGCCCTTGGCGATCTCGGCGTATTCCTCGATCCGGTCGAAG
>JBILYN010000020.1:0-28927 GCA_044377715.1 Aquabacterium sp.
AAAAATCAAAACTTTAGATCAGCACTTGGAGACTGAAAGGTTGAACATCAAGCCACTCAAGGCAAGTGATGCGGTGGCAGCTTTTCCTAAACTACAAGATGATGATCTGTATCGTTGGATTTCAATGCCCAAGCCAAAAAGTGTTGAATCGCTTCAAGCGAATTGGTTGCGAAATGAATCAAGAACCTCGCCAGATTACAAAGAAATTTGGCTGGCTTGGTTTGTATCCAGCAAGTTTGATAACTCACCAGTCGGTTCTATTGATGTCTCCATTGATGAAGATGGGGTGGCAGATAATTTTGGATACTACTTTTTTGTAAATGAATGGGGCAAAGGTTATGGAACTGAAGCAACATCTGCGGTGATCCAACATTTACAAGAGCATCAAGTTAAAAAGTTCATTGCGACTGTCACGGCTGGCAATACAGCATCTGTAGCAGTATTGAAAAAACTAGGGTTTAAATATAACAAAACAATTCCAGATAACGACACTCTAAATGGCGTATTGGTAGACGATGACGAATATGTGCTGTTAACTTCAAGGTAAATGAAAGCCTGGGGTCAGGTCTTGTTTTCATTGCCTGAACACCCCCGGCGCTGGAGTGGATGCTGAGTTGCAAGACCTGACCCCATTTTCCCAGGGGGTCATGTTCAGCAGTGGCTGGCCCATCTTCGGCGGCGGGCAACGCTGCTGTCCATGCGGGCCCGCCCGCAGGCCAGTCAGCGGCGGACGAGCAGCAGGCAGCCCACCATGATCAGCGCGGCCGAGCTCAGGCTCCACACCGTGGGCACCTCGCCGAACACCAGGAAGCCGAGCAGCGCCGCCCACACCAGGCCGGTGTATTCGACCGGCGCGGCGCGGCTGGCCTCGATGTGCGAGAAGGCCCAGGTGATGCACAGCATGCCGCCGGTGGCCAGCGCGCCCATCAGCAGCAGGATGGGGATGTCGGTGGCCGGCATCGGCTGCCACAGCCAGGCCATCGGCACGGCCAGCACCAGCAACGGCAGCAGGTTCTGCACCAGCAGGATGGTCCACAGCGCGTCGTGCTGGGCCTGGTGGCGTGCCACCACCACCACGCCGGCATAGGTGACGGCCGACAGGCTGGCCGCGGCCATGCCCCACAGCCGGGTGCCGCTGCCGGGCAGGTGGGTGGACGACAGCTCGGGCCACAGCGCCACGCACACGCCCAGCGCCCCCATGGCCAGCGCGGCCCAGATCCAGCGTGATGGCCGCTCATGCAGCGCCCACATCGCCAGCAGCGCGATGAACAGCGGCGCGGTGTAGCCCACGCCCACCGCCTGCACCAGCGGCAGCTGCTTGAGCGCATAGAACCAGGTCAGCAGCGCCACCAGCAGCAGGCCGCTGCGCAGCGCATGCCAGCGCCACTGGGGCCGCGCCGGCATCGGCGTGCGGCGCCACAGCCACAGCGGCACCGCGAACAGCGCGCCGGTGGCGAAGCGCAGAAAGGTCACCTGCGTGGTGCCGTAGCGCTCAACCAGCAGCTTGGCCGTGCTGTCCATACCGATGAAGCAGGCCGCCGCCAGCGCGGCAGCTGCCAGGGCCAGGGCGGTGGTGCGCGCATCGGCCACAGCGCCGGGCAGCGGCACGGCGCTCAAGCCTTGCTGTCGAGGATGGCCGCATTCACCAGCGTGCGCAGTTCCCGGCGGATCGGATACAGGCTGGACGGGATCAGCTGGGTGAAGAACACCACGCTGAGGTCTTCGACCGGGTCGATCCAGAAGGCGGTGCTGGCCATGCCGCCCCACCAGTATTCACCCAGGCTGCCGGCGATGCCGGTCTTGGCCACGTCGGTCGTCATCGCGAAGCCCAGGCCGAAGCCGATGCCCTGGTACAGCGCCTCGGAGAACATCGACACCGACACGTCGGCCAGGTCGTTGCCCCCTTTCGGCGAGGTCGGCAGGTGGTTGCTGCGCATCAGCTGCAGCGTCTTGGGGCCGAGCAGGCGCACGCCGTCCAGTTCACCGCCACGGCGCAGCAGCTCGCAGAAGCGCAGGTAATCGGCCATGGTCGACACCAGGCCGCCGCCGCCCGACGGCGCGGCCGGCGCGGTCTTGAAGGTGGGCCAGCCCTGGGTGGCCGGCGCCAGTTTGCCGTCGCCGCCCACCACATAGCATTCGGTGAAGCGCGCCAGCCGGGCCTCGTCGACATGGAAGGCGGTGTCGACCATGCCCAGCGGGCCGAAGATGCGTTGCTGCAGGAACTGCGCAAACGGCTGGCCCGAGATCACCTCCACCAGGTAGCCCAGCACGTCGGTCGACACCGAGTAGTTCCAGGCCGTGCCGGGCGAAAACTCCAGCGGCACCTTGGCCAGCGCGTCGATGAAGCCCTGCAGCCCGTCCTTCTGCGCGAAGGGCTCGACCATGCCGCTGCGGTAGGCGGCGTCCACGTTGGTGCGGGTCTGGAAGCCGTAGGTCAGGCCCGAGGTGTGGCGCAGCAGGTCGATCATGCGCATCGGCACGTCGGTCGGCCGGGTCTGGAACATGCCCGGCGCGCCCGCCACGTACACCCCCAGGTTGCGCCAGGCCGGGATGAAGCGGTGCACCGGGTCTTCCAGCGCCACCTTGCCTTCTTCCACCAGCATCATGAAGGCCACGCTGGTGATCGGCTTGGTCATCGAATAGATGCGCACGATGCTGTCTTCGGCCAGCGGCACGGCCGGTGTCTCGGCGGTGGCGAGCGTGGCCTGGCCCAGCAGGCTGCGGTGCACCACCTGGCCGCCGCGCGCCACCACCAGGTGGGCATGGGGCAGCTTGCCGGTGTCGATGTAGCGGGTCTGCAGGAACGCGTCGATGCGGGCCAGGCGGATGGGGCACATGCCCTGCTGGGTGGCTGAGGATGTCAAGCTTGTCTCCGGGGTGGCAGGGCGATCGGCCCGTTGGGTGGATGATTTCAGCACCCCAACCCACCAGGCACTGTCACGATGGCTCCACTGTTGCAAGGCATCCGCGTGCTCGATTTCGGGCGCTACATCGCCGGGCCGTACTGCGCGGCGATGCTCGCCGAGTATGGCGCCGACGTGATCCGCATCGAAAAGCGCGACGGCAGTGAAGACCGCTTCACCGCGCCGCTGGCCGAAGGCGCCGGCTCGCTGTTCCTGCAGATGAACCGCAACAAGCGCAGCATCACGCTCGACCCCGCCAGCCCCGGCGGGCGCGAGGTGGTGGCCAAGCTGGTGAAGGGCGCCGACGTCGTCATCGCCAACCTGCCGGCGGCCACGCTCAAGGCCATGGGCCTGGACTACGCCACCCTCAAGGGCTACCGCGACAACATCATCTTCGTCACCAACACCGCCTACGGCCCGGTGGGGCCGATGAGCAAGAACGTCGGCTTCGACACCATCGGCCAGGCGATGAGCGGCGCGATGTACATGACCGGCGACCCCGGCCGTCCCACCCGCGCCGCCGCCAACTGGGTCGACTTCGGCACCGCGCTGCACTGCGCCTTCGGCACCATGGCCGCGCTGATGCAGCGCAGCCAGACCGGCCAGGGCCAGATGGTGACCGGCGCGCTGCTGGCCACGGCGATCGCCGTGACCAACGGCACCCTGATCGAGCAGCATGTGGCGCAGGTCAACCGCGTGCCCACTGGCAACCGGGGCCAGACCTCGGCGCCGGTCGATGTCTTCGAGGTGACCGACGGGTTCATCCTGCTGGCCGTGACCGGCAACCCGCTGTACCGCCGCTGGGCCAAGCTGATGCTGGCCGACCCGGCCACCTCCCAGGCGGACGACCCCGACTGGCTGACCGATGCGCGCTTTGCCACCGATGAGAGCCGCGGCATCCACCGCGACATCTTGAGCGAGCGCATGGCCCGCTGGTGCCGGCCGCGCGACACCGACACCGTGGTCACCACCCTGGGCGACGCCATGATCCCGGCCGCGCCGGTGCTGAGCCCGCAGCAGTCACTCGACCACCCCCAGGTGCAGGCGCTGGGCATCCTGCAGCCGGTGGACTACCCCGGCCTGCGGGTGCCGGCGCCGGTGGCCAACGTGCCGATCTGGATGAGCGAGACCCAGGCCGTGCAGCGCCAGCGCGCACCCACCATCGGCGAGCACACCGATGCGGTACTGGGCGAGCTGGGCTACGGCGCAGAGGCCATCGCCGCACTGCGGGCGCAGCAGGTGATCTGACGGCCGGGCAAGCTGGCCGGGGCTGTCATGGCGGCGGGCGCTGGGCGGATCTGCGGTCGCCCAGGTGCTGCGCGAAGAAGGACACGACCCGCTCGGCGTAGAGGCCCGGTGCCGCCGCGAAGCTGCCGATGTGGCCCTCGCTGTCGGTGATCCAGCATTCGGCGGCCGCAGCGCCGGCAATGGCCACCGCGTCATCCACCGAGACAAAGCGGTCGCCCTGGCTGTGCACCACCAGCAAGGGCCGGCCGATCAGGCTGGCCGCTGCGGCCAGCGGGCTGACGTCGGCGAGACGCTGCCCCGTCAGGCACCAGCCCAGCGCCAGCGCACCCGGGACGAAAAACGACGGCAGCCCCGACAACTGGCGGAACTGCCTCTCGATCATGGCGCCGAAGTGGGCGAAGGCGCTGTCGGCCACCACCGCCTCGATCACGGTGTCGTCAGCGGCCGCCAGCAACGCCGAGGCGGCCCCCATCGATGCCCCCAGCACGCCGACGCGGCGGTGGCCCTGCCGGCGCAGCCAATCCACCGCGCCCAGCACGTCGAGCTTTTCCGCGGCGCCGTAGGTCATGCGCGCCCGGGTGCTGGCGCCGTGGCCGCGCAGGTCGATCATCAGCACCGAGATCCCGGCGGCGACATGCGCGCGCGCCAGCTCGAAGGTCGGCGCCCGCAGTTCCCGGCCGCGGCAGGCGTCCTTGCCGTGCACGAAGACCACCGCGGCGCCGCCGGGCGCAGCCGGCAGATACCAGCCGTGCAGGGTGACCCGGCCACCACGTGAGGCCAGCGTCACCGCGGTCGACGGCATCGCCACGCCGACGCCGTCAGCGGGCACGACGCGCCGCGCCGTGGTGAAGCGGTGCGCCACCAGGGCGCAGATGGCGGCATAGCTGGCCAGGGTAGCGGCCAGGCTGACGGCCACCAGAAGCAGGGCAAGGATCATGGGGTTCTCCGGCATTGGCGGTGCGCTGTGCACCGTTGCCTGCAATGTCAGACGCCACCCCGTCCGGCGTCGTCCAGCCGGCCTCAAACGTTGTCAAGCGCACGGCCGGCTGGCTTGACAACGATTGACCGCGGCTTGAGGACACGGCGCTGCCCGCGGCTGAACACTGGCGCCACCCCATCCCCCCTGGAGTGCCGCGATGAACCAGCCCCCCACCTCTGCTGCGATGAACATCCGCCCGGTGCGTGCGGACGACACGCTGCTGATGCAGACCTTCCTGCAGGGCCTGGGCGACGAATCGCGCCGCCACCGCTTCCACGGCGCCGTGAACGTGTGTTCGAGCGGCCTGCTGCGCCTGATGACCTGTGCCGACGGCAGCCGCCACGTCGCCTGGGTGGTGGTCGGCACGGCGTCTGGCGGCCCCCGGCTGCTGGGCGAGGCCCGCTTCTTCCGCAGCGAACGCGGCGACGACGCCGAGATGGCGCTGGTCGTGGCCGACGACTGCCGTGGCCACGGCGTCGCCGACCGCCTGATGCAGACGCTGGTCGCGGCCGCCGGCGCCCGCGGCGTGCAGCGCCTGCGGGCCGAGGTGGAACTGTCCAACCGGCGCATGCGCGCCTTCGTGCATCGCCATGGCTTTGGCGAATCCACGGACGCCCTCGACGCCGAATCGGGCGTCTTGACATTGGTGCGGTCGGTGCCGGACCTGCGTCGCCGCCACCTGCAATGACACCGCGGGCGCGGCTCGAAGGTGCTGCTAAGCTGACCGGACACCCGTGACGCCGATGCCGCCCGCCATCCCCCCATCGCCGCAGGCGGCCACGCCGGGTGGCCTGCGCTTCGGCCGCTTCGAGCTGCAGCCGCATGAGCGCCGGCTGCTCGTCGACGGCGAGCCCGTGCTGCTGGGCGCACGCGCGCTGGACGTGCTGACGGTGCTGGCCGAACGCGCCGGCAGCCTGGTCACCAAGAACGAACTGCTCGACCGCGTGTGGCCCGGGCTGGTGGTCGAAGAGCACAACATCGTCACCCAGGTCAGCGGGCTGCGCAAGGTGCTGGGCGGCGACCTCATCGCCACCATCCCGGGGCGCGGCTACCGGTTCACGGCCCGGGTGGAGCGCGCGGCAGATGCCGAACCACCGCCCACGCCCGACGCCAAGCCGCCCGTAGCCGTGACGCTGCGCACCAACCTGCCGGCGACACTGCCGCCGCTGATCGGCCGCGACGCCGAACTGCGCGATCTGCAGGCCGCATCAGCCGCCCACCGCGTCGTCACGGTGCTGGGTGCCGGCGGCACCGGCAAGACGCTGCTGGCCCAGCACCTGCTGCACCAGGCGCAAGGCAGCTTCGAACACGGCGTCTGCCTCGTCGACCTGGCGCCGATGACCGAAACCGCCGCCGTGGCGGGCGCCGTCACGGCGGCACTGGGCCTGGGGGCCGGGCGGCTCGACCCGCTGGCTGGCCTGTGCGGATCGGTGGCGCCGCTGCGGATGCTGCTGGTGCTGGACAACGCCGAACACCTGCTGGATGAAGTGGCGCGTGTCGTCGATGCCATGCACCGGGCCGCGCCCGACCTGCGCATGGTCATCACCAGCCAGGCGCCGCTGCGTCTGAGCGCCGAGCACCCGTTTCGCCTGGGCGGCCTGGCGCTGCCACCGGAGGGCGCCAGCGTGGCGCAAGCCGCGGCCTGCGGCGCCGTGGCGCTGTTCGTCGAACGCGCCCGGGTCGCCGCGCGGCGCTTCGCATTGGACGACGACACCCTGGCGCCCGTGCTGCACCTGTGCCGGCAGCTTGATGGCAGCGCGCTGGCCATCGAGATGGCCGCAGCACGCCTGCCGCTGCTGGGCCTGGTGGGCCTAGTGGCGGCGCTCGACGAACGCCTGGCGCTGCTGACCAACGGCCAGCGCGACCGGCCCGACCGCCAGCAAGCCCTGCGCGCCATGCTGGATTGGACCCATGCGCTGCTGTCGCCGGCCGAGCAGAAGGTGTTCCGCCGCCTGGCCGTGTTCGTCGGCAGCGCCCGCCTGGCCGCAGCGCAAGAGGTGGCCATGGACGATGAGCTCGACGCCTGGGCCGTGCTCGATGCGCTGGCCGGCCTGGTCGACCGCTCGCTGGTGGCCCTGGTCGACACCGGTGGCGAGCCGCGCTACCGGCTGCTGGAGTCGCCCCGGGCCTACGCGCTGCAGCGGCTGCAGGCTGCGGGCGAAGCCGAGCACACCCGGATGCGCCACCTGCAGGCGTCCACGGGATACTTTCTGCACGAGGTCTCCGGCATCTACAGCACCGAATCGCGCAGCCGCGAAGCGCGCATCGAGGCCCTGCGGCCCGACTTCGGCGACGGCCTGTCCGCCTTCGGGCTGGCCCTCGAGTTGGGCGACACGCTCGGCACGCTGCGGCTCGCATGGGCCCTGATCGCCTTGTTGCCTTTCAGCATGGACCGCGAACTGCAGTTCCTGGTGCAACGTTGCGAGGGCTTGCTCGAGAGTGACGCGCCTGCGGCACTGCGCGCCGAGGTCTGCTTCGCGATGTATCCAGTGCGCAGTGCGCAGGATCTGGCACGTGCCGAACGCATCGTCGGCATCGGTCTGGCGGCTGCCCGCGAAGCCGTGGCCGCCGGCGCCGACACCGGCCTGCTGTACCGCTGCCTCGGCGCGCGGGCCGTCATTCACGCGAAGGCGGGGGCTGCGAGCGCGGCCGACGCAGCGCTGGACGAGGCGCAGGCCCTCGAACGACCGGGCTGGCCCTTGCGCCTGCGCATCTGCTTCACCGACGATCAGCGCCGCGTCGCCAAGTACCTGGGGCGCATGTCGCAATCGCTGACGCTGTCGCGCCGGTACCTGCAGATGCGGCAGGAAGCCGGGGCGGGCATCGTGCCGGCGCTCAGCGGGCTGGCCGACACCGAACTCGCGGCCGGCCAGGCCGACGCCGCCATGCACACCGGGCTGGCCCTGGTGGCGCAGTTGGAGGGCACGCGCGAGGAGAATGAGCTCGCCCACGCGCGGCTGAACCTGTGCGCCGCCTACCTGTCCCTGGACCACTTGCAACAGGCCCGCCAAACGGCGGTGCTGGGCTGGAAGATGGCCCAGCGCTTCGGCATGCAGGCCTGGTGGGCCGACTATCTGGCGCTGCTGGCCGTGCTGGACGGCCGGCCGCAGGCAGCCGCCCTGCTGTTGGGCTTTGCCGACGCCACCTACGAACGCACCCAGGACCACCGCGAACCCAACGAGGCCGCCGCAGCCGCCCGTGTGCGCCAGCAACTGGCCGCCAGCCTGCACGCCGATGCCACCCAGGCCCTGCTGGCGGCAGGCGCCCTGCTGCCCGAGGCGGCCGTGGCCGCACTGGCGCTGGAGCCGAGCGGTCCCTGACTCCCGGCCCGAGGCGGCCGCCACAGGTCCGACGGGCATCCACCACGGTGCGGCCACGATCCGGTGGTCGGTCTCCGACTGCGTGTCGCGCCATCAGTCGAACCGCACTGCATTGCGGTGGTCCGGCGGTGCATCGGCGGTGCATCGGCGCTGGTGCCATCGATGCCCGGAGAGCCCGTTGTTGCGGCGCACTTGCCTCAACCGAACTAGATCTGGTCGAACGGGCTTCGCACCCCGCGACCGCCGCGGTTCAGAACATGCGTGTTGATCATCGTCGTCGACGCGTCGCTGTGGCCCGCTCTTGCTCTTCCGCGTTTATGTAGATACACTAACCGCGTGACGATCACCTACGACCCCAAGAAGCGGGTCGAAACGTTGGCAGCTCGGAAGCTGGACTTCGAAGACGCAAAGTACGTGTTCGAGCAACCGTTCTTCGAGACCGAAGACACACGCAAGAACTACGGCAAGAAGCGGATGATCTGCTTCGGCATGCTTCGAGAACGCATGGTAGTCATCGGCTACACACCGCGTGGCGCGGATCGCCATGTCTTCAGCATGAGGAAAGCCAATGACCGCGAGCAAGCGCGCATCACCCCGCTCATTGGGGTCTGACTTGGCAAAGGTTGCCGCCCACGTGATTCAGCCGGAAGAGTATGACGAACTTCCAGATCTGACTGACGACATGTTGGCGCGGGGGAAGGTCAACAAGGGTGGTCGGCCAAGATCCGAGAACCCGAAGAAACTAATCTCCATTCGTTTGCCAGAGGATGTCATCCTGAAGTGGCGGGCCACAGGCCCTGGGTGGCAAACACGTATGGCAGAGAAACTCTCGCGCGTCGTACCGAGTGACGCCTAACCCATCGCTCAAGCGGAGCGTCAACGGCAGACCACCAGGTCCGGTCTGGCGGTACGCGGTACATTTTCGCCAGCCCGGGCCTGGCGTCCTGCCGTCGTCGACCGCTTATCTAGAGCGTTATTCCTCACAACACGCTCCAGCACATGCAGCCCGCCCTTCGTCATGCCTGCCCGTCGCCAGCCGGCGGCGAGAAAGCAAAATCCAGGGTTGACTGATCGGACCTTTGCGCCGTTGACGTAGGTGTAATGCCTGCCACCAGGCCAGAGCGCATCAGCGATGCGATCCGCTTGTTCCACAAGGCTCGATGATCGGATGCCGCTTTCGTTCCTGAAGGCGGCGCAGTTGATGCCGTGCTGTCGCTGGCCGGTGCGCTGGTCGATACAGTCGTCAACGAACTTGCGCCACACGAAGAAGGCGTCTCCGCGCTCTGTGCGCAGCACAACCTTCTCGCCTGGGCCGACGAACAGTTTTCGCTCCCGCTGGTCGGCGTAGTGGTAGGCGCTGTAGTGCCGTAGGTACCTATCGAGGCAGTCAAGATCACCGTCCTTTGTCAGCCACCAGTGGGGCCTAACCCGGTGGTAAAGCGGAGCGCCCACGGCGGCCCCGCTTATGCCTTCGTCCAACAGTTGCAGCGCCGTGGTCACCCGCTTACCTCTACGTTAGGCAGCACAGAGAGACCGTCCTTGACTCGCCAGCCATGTATTGCTACCATGCAATACATGAAGGCGATTCCGCTGGCTCGAACCAAGGAAGTACGCGACGACGGAACCATCGTCGAGGTGGTCATTTGGCAGCTACCGGAGCCGCTCCCGCCGACTACGCACTCTTTCAAGTACCGGCTGTTCTACGGAACCTCGATGGAGGAACGTGTTCGATACGAAATACGGCAAGGGCGATCATCGCCACATCGCCGGGAAAGAGTTGATCTACGTCTTCGTGTCCGTAGATCAGCTGATTGATGAATTTGAACGCGATGTGCAGAACTGGAGTTCGCAATGAAGGCCATCATTGAAGTAGCCAAGCGAGGGGCAGCCATTCGCGGCGCACGTCAGCAGATTGCGGCGTCGCGTCGCGGCCAAGTGCCAGACTTTCGCCTCAGCTTTGAATCTGCAAAGGCACTGTTCGCTGACCTGACTCCGGCTCGGCTAGAACTTCTGGACACATTGCGCCGGGTTGGGCCCTGTAGCGTCTATGCACTAGCCAAGGCAGCCGAGAGGAACTACTCGAACGTACACACTGATATCGGGCGACTCGAAGAGATTGGTCTTGTTGAGCGCAAAGAAGAAGGCTCCGTATCAGTGCCATACGAGTCAGTGGAGATTCTGGTCCCTTTGGCGCAGGTGGCGAGTGCTGCCTAACCCCTCGCTCAAGCCGAGCGCCAACGGCAGGCCACCAGGCCCGGGCCGGTGGTACGCGATATATTTTCACCGGCCCGGGCCTGGCGTCCTGCCGTTGTAGACCGCTTAGTTTGAACATTAGCCAGCAGAACTCATGCACGTTGCGCTCCTCCAGGCTTCTGATGCTCCGCGCTATCGGGCACTCATGCTTGAGGCCTACGAACTCGCGGCTGATGCGTTCACCTCAACAGCAGAAGAGCGTGCGGCAGAGCCCGAGGCGTTCTGGGTCAAACGTATCGCAGACCCCTCGGGTTTGAGCGCAGCGTTCGGCGCGTTCGAGGACCAGGAACTGATCGGCACCGTTGCACTTGAGTTCGCGGCGAAGCCGAAAACCAAGCACAAGGCACTTGTCATCGGCATGTACGTCATGCCTGGGGCACGAAGCACTGGTGCGGGTCGTGCCCTACTCGCGGCAGCCATCGAACACGCCAGCGCCATAGAGAGCCTGCTGTTGCTCACGCTCACGGTCACAGAAGGAAATGCACCGGCCATCAATCTGTACCGCAGTGTCGGCTTCCAAGAGTACGGCATTGAGCCCATGGCGATCCTCACGCCTTCTGGCTTCAAGGGCAAGGTTCTAATGTGGCTTCAGCTTCGGCAACGTGCGACTACGGCCTAACCCCTTGCTCAAGCGGAGTGCCAACGGCAGGCCACCAGGCCCGGGCCGGCGGTCCGGTGTAAATTTTCGCCAGCCCGGGCCTGGCGTCCTGCCGCTGTCGACCGCTTAGCTCGTGAGAACCCACAGAACACCCTTTCGTTGTTCTCGTTGACAACGGGTACGGTTGTTGGCACACTGACCAACATGAAGGCCACAGAACTGCTTCGGCGACGTATCCCATACACCGAGGTGGCCTTCGCAGAGCTCGTTCTTTGGCAGCTTCCAGCGCCTCTGCCGGGATCGACGCACTCGTACAAGTACCGACTTGCCTACGTGCTTAGAGGAGTATGCGTTCTAAGATATGACAACGAATCTGGCAAGGGCGACCATCGGCACTTCAGAGAGAAGGAGTCCCGATACACCTTTGACGGCGTAGACAAGCTCCTTGCCGCCTTCCAGCGGGACATCGAAAGGATCAATCGTGAAGACAGTAACTCTTGATGTTCGTTCGCCTGCCGAGGCGATGTCAGACTTCTCCCAGGCGTGGAAGACAGGCAAAGCATCGAAGGCAAACCGAATCTCCTTTGCAAATCCAGAGCTTCTGTGGAAGGTTCTTACGGCCAAGCGCTGGGAACTACTTAAGGCCTTGTGCGGCGCCGGCCCGGTTACGGTTCGGGAAGCGGCGCGCCGAGTTGGAAGGGACGTCAAGGCCGTACACACTGATCTGACAGCCCTGCTTTCCGCTGGTGTGCTAAGCCGCACTGATTCTGGCCAAGTCGAGTTCCCATATGAAGCGGTTAAGGTTGAGTTTTTGCTCCAGGCAGCCTGAGGCGCGCAGTGGGATCTAAGCCCTCGCTCAAGAGGAGCGCCAACGGCAGGCCACCAGGCCCGGTCTGGCAGTACGCGGTATATTTTCGCCAGCTCGGGCCTGGCGTCCTGCCGTAGTCGCCCTCTTAGATCGTTAGGTCGCGGAAAACACGTTTCTTGCCAGCGCCAAGTACTGTAGCTACACTTGTGTATGCGTTTCACCTGGTCCGAGCGCAAGCGCGCCATCAATTTCAAGGAACACGACCTCGATTTCACTGACGCACCACGCGTCTTCGAAGGCTTGACGTTCAGCTATGAGGATGATCACCGTTGCCTACGGAGAGCGGCGTACGAGTCAATGATCAGTGGCGCATCTGCTTCGTATGGACTGACGTTGGCCCTGCAAACGTTGAGATCGTGGACTACCACTGAAGGATTCAATATGGCTCGCCCTGTCAATCGCATGCGTCCCGTACACCCTGGCGAAGTACTGCGGGAGGACTATCTTGCGCCGCTCGGACTGAGCGTCAACGCACTGTCCATCGCGCTGGGGGTTCCAGCGACGCGCATTCACGAAATCGTCAAGGAACGGCGCGCTGTCACGGCCGACACGGCAGCACGTTTGGCTAAGCACTTCGGTGGTGATGCCGCTTCGTGGCTGGTCATGCAGGCCAACTACGACCTGAAGATCTTGCCGACACTCCAAGACATTGAGCGGGTGGTTGCGGTGCGAGAGCAAGTCGCTGCATAGCGCGGTGAAGCCTAACGAATAAGGATAGATCGCGCGAAGCCGCGATCTGATCCGGTTGTTGGACAAGGCCGGGGCAAGTGGCCTGGCGGTGCCTGGGGCACCCCTCGCTCAAGCGGAGCGCCAACGGCGGGCAACCAGGCCCGGTCTGGCGGTACGCGGTACATTTTCGCCAGCCCCGAACTAGCGTCCTACCGTCGTTGACTGCTTATTTCAAACGTTAGTTTTCACAAACACCAGCATTCATCCGCCGCGGCATCGCAAACCCAACAAGCCTTGCTCGGTAAGAGCCATCGTTCGTCAGCTGAGCTGCGCGGGGCTCAATCAAACCCGCGAAACTGGGCGACCTGGCCCAGGGCCTCGCGCTCGCTCACCAGCGTGTTCTCGATCTTGCTGGGGTCGGCATAGCCCAGCGCCATGCCGCAGACGAGGGCCTGGTCGGATGGGATGCCAAGGTGTCGGAACACCGGCTCCTGGACGGGGATCCAGGCCGCCTGTGGGCAGGTGTCCAGGCCGAGCCCCTTGGCGGCCAACATGATGGTCTGCAGGTACATGCCGGCATCGGCCCAGCTGCCCCGGCCGAGGTAGGCATCCGTGGTCACGAACAGCCCGACGGGCGCATCGAAGAACTGGAAATTGCGGGCGCCCTGCCGGGCACTGGCGACGCGGTCCCCTTTCGCTATGCCCAGCAGGCTGTACAGCGACCAGCCGACACCGCGGCGACGATCGCGGTGCTCCGGCTTCCAATCCGCCGGGTAGTAGCCGTGGTCCTCGTACTTCTTCCCGCCGCCGCTCCGCACCAGCGCCAGCACGTCCTCGGTGATGGCCTGCTTGATGGCGCCGGCGCAGACGTAGACATGCCACGGCTGCGTGTTGGTGCCGCTGGGGGCGCGCTGCGCGATCTGCAGGATCTGCTCAAGGGTCTCCTTGGGCACCGGGTCGGGACGGAAGGCGCGGATCGACCTGCGGTTGGTGATGGCATCCAGAACGTTCATGCTCGGCCTTCTTCCACCATCCGGGCAACGCTTGCGCACAGCACATCGAAGCCCGCCTTGTTAGCGTTCTTGATGGTGTCCATGCCGGGCGGCTCACGGTCAATCGCACCCAGTACGCTGAGCGGGGTGTGCACCTCGTCATGCCCTTCGATGCGTTGCATGTCCTCCAGCCAGCGGCTGAGATTGGGGAAGGCGTCGAAGGCCTGCAGGTTCGTGAAGCACGGCTGCAACTGGCCGATCTCCACGTAGGCGGCGAAGTCGGCCAACGTGGGTTGCGAGCCCGCCAGGTAGCGCGACTGCGCGAGCCAGATCGAGTCGAGCGTCTTCAGTGCCCGGGCCAGGTTGGATTGGGCCGACTGCAGGATGGCTTCGGGAAAGTTCAAGTCTTTGCGGATCCTCGGCGCCACCAGCCCGATCGACGCGTCGCGAACATTCCGGTGGTGGTAGTGCAAGTACCAGTCCACCTTGGCCCGCTGTTGGGGATCGATGGGGTAAACGTCGTGCCAACCATGCTTGTTGCTCAGGTAGCACATGATGGCGTGCGCCTCGCCGAGCGTGAAGCCGGTGTCGGGTTCTTCGATCGTCGGAATCGTGCCGCCCGGGTTTTTGGCAAGAAAAGTGGGGTTGCGGCTGCCCGTCTCACCCTTCGAGCCGGGGTTGATCAACACCATGTCGAAAGGCAGGCGCTTGTAGAGAAGCAACCAGGCCACGGCACGAACCGGCTGTGAGAAAGGGACGCCATACAGAATCAAGCGAGGCATGCGGGGCTCCATTGCGGGGTGGATCGAGGTGGCCTCAGTCGGGCTTGGTCATGGGCGGCCTTCAGCGTCCTTCGAAGCTCGGCGCGCGCTTCTCGACGAAGGCCGCCGCTGCGGCCTTGTGGTCGGCAGTCTCGAAGGTGCGGATCATGTGGATCGCCTCGGCGTCCAGCACGTCGGACAAGGATCCGCGCAGCCCGATGTTCAGATTGCGCTTCATGTAGCCGACGGCGATGGTCGGCAGCGCCGCCAGTTCGGCAGCCCAGGCCCGGGACGCCTCGGCCAGCTGCGCGGTGGGCACCGCGCGGTTCACTAGGCCGATGCGCTGGGCTTCGGCACCACTGAGCACCTGCCCGGTGAAGTACATCTCGCGCGCCTTGGCTGCGCCGACCAGGTGGTTGAGGAAGTAGCTGCCGCCAAAGTCGCCGGACAGGCCGATCTTGGAGAACGCGGTGGTGAGCTTGGCATCCTCAGACGCGATGCGCAGGTCGCAGGCCAGGGCCAGCGACAGGCCGGCACCTGCCGCCGGGCCGGGGATCACCGCCAGCGTGGGCTTGGGCATCTCGTGCAGCCAGCGGCTGACTTCCATGCGCATACGCACGTCGGTCACCCTGTGGTCGAAGGTCATGGCCGATGCCTCGCCGCCGGCGCGCCGTGCAAAGCCCTTCACGTCGCCGCCCGAGCAGAAAGCCGCCCCTGCGCCGGTGAGCACCACCAGGCGCACCGCCGAGTCGTTGGCCAGGCGCGGCAAAGCCTCGGACAGGCCGTCGAACATCTCGGCCGACAGCGCGTTGCGCGCCTCGGGGCGGTTCATGGTCAGCGTGGCGATGCCGCCTTCGATGGTCTCTAACAGGTCCTGGCTCATGGTGATCTCCGGTGGTTTGTGCGAATGGGGGTGCGGGCCTTTGTCAGGCGTGCCAATCCAGGCACGTGCTGCCTTCAGCAGCGCTTGGCGCGCGATCAGCTGTTTTCAAGCATCTCTTCGATCTGCCCAAGGCGCTCTTTGCCGAAGAACATCTCTTTGCCGATGAAGAAGGTCGGAATGCCAAAGACGCCGCGTTCGACGGCCTTTTCGGTGTTGTCGATCACGGCCTGTTTGATGGCTGGGTCTTGCGCTTTTGCAGCAAGGGACTCCGCATCGAAACCGGCCTTGGTCAGCACCGCTGCAAGCGCGGCGGCATCGGTGACGTCGAGCCCCTGTTCCCAGATCGCGGGCGTCAACGCATCGATGAACTTGATCTGGTCATCGCCTGGCAGCGACACCAGCATCCGCAGCAGGTTGATCGAATTGAACGGGAACTTGGGATTCATCTTGAATCGATGGAGCCTGTGTTTCGCGATGAAACGCTGCATTTCCAAACTGGCGTAGGCGTTCTTGCCCTTCACTTCGGCATCGCGGATGAACGGCGGCGCATTGCCGGTCAATTTGTGCATCCCGCCGAGGAACGCCGGCGTGATCGAGATTTGTGCACCTTGCCGCTCCGCGAGTGCGCGCAGCGGTTGCCACACCAGATAGGCGTTGGGGCTGACGAAGTCAAAAATCAGTTCAATGGTTTTGGTCATAGTCATCCTCATGTTGGTGATCGGAACACTGCATCTTCACACAGTCATGCATGCGGCGTTGAGGGCCGCAGACCGGTCAAGTCTTGATGGCCTTGTCGAACGCCGGCCGTGCCTCCACGCGCTTCACGTAGGCGTGCAGATGGGTCATGTCCTCGGGCATGCAGCCCAAGCGGCGCGCCATGTAGCAGGCATGGCCCAGCATGAAGTCCACGCCCGACAGCCCACCGATCATGTAATCGCTCTCGGCCAGCGCGGCGTTCAGCGGTTCCAGGGATTTGGTGAGCAGGCGCTTGGCCTGGCCCAGAATCTCCTCGCTGCGTCGCTCCGGCGGCAGCAGGATGGTTTGCACGACGATGGTGTTGATCGGCGGCATCACCATGCCTTCGCAGTAGTGCAGCCACTGCAGATACTTCGGGAACAGCGGCGAGTCCACCGCCGGCCTGAGAGATCCATCGCTGTGGCGCGCGATGAGGTATTCGACGATCGCGCCCGACTCATACAGCGTCACCTCGCCGTCTTCGAGCACCGGCACGCGGCCCAGCGGATGGCGCGCGCGGTGCTCGTCGGACTTCAGCGCCTTCGGGTGGAACTCCATGCGGTTGAGTTCATAGGGCAGCTTCAGCTCTTCAAGCAACCAAAGGATGCGTCCGGCGCGGCTGTTGGGGGCATGGTGCAGTTTCAGCATGGGTGGTCCTACTTCAGGTCGGGGCTGCTGGCATGGTTCCACCAGGCCAGGTCGGAATGGGCGCGCAAGTCCATCTGGAAAGTCCAGGCCGAGCGGTGCTGGTGCGCGATGTAGTAGTAAGTATTGGCCACCTCGGCAGGCACCAGCAGGCCATCGTTGTCCAGGCCCTTCTTCTCGCGCAGCGCCTGGAAGCGCTCAGCGCCCATCATCTTGCCCAGCGTGTCGGGTGCATCCACTGCGCCGTCGATGACGATATGCGCCACATGGATGCCCTTGGCCGCGAACTGTGCGTTCAGCGACTGGCACAGCATGCGCCGCCCGCCCATGGCTGCAGCGTGCGAGTGCTGGCCGGCGTTACCGCGCATCGCGGCGGTGGCCGACGTGACAAGCAGCACCCCCTTGCCGCGCTGCTCCATGTACGGAAACATCACCTGGGCCAAGCGGAACAGGCCGAACGTGGCCATGCGCCAGCCGATCTCGAAAGCCTTCAAGGTGGTGCTGGCCAGGCCGCGGTCGCCGATCTGCGCGCCCAGGTTGAACAGCGCCACGCCGATCGGGCCGATCTCGGCCTCGATGTGGGTGACCAGCTGCTCGATGCTGCCCTCTTCCACCGCATTGAGCATGAAGCCGGTGGCCGTGCCGCCTTCGGCCTCGATCTCGGCCACCAGCTTGTCCAGCCCGGCCTTGTCGCTGCGGCGGGCCAGGCAGGCGTGGTAGCCCTCGCGGGCAAAGCGCTTGGCGACATTGCCGCCGATGCCGGCGCCAGCGCCGATCACCAAGCAGACGGGTTTGTTCATGGTTGATTCCGGTAGCGATTGGTATGCTATTATGCACCAATCAGTCCAGAATAAAAACATGGCCCGTCCCATTGAGTTCGATCGACCCAAAACCGTGAACCGCGCGCTGGCGCTGTTCTGGCGCAAGGGATATCAGGCGACTTCGTTGGCCGATCTGCTGGCGGGCATGGACATCGGCCGCAGCAGCTTTTACGCGGCGTTCACCGACAAGCGCAGCCTCTTCATCGAATGCCTGGACCTGTTTTCAGGGCGCACGATCGAACTGCTGCAACGCGACCGCGCCGAGTTGCAACCGGTCGACGCTCTGCAAAGCTTTTTCGAGCGAAATTTCACCGGCGCGCGCGGTGCCGCTGTGAAGGGGCACCTGGGCTGCATGCTGGTGAATACCGTGCTCGAGATGGCCGGGGTCGATGACGACCTCTCCTCGCGCGCCAGCCATCATCTGAGCGAGATGCAGCGCGTCTTCCAGGCCTGCCTACAGGATGCCGGCGCGGAGCCAGCGCGGGCCGCGGAACTGGCCGCCATGCTGATGCTGTTCAACGAAGGCATCCGCGTGTCGAGCCGCCGTCGTTTGCCGGATGGGCAACACCTGCAACCCATCGCCACCACCTTCCGCCTGATACGCAGTGCCATCGCATGACCACAGCTAGGCCAAGCGGCATCCGGCGTGATCGCATGACGAAGAGGGCAGTTCGCCTGCCGGATTCTTCTCACCCAAGCCTTGACCGAGGAAGCACTCGTCGTGCATCGACGTTTTGCTGAGCCACAGGCCGAGCATTTAAGGTTTTTCTTTTTATTGGCCTGACGAATGAGTTCGGATTTGGCGCTTCCTACAGCTCTTCGAAATGTTGTGACCCGTAGCAGAGGGCCTCACAGTTCTTGTTTATACGATCAGGTTTTGATCCGGGCAGCGCCGGCCCGCGAGCTTGCTACCGGTCGAGGATCGCACAGGCCGTGGCTGCCAGATGCTTGGTGTGGGCGTTGTCGCCTGAGGCCGGCGCGTTGCCGATGCCGATCAGGTTGCGCTTGAACACGCCCTGGCCGATCGACGCCAGACGGAACATCGAGAACGCCAGGTAGACATTGAAGCCAGGGATCGCGTCGCGGCCGGTGCGGCGGCAATACGCTGCGACGTACGCTGCTTCGTCGGGGATGCCTGCGGCCTTCAGGTCCACGCCGCCTAGCGTGCCCCAGCTCTCTGAATTCGAGTGGTACAGGATGCAGCCATAGGCGATGTCGGCCAAAGGGTGGCCTAGCGTTGACAGCTCCCAGTCGAGCACGGCGATGATGCGCGGTTCGGTGGGGTGGAACATCACGTTCTCGAGCCGATAGTCGCCATGGGCGATGCTGACCTCGTCGCTGACCGGGATCAGCGCGGGCAGTTCGGCGATCAAGCGCTCCATCTCCGGGATGGCTTCGGTCTCGGCGCCGCGGTACTGCTTGGTCCAGCGGTCGATCTGGCGCTGGAAATAGTTCCCGGGTCGACCATAGTCAGCCAGTCCGATGGCTGCGAAATCGACCTGGTGCAGGCGCGCCAGCGTGGCGTTGAGGTTGTCGTAGATCGCCGCCCGTTCGGCCGGCGCGATGCCCGGGAGCCTGGCATTGCGGAAGATCCGGCCCTCCAGAAAGTCCATCACATAGAAGGTCGTGCCGATGACCGACTCGTCCGCGCAGAAGGCCCGCATCCGCGGTACCGGAAAACCGATGGTGCCGAGTGCCGACATCACCTTGTACTCGCGGTCGACCTGGTGGGCGCTGGCCAGCAGCTGACCCGGTGGCTTCTTGCGCAGCACCCAACGGGTCTGGCCGGCACTGACCAGATAGGTCGGGTTCGATGCGCCTCGGTTGAACTGGCTCAGCACGAGCGGCTCGACCGGATCCTCGACGTTGGCGCGGAACCAGGTGTTCAGCGCCGCTTCATCCAGGCGCTGGTTGTCCCGCACTGCGCCTATCGAGGGCTGGCTGGGGTCGGGTACGACGATTTCTTCACGCATGGTTTGTTCTCTACCCAGGGTTGTTGAATGACCTGGCAATGTTCTGAAGGGTCGATGGAAGCCAACAGGCGGTGGCGGACGCCATCCAAAGTCAAATAGGCTTGCCTCCAGGGCCGTCGCTCGCCAGTCCAGCGCCGGCTCAGTCTACGCCGGGCGCCACGACCTCGCTGTCGTGAACCGGACTCGACCGCGCCGCCCGGCCAAGCCAGGGCGTGACCGCCGACTATGACGCAGCTGCCCTGGGCGCCGCTCATGGCAGGTTGGGGTCGCCAGTTAAACTTGGCCCCGTCGCCCGAGCGCGCGCTTGGGCACTTGGCAAGTGGCGACTGGCGCCGTTGAGACCCTAAGACCCTGAAGCGATCCGACATGAACCTCAACGCCAAGATCTTCGTCTCAGGCCACCGAGGCATGGTCGGCAGCGCGATCTTGCGGCGCTTGCAGGCAGGTGCCTACACCCAGGTGATCACGCGCAGCCATGCCGAGCTCGACCTGCTGGACCAAGGCGCCGTGCAAGGATTTCTGGCCCTTGAGAAGCCCGACTATGTCTTCATCGCCGCGGCCAAGGTCGGCGGCATCCAGGCCAACAACGAGTTCAGGGCAGATTTTCTGCACCAGAACCTGTTGATCGAGACCGGCCTGATCCACGGTGCCCACCTGGCTGGCGTGCAGCGGCTGATGTTCCTGGGTTCGAGCTGCATTTACCCGCGTGACTGTCCGCAACCAATCAAGGAAGAGTACCTGCTGACCGGCCCGCTCGAGCCCACCAACGAGCCTTATGCGATCGCCAAGATCGCTGGCCTCAAGCTGGCCGAGGCCTACAACCGGCAGTACGGTCGCCAGTACATCAGCGTGATGCCGACCAATCTGTACGGCCCCAACGACAACTACGACCTCGCCAACAGCCATGTGCTGCCAGCCTTGATCCGCAAGGCGCATGAGGCCAAGCAACGCGGCGATGCGCAGTGCGTGGTCTGGGGCAGCGGCGCGCCGCGGCGTGAGTTCCTGTATGTCGACGACCTGGCTGACGCCTGCGTGCACCTGATGGCGCAAGCCTATGACGGCCCGTTGCTCAACATTGGCACCGGCGACGATGTGACGATCCGCGAGCTTGCCGAGACCGTGATGCAGGTCGTCGGTTACGAGGGCCGTATCGTCTACGATGCCAGCAAGCCCGATGGCACGCCGCGCAAGCTGCTTGACGTCAGCCGCCTGGCTGCCGCTGGATGGCGCGCTGGTGTGCCGCTGCGCGACGGCATTGCCCGCGCATACGCAGACTTCCTGGGCCGGCCTTGAGCCGATACCGCCTGGCTTCTACAACCATGACCCTCACACCATGACCCAGCCCAAAGTCGCCCTGATCACCGGTGTCACCGGACAAGACGGCGCCTATCTCGCTGAACTGCTGCTGAGCAAAGGCTATGTGGTGCACGGCATCAAGCGCCGCGCCAGCCTGTTCAACACCGACCGGGTCGACCATCTCTACCAGGACCCGCATGTCGAGGACCAGCGCTTCAAACTGCATTACGGTGACCTGACCGACAGCACCAACCTGATCCGCATCGTCCAGCAGGTACAGCCCGACGAGATCTACAACCTGGCCGCGATGAGCCATGTGGCGGTCAGCTTCGAGACGCCCGAGTACACGGCCAACGCCGACGGCATCGGCACGCTGCGCCTGCTCGAAGCCATACGCATCCTGGGGCTGGAGAAGAAGACCCGCTTCTACCAAGCCTCCACCAGCGAGCTGTACGGCTTGGTGCAGGAGACACCGCAGAAGGAGACCACGCCTTTCTACCCGCGCAGCCCTTACGCGGTGGCCAAGATGTACGCCTACTGGATCACGGTGAATTACCGCGAGGCCTACGGTCTGTACGCCTGCAACGGCATCTTGTTCAACCACGAGAGCCCTGTTCGAGGCGAGACCTTCGTCACGCGCAAGATCACCCGGGCGATGGCGCGCATCGCGCTGGGCCTGCAGGACTGCTTGCATCTGGGCAACATGAGCGCGCTGCGCGATTGGGGCCATGCCCGAGACTATGTGCAGATGCAGTGGTTGATGCTGCAGCAAGCCGTGGCCGAGGACTTCGTGATCGCCACTGGCGTGCAGTACAGCGTTCGCCAATTCGTCGAGTTCGCCGCGCTAGAGCTCGGCATCACGGTTCGTTTTGAGGGCCACGGCGAGCAAGAGGTCGGCGTGGTGGCCAAGGTCGAACGCGTCAACGGCGAACTGCGCGCCAAGTGCAAGCTGGGCGAGGTGATCGTCAAGGTCGACCCGCGCTATTACCGACCCACCGAGGTCGAGACGCTGTTGGGCGACCCTAGCAAGGCCAAGGCCAAGCTGGGCTGGGAGCCCACCACGACACTGCACGAACTGGTCAAGGAGATGGTGCTGAGCGACTACTCGGCGGCCAAGCGTGACAGCCTGGTCAAACTGGCGGGCTTTCAAGCCTACGACCACCACGAGTAGATCGACCGCGCTGCGGCCTTGCGCCAGCGCATCCAGCCATCACAGGCTGCGCTGGTTGACCCGTTGCGACAAGCTGTCTGCGCTCTCTTTGCGCTCGCTGTAGCGGTCGACCAGATAGCCTGAGACGTCGCGTGTTAGCAGCGTGAACTTCACCAGTTCCTCCATCACGTCGACCACCCGGTCGAGGTAGCTCGAGGGCTTCATCCTGCCGGCGTCGTCGAACTCGAGGAAGGCCTTGGCCACCGACGACTGGTTGGGGATCGTGATCATGCGCATCCAGCGACCGAGCACGCGCAGTTGGTTGACGGCGTTGAACGACTGCGATCCGCCGCAGACCTGCATCAGCGCCAGCGTCTTGCCCTGGGTCGGTCGAACCGCCCCCAATGCCAGCGGGATCCAGTCGATCTGCGCTTTCATGATGCCTGTCATCGCGCCGTGCTGCTCGGGCGAACACCACACCATGCCTTCGGCCCATTGCGCCAGATCGCGCAACTCGACCACCTTGGGGTGTGATTCGGGCACCGCGTCGGGCAGTGGCAGGCTGGCAGGATCGAAGATCCGGGTCTCGCCGCCCAGCGCCCGCAGCAACCGCGCGGCTTCTTCGGTCAGCAATCGGCTGTACGAGCGCTCGCGCAGCGAACCATAGAGCAGCGCGAAACGCGGCGGGTGCGAACTGGCGGACCGCGCCAGCAAGCGATCGGGCGACGGCACGGCCAACAACGCCGCGTCGACATGGGGCAGGTCGCTGAGCATCGGCCGCCTCAGCGTCAAACGCGCCGGCCCCTGGCGTCGACCACGGGCTGGGCCCCGGTGTTGCGTATCAACGACGGGACGTTGCGCGAGGAGCCGCAAGCCGGGTTGTGGTAAATCGTGATGTCGCTCATTTTGAATGTAATTCAGCAGTTGCTCTGCGACGCTGGGCCACGGTGCAGGCGACGCCACCGCAGCAATGGGCGCTGAGGTATTGCAGCAATGCATCCATTTGCGCCAACGCCGGTCGGTAGATCAGGCTGCGACCGTCGCGCTGCTGGGTCACCAGATTGGCGTGCATCAATTCCTTTAAATGGAATGACAAGGTGGAGGCCGGCACGTCCAGCATCGCCGACAGCGTGCCCGGCGTCAGACCTTGCGGGCCGGCGCCTACCAGCGTGCGAAAGATGCGCAGCCGCATGCCTTGAGCGATGGCGGCCAGCGCAGCGACAGCGGATTTTTCGTCCATCTCAGCCTGCCTTTGCCGCAGCGACGGCTGTTGAGCCAGCAAAATATCGCTTCTGAAAACCCAGCGCGATGTTGACCAGCCAGATCATCACCGGCACCTCGACCAAGGGTCCGATCACCGCCGCGAACGCCACGCCAGAGTTGATGCCGTAGACCGCGATCGCCACCGCGATCGCGAGCTCGAAGTTGTTGCTCGCCGCAGTGAACGACAGCGTGACGCTCTTTTCGTAGTTCGCGCCGAGTCGCTTGCTGATGAAGAACGAGAACATGAACATCAGCAGAAAGTACAGCAGCAGTGGGATTGCGATCCGCACCACATCGAACGGGATGCTGACCATCAGCTGACCCTTCAGGCTGAACATCACGACGATGGTCGACAGCAAGGCGATCAGCGTGATTGGCGCGATCTTCGGCACGAAATGCGTGTGGTACCAATCCTTGCTGACGTACCTGAGCATGACCCAACGGGTCAGCACACCGGCGATGCAGGGGATGCCCAGGTAGATGAACACGCTGCGAGCGATCTGCGCGACCGAGATGTCGACCACCGCGCCAGACAGGCCGAACAGCGGTGGCAGCACCGTGATGAACAGCCAGGCGTAGACGCTGAAGAACAGCACCTGGAAGATTGAATTGAAAGCCACCAGGCCCGCGGCGTATTCGGTCGAACCCTTGGCAAGCTCGTTCCAGACCATCACCATCGCGATGCAGCGGGCCAGACCGATCATGATCAGCCCGACCATGTACTCTGGCTTGTCGGGCAGGAAGACGACCGCCAGCACGAACATCAGCAGTGGGCCGACGATCCAGTTCTGCACCAGCGACAGCACCAGCACCTTCTTGTCGCGCAAGACGTCGGGCAACTCCTCGTAGCGCACCTTGGCGAAAGGCGGATACATCATCAGCATCAGCCCGATCGCGATCGGCAGGTTGGTGCCGCCGACCTGGAAGCTGTTTATCCAAGCCTCGCTGCTCGGTGCGAAATGGCCCAGGCCAATGCCTAGCGCCATCGCCGCGAAGATCCAGACGGTCAGGTAGCGATCGAGGAAAGACAGTTTGCGGGTGATCGCACTCATTGTTTGGCTCAAAGTTCCGACAGGTGAGCTCAGGTTTTGCAAAGCTCCAGACCTATCCATGATTCCATAATAGCGGAAATGAATTGAGCCTCCAATCCATGACCAAGCGGGTTCGTCTCGACAGATCGGCCCATTCAATCAGGGTTCATCCGGCTGGCCCTGGCGGTCCCTCGTCCACTAGACTCATTGACTTTGCTTCCCCATGGAAGCCCTGGTTCAACATTCTCAGAGCGGAGAGACATCAAGATGGATCGTAGAACCCTACTGAAGGCGGGCGGCACGGCTGCAGCAACCGTGGCTGGCGTGCCAGCCCTGGCGCAATCGGCCAAATGGCCGAGCCGCGAGATCACGCTGATCAACCCCAATGCGCCGGGCGCATCCACCGACCTGACCGCCAGGCTGATTGCGGTCGCGCTCGAAAAGCGGCTCGGGGCGACGGTGATCGTCAAGAACGTGGTCGGTGGTGCCGGCGCACTCGGGCCCACGACGCTGGCGGCTGCCGCACCCGATGGCTACACGCTGGGCTTGGTGGCGATTTCCAGCCACATCACGGTGCCCAGCCTGATGGACGTCAAGTACAAACCCTGGGAAGCCTTTGATGTGCTGGGCCAGGTCGCTGAGCTGCGCTACGGCATCGGTGTGGGCATGAACTCGCCGATCAAGACCATCGACGACCTGATCGCCACCAGCAAGACGCGGCTGGTGACCTATGGCTCGAACAACGTCACCAACGTGGTCGCGATGTACCAGCTCGCCAAGATCACCGGCGGACGTTTTCGCTGGGTGGTGTTCACCGGCGGGGTCGAGTCGGTTGCGCAAGCGGTCGGTGGCCATGTCGATGCCTGCATCCAGACGGTGGCCGAGATGCGGCCGCAGATCGAAGGTGGCAAGCTGCGCTTTCTCGCGGCGGCCGGCCCCGAGCGCTGGCCCGACTACCCAGAGGTCAAAACCTTGCGTGAATTGGGTTTCGATGCGGTCACCAGAGGCCCATTCGGCTATGCCTATCCGGTGGGCGTTGAGCCGGCGATCAAACAACGCATGGAGGCCGCGCTGGCTGACGTGATGGCTGATAAGAGCGTGCAAGACCAGATCTCCGCGCTGGGCATCGTGGCCGTCCACCGCAACGGCGCTGATTACAAGGCTTACCTGAAGAAGATCGAGGGTGAGCTGTCGCCGATCCTGGCCGAGACCGGCATGGTCAAGAAGCGCTGATGTCGGGTTCAGACGATGCGGCCGCGCCGCCCGCCCAGCTCTTGACCGGTTCACGCATCGCCGCAGTGGGTTTGCTGTTGCTCGCGCTGCTAGGCCTTTGGCAGGCGCTGAATTTGGAGCGTTGGAGCATTGAGGGTCCAGGTCCAGGCCTGTTTCCGGTGATGGTCGGGTTGGTCTTCGTGCTGCTGGCGCTGGTCGTGTTGATCTGGCCCGGTCGCGCTGCCGCTACTGAGGAAGGCGACACCGACCGCATCGATCCCGAGGCGCGTGCGCGCACGCGCTCCAGCTTCGCGATCTACGCGCTCAGCATGGTGGTGCTGGCGGCGGGGGCGGCCTTCATGGGCTTCACCGTGACGTCGATCGCGGTCTCGGTGCTGATCGTGCGTTTCGCTGAGGGTCGATCCTGGTTCGCGGCGATCGCTTACGGTCTGGGCTGCGCAGCGGTCGGATTGATCGGTTTTGGCTGGTTGCTGAGGGTCGACTTGCCGTCGAGCTTCATCGAGCACGCGTTTTTCTCTCTGGTGCGCTGACCATGGAAGCTCTGCTCGGCGGTTTTGCGGTCGTGATGACACCGGCCAACCTGATGTACTGTTTCATCGGCGCATTCCTGGGCACGGTGGTCGGTATCCTGCCAGGACTGGGTCCGCTGACGACGATCGCGATCCTGCTGCCGATCACGTTCAAGATGGAAGTGACCTCGGCGATCATCATGCTCTCGGGCATTTATTACGGTGTCGCTTATGGCGGCACGGTCACCTCGGTGCTGATGCGCATCCCCGGCGAGGCTTCGTCGGTCGTGACCTGTCTAGACGGTTACGAGATGGCGCGCAAGGGTAGAGCGGGTTCGGCGCTGTTCATCGCCGGCGTGGGCTCGTTCATCGCCGGCACCGCCGGCACACTCGCGATCACCTTTTTGTCGCCGCCGCTGTCGCGCCTGGTGCTGGCTTTTGGGCCATCCGAGTACGCGATGATGATGCTGGCCGGTCTTGCCATGGTCACCTACATGTCGGGCGGTTCGCTGCCTCGCGCGCTGCTGATGGCCGCTTTCGGCTTGCTGCTGGGCACGGTGGGCGCCGACCCGATGAGCATGACGCCTCGCCTGACTTTCGGCATCATGACGCTGGGCGACGGCGTGAACCTGGTGCCGCTGGCGATCGGTTTGTTCGGCCTGTCGGAAGTGTTGTTCATGGCGATGCGCAGCGAGGGCGAACTCAAGATCATTGCGCCACCCAAGGGCCTGGCCGGATTTCTGCCGTCTGCCGAAGAGGCCAAGCGGTCGATTGCGCCGATCGGCCGCGGCACAGTGCTGGGTTTTCTGGTCGGCCTGTTGCCCGGGGGCGGCGCGGTGATCGCGTCCTTCCTGTCCTATGCGGTCGAGCGCAGGCTGTCACGCAACCCCGAGGAATTCGGCAAGGGCGCTGTCGAAGGACTGGCCGGCCCCGAAGCCGCCAACAATGCCGGCACCGCTGGCGCCTTTGTGCCGCTGCTGTGCATGGGCATCCCGGCCAACGCGATCACCGCCATGCTGCTGGGTGCCTTCATGATCCACGGCGTCACGCCCGGGCCGACCATCCTCGAGCGCCAGCCCGAGGTGTTCTGGGGCGTGGTCGCGAGCATGTACATCGGCAACATCATGCTGCTGGTGCTCAACCTGCCGCTGATCGGCTTGTTCGTCCGCATCCTCGACATCCCGCGCGCATTTCTGACGCCGATGATCCTGGTCGTGTGTCTGGTCGGCGTCTATTCCAACAGCGGCAATGCCGACGATGTGGTGGTGGCCGTGGTCTTCGGCTTCCTCGGCTTCTTCCTGCGCCGCCATGGTTTTGACCTGGGCATCGTGATCCTGGCCTATGTGCTTGGGCCGATCTTCGAGCGCTCGGTGCGCCAAGCGCTGTCGATCTCCGACGGCGACCCGGCGATCTTCCTGCACAGCCCGCTGTCAATAGGCTTTGCGGTCGCGGCGGCGGTGATCCTGGGCGCCGGCTTGTGGCCGCGGCGGGTCGCTGCAACGCGAGGCTGATCCGCCAGCCTCGCGGTGCCGCGGCTTTACAGGCCCAGCGCGCAACCAAAGCACCCGATGAATTCGAACCAAGCCGCCACCTCGGCGCACGCGATGCTGTCGGTGTTTGCCAGCAACGGCATCGACCGCGTCTTCCTGGTGCCAGGCGAGAGCTATCTCGGCATCCTCGACGCTTTGAGCGATTTTCCGCAGATCGACGTGCTGACCTGCCGCCACGAAAGCGGCGCAGGTTTCATGGCCTGCGCCGACGGGCGATTGACGCACCGTCCTGGTGTCGTGATGGTCAGCCGCGGCCCAGGGGCCACCAACGCTGCGATTGCGGTTCACACCGCCCAGCAAGATGCGGTGCCGCTGATCCTGGTGATTGGGCAGATTCCCAAAGCCGATCTGCGCCGGCAGGCGTTTCAGGAGATCGACTACCAGCAGATGTTCGGGTCTTTCGCCAAGTGGGTGGTCGAAGTCACCGATCCTGACAAGCTGGCCGAGGCCGCTTTCAAGGCCTTGCGGATCGCGACCACCGGCACGCCCGGGCCGGTGGTGCTGGTCGTGCCCGAAGACATCCAGCAGCAGCCGGTCGCCCAGCGGACCTGGCAGTTGCCGGCACGGGTCGCAAGCCTGCCTGACCAAGACACGCTGGCGAAGATCCATGCGCTGTTGTGCCGTGCCGAACGCCCGCTGATCATTGCCGGCGGTGCGCTCGACTCGGGTCCTGGCCGTGCCGCACTGCTGGCTTTGGCCGAGCGTTTCCAGGTGCCGGTGGCGGTGTCATTCCGCCAACACGACCTCTTTCCGAATCGCCATGACTTGTTCGTCGGTGACCTTGGTTTGGCCAACCCCAAGGACCAGATCTCGGCCTTCGATTCGAGCGACCTGATCCTGGCGATCGGCACGCGATTGGGTGACATCACGACCCAGGGCTACACCTTCCCCAGCCTGCCCAAACCCTCGCAGACCTTGGTTCACGTCTATCCAGATGACCGGGCGGTTGGACTGCACTTTGCCGCTGATTTCGGCATCGTCGCAGACCCTGCGCCGTTCGCCGCTGCGTTGGCCGCGATCGACGGCGCTGTGGTGTTGCCGCAGCGCAGCGCTTGGGTCAGCAACCTGCGCAGCATCCACGACCGCATCGCCGCCTGGCCCGCAGCGCGCGCTGTCGCCACCGATGGCGTGCCCTTCGTCAACCTGGTCGCCAGGCTAGACGCGAGCCTGCCGGCCGATGCGATCGTCTGTCTCGATGCCGGGACTTTTGCCGCGCCGGTCTACCGCCACCTGCCGTTCACCTATCC
>JBILYN010000185.1:0-9242 GCA_044377715.1 Aquabacterium sp.
TGGCTCAAGAATTTCAAATTCGTGTATCGTCATCAGCGGCGGCGGGCGATTCATTGCCGGGTGACCAAGTCTCTGACCGTCACGGTGAATGCACTGGTCAGCCTGCTTGCTTCGCAGACCCGTACCTGCTGCGCCTGGGTTGTCGGCCAGACCTACCAGGACGGTCTTTCTCACTCACACCAACTTGCCGATTTTTGCAGGCACAAGGAACCTTATGAAACTTGCATCTCTCATCCTCGGCGCCAGCGCGCTGTTCGCACTGTCTCAGCACCCCGCGCAGGCTCAGCAGAACTGGAAGGTCGCCTCGGCTGCGCAACCGGGTTCGCCGTTGATCGTATTCGTCGACGAGATCGTGTCAAAAATCAGCAGCGGATCGAAGGGCGCGATCACTGCCGACCGCTTGTTCATTGGCAGCGAACAGGAGATCGCGCAGCAGGTCGTGCGCGGACGTATCGAAGTGGCGGGCATCTCGATGGCCGGCATCTCGCCAACCATTCCCGAGGCGGGACTGTTGACAACGCCTTACCTGTGGGTCAGCGCAGCCGAACGCGATTTCGTCACCGACAACTATGCGCTGCCGGTGCTCAAGAAGATCTATGAGGCCAAGGGCATCGTCTTGCTGGGGGTGAGCGAGGTCGGCTGGAACGATGTGGTCTGCAAGAAAGCCTGCCTGACCCCGGCTGACTTCAAGGGGATGAAGGTTAGGGTGGGCCCGGCCACTTCCTCGAAGATTTTCTGGACTTCATTGGGCGTCAATGGCGTGCAGATGCCGCTGTCCGAGCTCTTCCCAGCGCTCCAGAGTGGTTTGGTCGAGTCCGCTGATCTGCCGTTCCCGTATTACGTGACGACACCCGCGGCTCAGAGCGCGCCGCATTACGTGACCACTCAACACTTGCACCATCCGTCAGCGTTCGTGATCAACAAGCGCCTCTGGGATACCTTGAGCGCAGAGCAAAAAGCGATGGTGCAGGCCTCAGTGCCCGACACACCACGCATGCGTCGCGATGTCGATGCGAGCGTCAAGCCGAAGATGGATGAGTTCAAGGCCAAGGGCGGTGTCATCCATGAGTTGACGGTTGCCCAGCGCGCGGAATTTTCCAAGCTGGTGATTCCAAACCAGGAACAGATGGTCAAGGATGCTGGCGGCGCCGCACCTGAGTTGTGGGCTGCGATTCAGAAGGGCAAGCAGGACTTCAAGGCCCGCGCCAGCAAGTGATTCACTGGCGTCGGCTCAGTCGGTTGAGCGTTTTTCACACCTCGCTGACGAACTGGGCAGGCTGGACCGGCTGGACCGGCTGGACCGGCTGACCAAGGCGACGAAGCCGCTCAGTTGATGGGCGCAAAAGCAAAGGGCGGCATCCGAAGATGCCGCCCTTTGTCATTGTGCGCCAGCCCCGTCCTGGGCTGAGGGCATCACTTCTTTTCGTGCTTCTCGGCCCAAACCTTCTTGCCTTCGGCCAGCGCGTCGAACACCGCTTGTGCCTTGCCGCCTATGGCTTGCACCATTTCAGACTGGCCAGGCCGGATCACCTTGGCCCAAGCCTCGCGTTGCGCATCGCTGAGTTCGTGAACGAATCCGCCTTTGGCGACAAACTCTTTCATCTTTGGCTTTTCGGTGTCGGCAACCTGCTTGCGCGCCCAGTTGGCATCAGGCAGCGCTTTGAGCATCTTGTCGCGCATCGCAGGCTTCAACCCGTCGAGTAGCCCCTTGTTGATGATGAAGGTCGAAGGATGGTGGTAGTGACGCGTCATCACATAGTGCGGGGCGCTCTGTGCGGCTGGTGTTGTCACGTAGTAGAGAAAGGGCAGATCGCCGCCGCTGACCAGGCCACTGGTCAGGCCGGGAAAGAACTCGGTCAAAGGCATCTGCACGCCATTGGCACCGAGTTGCTTGAAGACGACGCGTGAGGCCGGTGACGGCGACACACGCATTTTTTGACCTTTGACGCTCTCGGGCGTCAGGCAGGCGGTCTTGCAGATGATGTCATTCCAGCCGACGTCAGCGACCAGGACCAGTTCGATGCCTTTTTCGGCATAGAGCTTCTTGGTCAGCGGTAGGCCGTAATTGTCGGTGACCCAGGCCCGCTCTTCGTCGTTCTTCCAGAGGTATGGCGTGTTGAACACAGCGCCTTCTGGCACGGTGATTGAGCCGCCCGCAAACGACGAAGCCCCGGCCTGGATGCGGCCTCGCACCACTTGCTGGTGCAACTCCTGCTCGTTGCCGATGAACAGGTACTCGAGTTTGAGCTCTGGTCCTGAGCTGGCATTGAAATCGTTGACGAACTTCATCACGATGTCATGCAGCACCGAGCCCGGCTGTGCGGCGGTGCCGATCTTCCAGACCTCGCCAGTGCTCTGGGCTGAAAGTCCAGCCGCGAACACCGAGAAGCTGGCGGCAAGCAATAACTTTTTCAGTATCTTCATTTCTATCCTCTGGGGTGTGGTGGACGGCCTTGAGGGCCGCTGGTCAAGCGCTTGACGGCTTCGATCAATGCTGCCGTTTCTAAAAATCAGGTTTCATGGGGTGGTGACGCGGTCGATACGCCCTGCGCTTCACTTGCCGATCAGGAATAGCGACAGAGGTGGATAAACCACCACGATCACCAGCCACACCATCATGATCACGATGAAGGGAATCACCGCTCTGCAGATCGTGCCGAAAGACTCTTTGAATGCCGCCATCGCCACGATCAGGTTCAGCCCCACTGGCGGCGTCAGGTAGCCGATCTCCAGGTTGGCGATCATGATGATGCCGAAGTGCAGCGGGTCGAAACCTTTGGCCACCGCCAGCGGCTCCAGAAGCGGTGCCAGGATCAGGATCGCCGAGCCCACATCCATCAGGCAGCCAACAATCAGCAGCAAGACGTTGATGCCCAGCATCAGCACCCAGCGGTCTTGGATCGAGCTGGTCAGCGCGGTCACCATCTGTTTGGGAATGCCGGAGTGATCCAGGATGGTGTTCAGGCTGCCAGCGATGCACAGCAGTGGCAGCAGCGTGGCGAGCAGCTTGGTGGTCTCCAAGATGACTTCCATCAGTGCCTTGGGCTTCATCTGTCGGGTGCCGAGGTAGTGCAAGACCTTCTGCGCCAATCCCGCGCCTGCTGGTGCTGCTTTGGCATCCTCATCGCGGTGCAGGAAGAACTCGATGAGCAGCGCATAGGCCAGCGACACAGCGGCCGATTCAGTCGGGCTGAACTTGCCGGTGTAGATACCGCCGATCATGATGAAGGGCAACGCCAGTGCGAAGCCACCGCTCAGGAAGGACTTCATCGCGGTCACAAGTTTGAACGGTGTTCGCACGGTGTTCCAGTTCGCCGTGACCGCATAGACCGTGAACATCAAGGTCAGCAGCAAGCCCGGCCCGATGCCTGCGACGAACAATTTGGAGATGTCGCGTTCGGTCATGATGCCGTAGAGGATCAACGGGATCGAAGGCGGAATGATGATGCCCAGCGTGCCGGCCGAGGCGATCGACCCGAGCGCATAGCTCTTGCTGTAGCCCTGCGAGATCAGCGCCGGGTACATGATCGAGCCGATTGCCAGCATCGTGACGATCGAAGAGCCATTGATGGCCGCGAAAGCCGCGCAAGACAGCACGCAGGCGATGCCCAGCCCGCCCGGTAGCGACGCGGTGAAAGCCTGCATGAAACCGATCAAGCGTTTGGCGATTGAGCCGCGCGACATGATGTTGCCGGCCAACATGAACAGCGGTATCGACAGCAGCACCTCGCGATCGACCGTGAACCAAAAGTCTTGGATCAGAAATTCGATCTTGCTCTTGGCGATGAACATGTGAACATAAGCCGTGGCCACTGCAAGCACCAGCACCAGGCTTTGCCGCAGCATTATCAGCGCGACGATCAACAGCAGAAGAATGAGCCAAGTCATCAAAGATTCTCCTCTTTCGGCTCGGGTCGGAGCGCCGGCCAAGTGGCAAAGGCGATGTGCCGAAGCGCCGATGAACCGAACATCCACGGCAGGACGAGCTGGATCGGCCAGACCTGGATCGGAATGGCCATGCCGCGCTCACCGAGTTGCATCGAGCTCGCGACGAAGTTCCAGGCGAAGTAGCCCAAAAACAGACAAATGGCCGCAGACACGACATCACCGATGCGGTCCATGTGCGGGTCGAGCGCCCGGGGCAGCCAACCGTCGGCGAACTGTGGTCGCAGATGGCCACGCTCAGCGGTGACCAGTGCGAAACCCAGCAGTCCGGAGATCGCGGTGGTCCAGACGGCGAAGCGCTGTGCGCCGAAGATGCCGTCACCGAACAGTTCTCGGCCAATCACGTCTGACATCAGCGCTAGCGCCGTCAGTGAAAACGTCAGCACACACACTGTGGCCTCGATCCGCCACAGCCATTTCAGCAAAATCCTGGCAGCCTGCATCGTCATCTCTCCTTGGTCAATCGGTGGTGGGTCAATCGTGCTGCCCAGTGTCTTGTCAACAAGACGAATTTCAACGGCGCCTAGCTCAATCTTGCCGGCTTTGGCAGCGACCCGATCACACGTCAACTTGGATCTCGTCACAGTGTGCGGATGGCGATCCGCCGCACACCATTGAGAAGCCGACCCGGGTCGATTGGCTAGACGTGGCTCACTCAAGCCCTTGCTCGGTGCAGGCCGATCATTGAGCTTGCTGTCATGGGTGTGGCCGAATCAAATACTACCGCGAACAGTGTAATTCGCGACTTGATGAAGTCGATCAGCAAAGACCCCTATGGACCGGTCCAGTCAGCCATTGCTTGTCGATCAGATCGGGTCGATGGCTGGCCCTTGGAGCGCTCACAGGCTGGTCGGCCAGGTGGCCAGCCGATGCTCACCGACACCGCCTCGCGAGCGCTGCTGGAACACGTCGAGCATCCGGATCACCCAGTCGCGTGTCTCGCCGGGGCGTATCACCGCATGCGCGGCGAACATGCCGGCCAGCTCAAAAGGCGAGTTGCTGACCACCATGTCGCTCATCAGCGACTCGTATTCGGCGTCACCGTCCTGGGCTCGAAGGTTGTGCACCACGCTGACGGCCACCGCCGGGTCGACGAAGCCGACCTCGCCGGTGGTCATCACCGCCACCACATCGGCGACGCCACCGCCCATGTTCAGGTAGGCCTGGCCATAGCTTTTGCGCACCACCACCGCGATCTTGGGCACGGTGGCGAGCGACAGCGCGCGCAGGTTGTTCATGATCTTGCCCGCCACGCCTTCTTGTTCGGCTCTCAATCCCACCAGGAAGCCGGGGGTGTCGGCCAGCAGCACCAGCGGGATGTTGAAGCTGTCGCACAGCACGATGAACTCGGTCATCTTGTCGCAGGACGGACCGTCGATCGCACCGCCTTTGGGCCAGGGATTGCTCGCGACGATGCCGACCGGGCTGCCGTTCATACGCACCAGCGCCGTCTCGAGCGCGCGGCCGTGGCGCGGCCGCCAGGGCATCACCGAGCCGATGTCGGCGACGCATTCGACCAACTTTCGGCCGTCATAGATCTGGTTGCGCGCCAGCGGAATCAGCGCCTCGAGCTCGGCCGCCGGCCGCGCGCTGACCGGGTCGTCGGACGCTGGCGCTGGCATCTGCGCATTGGACGGCAGGTAGGACAGAAAACGCCGCAGCGCGGCGATGGCCTGGGCATCGGTGTCGGTCACCAGGTCGATCTGGCCGGTGGTGTCGGCATGCAGGTCCGAGCCGCCCAGTTCTTCAGGTGTGACCACCTGGCCTAACGCGACCGAGGTGACCTTGGGGCTGGCCACCGAGAACGTGGCGTCGCGGCGCATCACCGCAAAGTCAGACTGCACGGCATACCAGGTGCCCATGCCATAGCAAGGCCCGAGCACCGCACAGACCCAGGGCACGTCGCGGTCGCGGTTGGTGGCGTTGAGTTGGCCGACCCGGCCCATGCCGACGGCGCCTTGGATGTCGGGCATCCTCGCACCAGCCGACTCGATCAGGAACGCGCAGGCGATGCCGGCCTTGGACGCGCTGAGCTTGAGGAAATTAAGCTTGCGGATGTTGGTCACCGTCGATGACGCACCCAAGGTGGTCAGGTCGAAAGAGGCGACGGCGATGTTGCGGCCATCGACCCGTCCGAAGCCGGTGACGATGCCGTCTGCCGGTGTGCGGTCCAGGTCCTCGGGTCTTGCGGAGCGGGCGAATTCGCCGATCTCGCTGAAGCTGCCGGTATCGCACAGCGCGGCGATGCGTTCGCGCGCATTCATCACGCCACTGGCGCGCCGCGTCGCCAGCTTGGCCTCGCCGCCCATGGCGTGGATCTTGCGCCGGCGGGTGGCCAAGTCGTCGGAAGGCTCGGTGCTGTTCATTTGGGGTGGTCCGATCTCGGGCGGTGAGGGTTTCGCGCGCTTCTTGCAAGTCGATGCTGGCATTCTCGCGTTCTCAAGCAAATGTGGTTTTTGCCACTTTGCTTGCCCCTCGGGCGGCCGGCTTCGAGGCGCTCAGGCGTCTATTGCCGGCCAATCGGCTTCGGTCGACCTGCGCTTGAGCCGAAGCCCGCCCGACCTTCACTGTGTTGGGCGACGCCTTGTTTTTGGGGTTTCACAAACGGTACTGAAAACGGTATCATTTGAAACATCGCGCAAAGCCGTATGCAGAGCCTCAAGCCATGAACAACACCGTCACCGTTTCCGAGATCAAGCGCCGCGGTATGGCGGCCATTGAAGACGGCCTGCGCCGCGGGCCACTGCACATCGTCAAGCACAACAAGCCCGCCGCCGTGGTTTTGTCAGAAGACGAATACCTTCGTCTTGTCAACGGCAAGTCCGCACAAACCGGTCTGACCGCCGTGCAGTGGTTGCTGGGGCAGCCCGCCGCCGGCAAGCGGAGCAAGGCCGACATCGATGCCAGTTTGAACGCCGAGCGGGCTTGGTGATTGCATTCTTTGACGCCAATGCGTTGATCTATCTGGTCGAGGGTAGGGAACCCTTCGTCAAGAGGGTGCGGCAGAAATTGGCGATGATCGCCACCGCCCATCCACAACTGGGTGCGGCCCTGAGCCGGTTGAGCTGGCTGGCGTGCCGGGTCGGGCCGATGAGATCCAATGACCGAGTGTTGCTGGCGGCCTACGATGCTTTCTTTGGCCGCAGTGATCTGGTGTGGGTAGACCTGAGCCGTGACGTGGTGGAGTTGGCGGCAGCGATCCGGGCAAAACATGGCTTGCGCACGCCGGATTGTCTGCAAGCCGCCAGTTGCCTTCAGTTGGGTGACCAGCACGTTTTCTTGACAGGCGATGCCCAGTTCTTGCGGGTGGCCGGCCTGCACGTGCAGTTGCTGAGTTGAAGCCTGTTCGCATCGATCGACCGGTGCTTGAGCCGAAGGCGACAGCCCACCTGAGCTGCACCGCCTATGCTGAACAGCGCCCACCAAGATACACCGGAGCTGTCTACATGTCCGAGCCGACCCCCACTGTCTCGCCGCTGCCTGAGCGCGAGTACCTGCAGCATCTGGCCGAGGGGCGGTTCATGATCCAGCGCAGCCGTTCCAGCGGGCGCTTCGTGTTCTATCCACGGGTGGCCGAACCGGCGACCGGCGCGACCGACCTGGAGTGGGTCGAGGCCTCGGGCGGCGGGACGGTCTACGCCACCAGCACGATGCGCCAGCGCCCACCGGCCCAGAGCTACAACGTCGCGTTGATCGACCTCGATGAAGGGCCTCGGATGATGAGCCGTGTCGAGTCGATGGCGAGCGACGCGGTGCGCATCGGCATGCGTGTCAAAGCGCGAATCGCCGTCGAAGGCGATTCGCCGCTAGTCGTTTTCGACCCGGTGGGCTGACCCGGTCTCGGCCGCAATACTTCTCAGGAGAGTCTGGATGAACGATGGGTTTCCGCGTGGACAGTCGGCGATCGTTGGCGCTGCAACCTATGGCATTGGCGAGGCGCCCGGCCTCGAGTCGATCGACCTGGCGGCGCACGCCAGCCTGAAAGCGCTGAAGCAGGCGAACCTGACGCCGGCCGATGTCGACGGTTTGTTCGTTGGCCTGCCGCAGGACTTTCTGTCCGGGCTGTCGCTGTCGGAGTACCTGGGCATCCACCCCAAGATCACCGACAACAACCGCACCGGCGGCTCGGCCTTCCTGACCCATATGTTCTGGGCCGCCAACGCGCTGGCCACCGGGCAATGCAATGTCGCGCTCGTCGCCTATGGCAGCAACCAGCGTTCGGGCGCAGGCAAGCTGGTGAGCTCGCAGAAGATCCCTTACTTTGAGTCGGCCTACCGGCCGCTGATGCCGGTGTCGGCTTACGCGCTGGCGGCATCGCGCCACATGCACCAGTACGGCACGACGAGTGAGCAACTTGCCGAGGTCGCGGTCTCGGCGCGCAAGTGGGCGCAGAAGAACCCCGAGGCCTTCATGCGCGAGGATCTGTCGATTGCCGATGTGCTGGGCGCACGCCGGGTCGCCGACCCGCTGGGGGTGCGGGATTGCTGCCTGGTGACCGATGGTGCGGCCGCGATCGTGATGTGCCGCGCCGACCGCGCGCCCGACCATGCCGCGCAACCGGTCTACCTGCTGGGCGCCGCCGCCGAGACGACGCACATGAACATTTCGGCGATGGCCGACCTGACGGTGACCGGCGCCGTGCAATCCGGGGCCAGGGCTTTTGCACAGTCGGGCTACGGCCCGGTCGACATCGATGTTGTCGAGCTCTATGACGCTTTCACGATCAACACGATTCTGTTCCTCGAAGACCTGGGCTTTTGTGCCAAAGGCGAGGGCGGCCGCTTCGTCGAGGGCGGTCGCATCGCGCCGGGCGGCGCGCTGCCCGTCAACACCAATGGCGGTGGCTTGTCATGCGTGCACCCGGGCATGTACAGCTTGTTCACCGTCGTCGAGGCGGTGCAGCAGCTCACCGGCGCGGCCGGGGCACGCCAGGTGCAGGGCGCCAAGCTCGCGCTCGCGCATGGCAATGGCGGCGTGCTGTCTAGCCAGGTCACCGCGATCCTCGGCACCCGGGAGACCCTGTGATGGATGCAGCGGCGGCAGGCCGCACCGGCCAAGTTCAATCGCCTCCCAGCGCAGGCGCGATCGTCTCGGTCGGGCGCTTTGTCACGTTCTTGCTACCACAGGAGTTGAACTGATGTCCGAAGCAAACCATGCCAGTGAAGCCAACGAACCGCGTTGGATCCGCCGTCCGCCGGGCTCGAACTGGGGTGACTTTGGTGCTGACGACCAATGTGGCCGCATCAACCTGCTGACGCCGCAAAAGGTCAAGCAAGGTGTGGCCGAGGTCCAGGAGG
>JBILYN010000177.1:0-9546 GCA_044377715.1 Aquabacterium sp.
GGTTTGCGCCGCTGCCTCTTCCTCGGTGGCTTCGCGCACTGCGTGCACCTTGACCGACAAGCGCAGCGCCATGCCAGCCAGCGGATGGTTGCCGTCTAGCACCAGGTGTGAGGGGTAGATCTCGGTGATCGTGTAGATCGCGTCGGTCTTCATGCCGGTGGTGGCCGCGCCCTCGGGCAGGCCGTCGAACTGCATCCCTTGCTCGAGGTGGCCCGGGAACAGTGCACGGTCCTCGAAGCACACCAGCGCCGGGTCGTAATCGCCGAAACCGTGCTCGGGTTCGAGATGCAGGTCGGTGGCGAAGCCGGCGCGCTGGCCGGTCAGGCATTCCTCAAGCTTGGGCAACAGGTCATGGCCGCCGAAAAAGAATTCCAGCGGCTCGGTCAGATCGTCGATGGTCTGACCCTGGGCATCGGCCAGATGCCAGGTCAGGCTGACGACACAGGGTGCGGTGATCAACATCGCGAGATGATCGCACAGGGGCTGACCAGCGACGCAGTGGCGCCGCGTCGCGACAGCGACAATCCGGGCGATGGATGTCACTCAACCGTTGCCATTGCTGGGGGGCTTGTCCCCGGATGCCTTCATGCGCCGTCACTGGCAAAAGAAGCCTTTGCTCGTGCGCCAGGCCTGGCCAGGGGTGCAGTCACCGATAGACCGCAGCGCGCTGTTCGACTTGGCGGGTGCCGACGGGGTGGAGTCTCGCTTGCTAACCCAATTTGACGGTGGCTGGCGGCTGCGGCACGGCCCGTTCGGGCGTCGTGCGCTGCCGCCGATCAGCAAGCCGAACTGGACCATTCTGGTGCAAGGCCTGGACTTGCACTGGCAGGCAGCCCACGAAATGTTGCAGCGCTTTCGCTTCGTCCCCGAGGTCAGGCTAGACGACTTGATGATCTCCTACGCCAGCGACGGTGGCGGTGTCGGCCCGCACCTCGACTCCTACGACGTGTTCCTGCTTCAGGTCAAGGGGCGGCGGCGCTGGCGTATCGGGCCTGTCGCTGACCGCAGCCTGGTGCCCGACCGGCCGGTGCGACTGCTGGCCAACTTCCTGCCGACCGAGGAATACCTGCTCGAACCTGGCGACATGCTCTACCTGCCACCGCTGTGGGGCCACGATGGCGTGGCCGAAGGCGAGTGCATGACATGCTCGATCGGTTTTCGGGCCGCGACCGCCACCTCGCTGGCGCAGGAGTTGCTGTACGAACTGGCTGAAGGCCTGGAGATCCCGGCCTCAGGCGATGCGCTGTACCGCGACCCGGGCCAGGGTGCCACCGCGACACCGGGCCGGATGCCCGAGAGCTTGCGCTTGTTTGCCGACAAAGCCTTGCAGCGTGCATTGCGCGACCCCAAGGCCATGGCCCGGGCGCTGGGCCAGTTGATGAGCGCGCCCAAACCGCAGGTCTGGTTCGATGCGGGCTCGCCGCTGGTTCAAGGCTGCGGTGTGGCGTTGGACCAGCGCAGCCGAATGGTCTATGACGACCATCATGTTTTTATCAATGGCGAGGCCTTTGTGGCGAGTGGGCGCGACGCCCGGTTGATGCACGGACTGGCGGATCGGCGGCGGCTCGAAGCTGCTGAGCTGGCGCAATTGGGCGCTTCGGCCCGCAGCTTGCTCAGTGACTGGGCGCAAGCGGGTTGGGTGCGCGTTGTCCCCTGAACAAGGCCTGCCTGGCGCTCGAAGCGTGAATGTGGTGCGATCCAGCAAACCGACGCACCGCCGCGGTGCGAGGTCAATCTGCGGTCTATTTGCAACGGCTACAGTCTCATTGGTCAGGCAATGAGCCAGGATAATAGGGAGCTTCCCTAGGTTTTGCTATAATTTTTGGCTAGCCCCGGAAGGGCTCGAGCTTTCCGGGTCTGGTTTCTTGATGCGTCGGCTTCAAACCGTATGTGTCGGGTCCCGTTACCTGTAACTGTTGATCAACATTTCCCACTGAGGACACCAATGAACAAGTCAATCCTGATCGCCGCCCTGATTGCTGCCGCTTCCTTGACCGCTTGCGGCAAGAAGGAAGAAGCCGCTCCTGCACCCGCACCCGCTCCGGTTGCTGCACCCGCACCGGCGGCCACTGCATCGGCTGCTTCGGCACCTGCTGACGCTGCCGCTTCGGCTGCCGCTGGCGCTGCTGCAACGGCCGCAAGCAAGTAATCGGCTCACCCCGAACTTTTAAGAGCCGCCTTCGGGCGGCTTTTTTGTGGGCGCTCCCGATATCTGGCGAGCCGGGAGTTTCTTCAGGTCGCCGCTGGCGTGCGGCCGAAAAGCCGGGTCATCTCGGCCAGGCGTTGGCCATGCCAGGCGTGGACTTGTTGCCACTCGAAGCGCCAGACCCACCAGCCTGATGCTGCACCAGGCAGGTTCATGCGGCATTCGCTGGGCAGCGCGAGGACGTCCTGCATCGGATGCACCACGGTGTCAGCGACCGAAGACGCAGCAGCGCGCATCAGCGACCAGGCGATGTCGTGGCCGTCGGTGGCCAGGTAGGCACGGGCATGGTGGCGCTCCTGGTCGGTGGCGCTGGCCCACCAGCCCACGCTGGTGTCGTTGTCGTGGGTACCGGTGTAGACCACGCTGTGATGGTGATGGTTGTGCGGCAAAAATGGCTCAGCGGCATCGCCGGCGAAAGCGAACTGCAGCACCGCCATGCCGGGGAAACCGGTGGCCTGCATCAAGGCTTTGACCGCGGGTGAGAGCAGACCGAGGTCTTCGGCGATCACCGGCAGCGGGCCCAGTGCCTGGCTGATCGCGTCGAACAAGGCCAGGCCCGGACCTGGTCGCCAGCGGCCGTTCTCGGCGGTGGGCTCGGCCGCAGGGATCTCCCAGTAGTCTGCAAAGCCTCGGAAGTGGTCGATGCGAACGATGTCGACCAGCTCAAAGGTTCGCCGCAGTCGCTGCACCCACCAGCCATAGCGCTCGGCCGCATGGGCAGACCAACGGTACTGCGGGTTGCCCCAGCGTTGGCCGGTTCGGCTGAAGTAGTCGGGCGGCACGCCCGCGACCACCGTTGGCAGGCCCTGGTCGTCGAGCTCGAACAAGTCTTGCCGCGACCAGACCTCGGCGCTCTGGTGGGCGATGAAGATCGGCATGTCGCCGATGATGCGAACACCTCTGTTGTGGGCATGGCGGCGCAGCGCCGCCCATTGGCGGTAGAAGCACCATTGGCAGAACCGATAGAAGGCGATCCGGGTGGCCTGTTGCTGTGTCGCTGCCGCCAACGCGGAGGCCTCCCGGCGCGCCAGACCGGTCGGCCAGAGCGGCCAATCGGTCCATTGCGTGGCCTCGCAGATCGACATGAACAGCGCGTAGTCATCGAGCCAGTCGGCGTGGCTGGCGCAAAAGGCTTTGAAATCGGCCTGGTCGACCGCGTTGGACCTGTCGGCAAAGGCCGCTGCGGCCAAGGCCAGGCGATCCATTCGCCAGGGTACCAGGGTCGAGAAGTCGATCCTGCAGGCGTTGGCGGCTGGCGGGCTTGACAGTGCCTCGGCGTCCAGCCAGCCGCGCTGCTGCAGTTCGACCAGATCGATCAGCAGCAGGTTGCCGGCAAACGCCGACGAGCTCATATAGGGCGAGTCGCCGGGCCCGATGCCGCCCAGCGGCAGCATCTGCCACAGCGTCTGGCCGGCACCGTGCAGCCAGTCGACGAAGTGGTAGGCGGCCGGCCCGAGGTCGCCGCTGCCGTGCGGGCCGGGCAGGGATGTGGGGTGCAGCAAGACGCCGCTGGCGCGGGGAAATCTCATGGTGTGCTGGCTCCAGGGTTCGGTTGGGACGGCCGCTGACCGGCCAGCAGCATGACGCTGCGGGCGCGCAGCGCGCAGTGGCCGCTGACGGTGGGCAATGGCTGATCTTCAGCCGGAGGATCGATGGTGTCGTCGGCCGCCGTGTTGAGCAACAAGCGCCAATCACCCTCGGGCAGCCTGAACTCGGTGTCTAGGTCCTCGGCGTTGAACAGCAGCAGCAACAGTGTTGCGCCCGGCCCGTCAGTGCACGGGTTGCGCCCGGGTGCGCCGATCAAGGCGCCGAGCACGCGCGATGCCGATTGGTTCCAGTCCCAGCCAGTGAGCGGCGCGCCGTTGCGCCGCAGCCAGCCCAGGTCCGCCAGACCTTGGGTATCGGGCCGACCTGTGTACCAGGTCGGGCGCAGCGGCAGCCATTGGCGTCGCAAGGCCAGCAGCTTGGCGGTCAAGCGCAGCAGCGAGGCGTCGGCCTTGGACCAATCGATCCAGGTGATGGGGTTGTCTTGGCAGTAGGGATTGTTGTTGCCGGACTGGCTGTGGCCGATCTCGTCGCCAGCGGCCAGCATCGGCGTGCCCTGGGACAGTAGCAGCGTGGCGAGCAGCGCGCGCTGCAGTCGGCCGCGCAGCATCAGCACCTCGGGGTCGTCGGTCTGTCCTTCGGCGCCGCAGTTCCAGCTCAGGTTGTGGTCATGGCCGTCGCGGTTGTTCTCGCCATTGGCCTCGTTGTGCCGGAAATCGAAGCTGACCAGGTCGCGCAGCGTGAAGCCGTCGTGCGAGACGATGTAGTTGACCGACTCCACCGGCTCGCGCCCGTGCGACTGCAAGCGTTGCGCCGAGCCCGCCAGCGCTTGTGCGAATTGGCCTCTGGTGACCGCGCCGCCGAGCCAGAACGACCGTATGGTGTCGCGGAAACTGTCGTTCCACTCCAGCCAGCCCTTGGGGAAGTTGCCGGCCTGGTAGCCGCCGGGGCCGATATCCCAGGGCTCGGCGATCAGCTTGCCGTCAGTCCAGAGCCGGCCCAGCACCGGGTCTTGGCGAATGGCTGAGAAAAACGGCCCCTGCCGGTCGAAATCCAGGTCGCCGCGGCCCAGCACCGGGGCGAGGTCGAAACGGAAGCCGTCGACATGCATCTCGCCGACCCAGTAGCGCAGGCTGTCCATCACCAGTTGCAGCACGCGCGGCTGCCGGATATCGAAGGTGTTGCCGCAACCGCTGTAGTTCTGATAGCCAGCGCGGTGCTTGGGCGGCAGGCGGTAGCTGCCGGCGTTGTCCAGCCCTCGCCAGCTCAGCGTGGGACCGGCCTCGTCGCTTTCGGCACTGTGGTTGAACACCACGTCGAGCAACACCTCGATGCCGGCCTGGTGCAAGCGGCGCACCATGCGACGAAACTCGTTGCGCGCATCGGCTGGGTCGGCCGCCAAGCGCGGCGCCGGGCAGAAAAAGCCCAAGGTGTTGTAGCCCCAGTAGTTGGACAGACCGTTTTCGACCAGGCGCTGCTCGTCCAGCCAGTAGTGCACCGGCAGCAGGCTGACTGCGGTGATGCCCAGCGCCTGCAGGTGGGCCAGCGGCGCGTCGTGCCCCAGCCCGGCAAACGTGCCGCGCAACTGCGCGGGTACGTCGGGGTGGGTCCGGGTATAGCCCTTGACATGCAGCTCGTAGATCACCGTGTCGGCCACCGGGGTGCGCGGCGGCCTGTCGTCGCCCCAGTCGAAGTCATCGCTCACGGCGCGGGCCTTGAGTGCGCCGGCAGCGTTGTCGCGTTGATCGGGCAGTAGCGCAGGGCTACCGGCCTGGTCGGATTGCTCCTCGGCCCAGCGGAAGTCCCCGACGATTTCGCGGGCGTAGGGGTCTAGCAGCAGCTTGCGCGGGTTGAATCGCTGGCCGCGGTCGGGACGCCAGGGACCGTGGGCGCGCAAGCCGTAGAGCTGCCCTGGCCGCCCCAGGTGGGCTAGCGGTCCTTGCGCCTGGACGCGCAGATAGCCGTGCCAGACGTCCTGGCTGCGGGCGGGCAGTCGGGCGCGATGGGTTTCCAGCTTGCCGCTGGCGTCGAACAGGCACAGCTCTATGGCTTCGGCATGGCTGGAGGCTACGGCGACGTTCAGGCCCTGACCGTCCCAGTGAACGCCCATCGGCCAGGGCCGGCCGGCTTCGAGTTCCAGCGATCGTGGTGTCATGAAGCTTGCAGCGTCAGGCCAATCAGGCTTGCGAGCCACGGGGGGCGGCCGGCTTCGGCCGGTCTTGGGGCGCTCTCAAGCAAATGTGGCTTTGCCACTTTGCTTGATCCCCACGGGGGGCGGCCGGCGACAGTCGGCCTTGGGGCGCTCAGTGCGTCCATTCGAAGAACACGCAGGCCAGCGGTGGCAGCTTGACCAGGATCGATTGAGGCCGGCCGTGCGCTGGGATGTGCTGCGCATGTGCCGCCACCGTGCCGACGTTGCTGCCCCCGTAGTGGCTGGAATCGGTGTTGAGCCGCTCGACCCATTGGCCCTGGCGCGGAACGCCGATGCGCAAGCCGTGGTGCACCGTGGGCGTGAAGTTGCACAGCACCAGCACCGGGTGGGCAGGCGCCTCGCCGTGGCGCACGAATGCCAACACGCTGCGTGCGTTGTCGTGATGGTCTATCCACTCGAAACCGTCAGCGCTGAAATCACGCTGGTGCAGCGCCGGCAGCGATCGCTGCAAGGCGTTCAGGTCGGCCACCAGGCGCTGCACGCCGGCGTGGGCCGGGTCGCCCAGCAGGTGCCAATCCAGGCTGGTGTCATGGTTCCATTCGCGCGCTTGCGCAAACTCGCAGCCCATGAACATCAGTTTCTTGCCCGGGTGGCCCCACATGAAGCCGTAATAAGCGCGCAGGTTGGCGAACTGCTGCCAGCGGTCCCCCGGCATCTTGCCCAGCAGCGACCCTTTGCCGTGCACCACCTCGTCGTGCGAGAGCGGCAGCACGAAGTTCTCGTTGAAGGCGTAGACCAGGCCAAAGCTCAGCTCACCCTGATGATGGCTGCGGTGGATGGGGTCGCGCGCGATGTAGGCCAGGGTGTCGTGCATCCAGCCCATATTCCACTTGTAATGAAAGCCCAGGCCGCCGGCATAGGTCGGTCGCGAGACCGCCGGAAATGCGGTGGACTCCTCGGCCAGCGTGATGGCCTGCGGCCGCTCGACGCCCACCACCTCGTTCAGGCGTTTCAAGAAGCTGATCGCCTCGAGGTTTTCGCGCCCGCCGTGCACATTCGGAATCCATTCGCCCGCCTCGCGGCTGTAGTCGCGGTACAGCATCGAGGCCACGGCGTCGACGCGCAGCCCGTCGATGCCAAAGCGCTCCAGCCAGTACAGCGCGTTGCCGATCAGAAAGTTGCGAACCTCGGTGCGGCCCAGGTTGCAGATCAGCGTGTTCCAGTCGGGGTGGTAGCCCTCGCGTGGATCGGCGTACTCGTACAGGTGGGTGCCGTCGAACAGCCCCAGGCCATGGGCGTCGGTGGGGAAGTGCGAGGGCACCCAGTCCAGGATCACACCCAGACCGGCAGCGTGCGCTTGTTCGACAAAGCGCGAGAAACCAGCTGGGTCGCCAAAGCGAGCGGTCGGTGCGTACAGGCCCAGCGGCTGGTAGCCCCAGGAGCCGTCGAAGGGGTGCTCGCTGATCGGCAGCAGCTCGACGTGGCTGAAACCCAGGCCCACGGCATAAGGGATCAGCGTGTCGGCGAGTTCGTCCCAGTTCAACCAGCCGTTGCCGTCCTCGGGCTTGCGCCGCCACGAGCCCAGGTGCACTTCGTAGATGCTGATGGGCGCACCCAACGCATTGGCGGCCTGGCGCGCGGCCGAGCGCGGCACCAGCGTGGGCAGTGCCGCAACAATGCTGGCGGTGGCCGGGCGCAGTTCGGCGGCGCGCGCCATCGGATCGGCTTTTTGTGGCAGGCGTTGGCCGAAGGCCGAGTGCAGTTCGTATTTGTAGCGCGCGCCGCTGGCCACGCCCGGGATGAACAACTCCCAGACACCGCATTCGCGCCGCAGCCGCATCGGGTGGCAGGCACCACGCCAGTGGTTGAAATCGCCGACCACGCTGACGCTCGAAGCATTCGGTGCCCAGACGGCAAAGCCGGTGCCCGTCACGCCCTCGTGCGTGCGAGGGGTCGACCCCAGCACCTCGTACGGTCGCAGGTGGGTGCCCTCGGCCAGCAGCCAGGCGTCGACCTCACCCAGCAAGGGGCCGAAGCGATAGGGGTCTTCGGCGATCTGGGTTTGGCCATTGGCCCAAGTGATGTGCAGGCGGTAGGCTGCTTGCACGTCGCCAGCGGCCAGCGCCACCGGCCCTTCGTAGACACCGTCAGCGTGGCGGCGCAGCAGCGTGCCGAGCTGGCGCGAATCGGCGGCGCCGATCACGGTCACCGCGCTGGCGCCGGGCAGGAATACCCGCACCCAGGCCTGGTTCTGAGCGTCCCGGTGCAACCCCAGCAGTGCAAATGGATCGCCGCAGCGGCCGTTGCGGATCAGGGCTATGTCTTCGTTGCTCAGCATGGATGCATCGTACGGTGTGCCAAGCCGGGATCGCGGGCTCAGGCCTGAGGCGTCACGCGCCAGATTTGTTCGGCGTAAGCCCGGATCGTTCGGTCGGCGGAGAAAGGGCCCATGCCCGCGACGTTGGCGATGGCCCGGCGGGTCCAGGCCTCGGGGTCACGGTAGAGCGCATCGACCCGAGCCTGGGTATCGATATAGGCGCGGTAGTCGGCGAGCAGCAGGTAATGGTCGCCACCCCACAGCAGGCTGTCGATCAGTGGCCGGTAGCGCGTCGGCTCGTCGGGTGAGAACGCGCCGGCGGCGATCGAGTCGAGCACCGCTTTGAGCTGCGGGTCGGCCTCGTAGAGCCGCATCGGTTGGTAGCCGGCGGCGCGGATCGCGGCCACCTCGTGCGCGAGCTTGCCGAAAATGAAGATGTTGTCGTCGCCGACGTTCTGCCGGATCTCGATGTTGGCGCCGTCGTCGGTGCCGATGGTCAGGGCGCCGTTGAGTGCGAGCTTCATGTTGCCGGTGCCCGAGGCTTCGGTGCCGGCGGTCGAGATCTGCTCGGACAAGTCGGCCCCTGGCATGATGGTTTCTGCCACCGAGACGCCATAGTTCGGAATGAACACGATCTTGAGCTTGTCGGCGATGCGTGGGTCGTGGTTGACGACCAGTCCGACGTCGTGAATCAGCCGGATGATGTTCTTGGCCGTGGCATAGCTCGATGCTGCTTTGCCGGCGAAGACGATGGTGCGCGGAACCCAATCGGCGTTGGGCTGGGCCAGGATCGCGCGGTAGCGGGTGACAGCGTGCACCAGGTTGAGCAATTGGCGCTTGTATTCGTGGATGCGCTTGACCTGCACGTCGAACAGGCTGGATGCATCGACCGTGATGCCGGTCGAGCGGTGGATCAGCGCGGCCAGGCGTTGTTTGTTGTGCTGCTTGATCGACCGGAAAGCCTCGCGAAATCCGGCATCCTCTGCCAGTGGCAGCAAGGCCTTGAGTTGGTCCAGGTCACGCCGCCAGCCAAGACCCAGTCGGACATCGATCAGCGCTGCCAGCGCCGGGTTGGCCAGGGCCAGCCAGCGCCGCGGGGTCACGCCGTTGGTCATGTTGGTGAAGCGCTCTGGCCACAGTGCGGCGAAGTCGGCGAAGATGGTCTCGACCAGCAGGTCGCTGTGCAGCTTGGACACACCGTTGACCTGGTGGCTGCCGACGATCGCCAGATGGGCCATGCGGACCCGGCGCTCGCCGCTTTCATCGACCAGCGAGAGCCGGCGCTGGAAGTCCATGTCGCCCGGGCGCAGCCGTTGTGCCTGCAGC